>JBKJMN010000436.1:0-4444 GCA_046596405.1 Burkholderiales bacterium
GCTGCACGTGCACCTGATCGCGGGCATTCCGAACGGCCTGACCGTCGAATACATCGCGTGGTCGATTCCGCTGTGGGAGGAAATTCCGGTGATGGAAAAAGGCGATCTCGTCGTGCCTGACAAGCCGGGGCTCGGCTTGAAATTCAACGAAGAGATAATCAAAAAATATGGGGTAGCCTAGGCTCAGTCGTCATTCAGCTGGTGAAACCCCGCGCTATTCCGGCTTAATTTTCACGTGCTTGATGAGCGCGGCGTACTTGGCCGTTTCATCCGCAATGAATTTCGCAAACTCCTGCGGCGAGTTGCCGACTGGATCCACTTCGGCTTTCAACAGCGCTGCGCGGGTATCCGGACGCCTGAGCACCTCAATCGTCCTGGCGTTGACGAGACTAACGATCGCTGCCGGCGTCGCTCCGGGCATCAGAAAGCCGTACCAGTTGCCCATTTCATAACCGGGAATGCCGGACTCGATAATCGTCGGCACGTTGGGCGCGACCCCCGAACGGTGCTTGCCCGTGACGGCGAGCGCGCGCAATTTGCCGGCCTGCACCTGCGTCCAGGACAGGTACACGCTCGTGATTGTGAACGACACCTCGCCTGCAATCACCGCGGTAAAGTGCGCGGGCGACTTGTACGGAACCGACAGGAACGTGACGCCGGCATCGCCTTCCAGCAGCGCCCCCGCCAGATGAGTCGCGGACCCGACGCCCGTGTGCGAAAAAGAAATCTGACCCGGCGTTTTTTTTGCCAGCGCGATCAGGTCCTTGACCGACTTCGCGGGCACCGACGGATGCACCACGAGCATATAGGGCTGCGTGCCGACCAGCGAGACCGGCGCAAAATCCCTGATCGGATCGTACGGCAGCTTCTTGAACAAGCTCACGTTGATCGCAAGCCCGCCGGTGGTGCCCAGGTACATCGTGTAGCCGTCAGGCGCGGACCGCGCCGTAGTCTCGGCCGCGATGATGCCGGAAGCCCCCGGCCGGTTGTCGTAAACGAAGGGTTGCCCGAGAGCGCCAGCGAGCTTGTCGCCAACGACGCGCGCGACCACGTCGGTGCTACCGCCGGCGCCGCCGGTGATGATGAAGCGGATGGGTTTCGCGGGATAGTTCTGGGCGGCGGCGGCGCTGCAGAAAACTACGGCAAAAATCGAACCGTGATTGCATAGCTTGTTCAACACGACGTAGTCCCCTCACCCGCCCTCACCCGCAAGCGGGGCGAGACGGTATCAGTTCATTTCTCCGCGTCGCTCGGATCGGTGTTCAGCATGCGGTCCGAGCGCAGCACGATTTTCTCGGCCTTAAGCGCTTCGATCTGCTGCGGGGAATAGCCGAGCGTCGCGAGAATCGAATCGGTGTGCGCGCCGAGACCGCCGGGCTGCTCGCGCACTGCGAATTCGGCCGTGCGTCCCATTGCGAACGGTAGCTTCGGCAGCTTGTATGGCTTGCCGCCGACTTTCAGATGCATCCAGTGGCCGGCTTCTTTCAGATGCTTTTCCTCGACGAGGTCAAGCGGCGTGTTGACCGGCGAATACGGCACGAGCGCTTTGTAAAGGCGCGCGGCGATGTCGTCGTACTCGAGTTTGACGACCGCTGCGGCGACGCGTTCATTGATGCGCGGTTTGTGCGCGCCGCGCTTCTTGTTGCTGTTGAACTCCGTGGAGTCGCGCCAGTCGGCGAAGCCCAGCGCATCGCAGAGCCCGGTCCAGTGCCGGTTGCCGGTTACCGCAATGAAAATGTCGCGGCCGTTTTTGGTCGGGAACAACCGGTAGACGCCCCAGCCCATGTTGGCGCCCATGCCGCTCGAGCGTGAGCCCCGCGGCGGCGGATTGATGCCGGTCAACTGTGCGCCGAGCACGTATTGGCTGATCCAGAACACGATGGTCTCGTAGAGGCCGGCTTCGATCGAGTCGCCCTCGCCGGTGCGCTCGCGCCGGTACAGCGCGGACAAAATCCCGATCACGCCGTACGTCGCGGCGCCGATGTCGGTGATCGACGCGCCGGCGCGCATCGGCTGGCCCTCAAAACCCGTCAGGTACGCGAGGCCGCCGCCCATTTGCGCGAGTTCGTCCAGAAACGGCCGGTCGCCGTACGGCCCGGGCAGAAAACCTTTGACCGAGCAGTAAATGATGCGCTTGTTGACACTGCGCCCCCATTCGTAATCGAGGCCGAGGCGCTTCAATGCGCCGGGGGCAAAATTGTCGAGGACGACATCGGCTTTCGCGACCAGCTCGCCAAAAATTTTCTTGCCCGCATCTTTCCTGAGATCGAGCGCGAGATATTGCTTGTTGCGGTTGAACGAAAAAAACGTCTGCCCCGCGTTCGACTGGCTGCGCGCGGTGTCGCCGGTGATGGGATGCTCGATCTTGATGACTTCCGCGCCGAGATCGCCGAGGATCATGCCGCCGGACGGACCGGCGACGATGTGGCTCAACTCGAGAACACGCACGCCTTCGAGCGGCAGCTTTTGCTGCCGCGCGGCTTCACTTGATGCCATGCTACTTTGATACGGCGCGCAACGGCGCGGGCGCCGTGGCCGGCGCCTTGTCCGCGCTCAGCGATTCGGGCCGCTGCCAGCTCGTGATCGGCTTGACCCACGGCGATGCCGCGCCCTCGTACGCTTTCGGCCCGAGAATGAAATGCTTCGCCTGGGCGAGCGTTTCGATGCGCGGCATATCCATTGCGTAGAGCTTGTCGAAGTGCGGCCGCGGACCTGCTTTCGAGACGAAACCATAGAGCGGATGACCGACCACTTCTTCGGCCATCCATACGACTTCAATAAGCTTGTAAAGATCGACGCCGGTATGGATGCCCATTTCCTGCAGCATGTGCATCAGGTCTTCGGTCGCGATCATCATCGCCGCCTGGCCCATTCCGCAGTAAGGACAACCCGCCATGCCGCCGATCGAGGTTTGCAGGCGCATGGTGTCGCCGCTGTCGAGGACGCGCAACGCCGCATAGATGGACGCCAGCGCGGTGCCCCTTGCATTATGCAGATGCAGGTTGAAGTCGGTGATCGCCGGCCAGCGTTTCTTGACCTCCACGAGCGTGCGCTCGACCTGATGCGGCATATTCCAGCCCGTCGCATCCGAAAACCCGACGCGCGTCACCGTCAGGCCGGCGTCGCTCCACGCCTGGATCATGCGGTCGAACATGCTCATCAGCTTTTCCGTCGGCACTTCGCCGGTCCAGTTGGAGCCGAAGCAGTTGCTGACGTTCAGGCCGCCGTCTTTCGCGCCCTTCGACTTGGCCTTCTCGATCATCTTCGGCCACGCTTCGATCTGCTGGGCCTGCGTGCGATTGGTGTTGCGCTGCGCGAACACGTCGCACATGTCGACGCGGGTCGAGTACTCGTGGGCTTTGGGCGACAGCGGCGGCGTATATTCCGCGGCGCGGTCCTGACCTTTGTCGTTCAGCGCCGTATAGGTGTAGCGCACGCCGGGCTTGGGAGTAAACGCCTTCACGAGATCGTCCATGCAGGCCATCTGCGGAGTCCATTTCGGGCTCACGAACGAACCGACCGCGATTTCCTTGAGGCCGGTCTCGGACAGCGCATTCAGGAGGCGGACCTTGGCGTCGAGCGGAATGTCGGGACTTTCGATCTGCAGCCCGTCGCGCATGCCTTCTTCGGTATGAATGATTTTTGGATAGCCGCTCATGAGGTCACCTCTGCAAATTCGAATGGGATGGAAAACCAAAAAACGCTACGCCACAGGCTCGATGATACCTTTCATCTCGAGCAACGGGTAAATGCCGCCCGCCTTCAAGAGTTCCAGCAGCTTCGCCGGCAGCACCCTGGCCGTCAGCGCCTTGCCGGTCGTGGCGTTGCGCACCGCGCCGGTGGCAAAGTCCACCTCTGCCACGTCGCCTTCAGTGAAGAGTTCGGCCACGCCGGGGCATTCCATCGCCGGAAACGCGTAGTTGACGCAATTGCGGAAAAATAATCCGTTAATCGACTCGGCGAGCACGCAGCCGATGCCGAGGTTTTTCAGCGACCGCGACGCCGGCCGGCTCGAGCCCATGCCGAAATTGCGACCCGCCACGATGATGTCGCCCGGCTCGACGAGATCGTTCCAACCTGGCCGGTTCGCCTTGAACACGAGCCGCGCCTGCTCCGCCTGGCTCAAATAAATCGAGCCGCCCGGCAGGATCAGGTCGGTGTTGATGTTCGCTGGAAATTTCCAGATTCTCGCTTTGAATTCCACTCAAACCTCAATCGTGAACCGCGAAGGACGCAAAGGAAAACACGAAGTCGGACAATGACAAGCCCCACGCTATGGACCGCTTGCAATGACAATTGGAGGGCGTTTTCATCTTTTTTGCTCTTCCTTCGCATCCTTTGCGTCCTTGGCGGTGAAAGCTTTAGCTTAGAAACTCCCGAGGATCGGTAATGACACCGCTAATCGCGGACGCAGCGACCGTAGCCGGCGACGCCATGAAAATCC
>JBKJMN010000015.1:0-4107 GCA_046596405.1 Burkholderiales bacterium
GTAATAGCCGCCGATCGAAATGATCGGCAGCTTCGTGCGATAGCCGCCGAGCAACTGACGAATACTTTTTCCGAGCGCCTTGCCGTGCAGGTCCCACACTGCGCAGTCGATGCACGAGATCGCTTCGAGGAGATTCTTGCGGTCGCCGTACGCGTGGGTCAGCGCGAACATTTTTTCCCACAGCCGTTCGATCGCGAATATGTCTTCGCCGATCGCGAGCGGGGCGAGCAGCTTCTGGATGATGCGCACGAGTTCCGGTCCGTGCGCGCGGTTGTCGCCGTTATAGACTTCGCTGACCAGCCCGCCCGCGTAAATGCGCGTGACGATGGTGCAGCGCTTCTTCACGTCGTAGGTGGCGCCGCCGAAGTTTTTCTTCAGCGGAATCGAGATCGCGACGGCTTCGACTTTTTCTATGCGCATGGGCGTTTTACTTTCTGGATCCCGGCGTGCGCCGGGATGACGCACTGGTATGCGTCATTTCACCCGCATCCCCGGCTGTGCGCCGGCATCCGGCGACAGCAGGAAAATCCCCGGCGTGTCGCCCGACGCGGCGAGCACCATGCCTTCGGACAACCCGAATTTCATTTTGCGCGGCGCGAGGTTGGCGACGACGACGGTCAGCTTGCCCACCAGCGTCGCGGGATCGTACGCCGACTTGATACCGGCGAATACCTGGCGCGTGCCGAGCGGGCCTACGTCGAGCGTCAGCTTCAGCAGTTTGTCGGCGCCTTCGACGTGCTCGGCATTCGCAATTCTAGCGATGCGCAGATCGATCTTGGTGAAGTCGTCGATCGTGATTTGCGCTGCATCAGCAGCGTGCCCGCTCCCCTCTCGCCCCGGGAACGCCGCCGGGGGTGAGTGTCTGCTCCCCTCTCCCCCCGGGAGAGGGGCCGGGGGTGAGGGAGGGGTTTTGCCTGGTGGAGATTTATCCATGATTGCATTCCATAAAGATTCAAGGACGGCATCCGTCTGCTGCAGAACATCGTTGTTCCAGAAACGTGCGACTGTGATGCCTGCCTTATCCAGAGCAGCCGTGCGTGCGTCGTCGCGGCTGGCAGCTTCCTGATGCTGGCCGCCGTCGAGCTCTACCGCGAGTTTCAATTCGTCGCAGTAAAAATCGAGTATGTATTTTTTTCCATCAATTTCGATCGGGTGTTGGCGCCGGAACTTGGCCCGGGCGAGTCGACGATCGCGCAGCAGGCCCCAGATCAACTGTTCGGCATCGGTTTGCTCCTGGCGCAGCTTGCGCGCGAAGCCTAGAAGGTATTCGGGCAGGGGACGGCTTTTCGATTTCCTCTCACCCCCGTTAATACCTTCCCTCACCCCCGGCCCCTCTCCCGGAGGTAGAGGGGGGACTAGAGCTTTATTCTTCCCCTCTCCCGGAGGTAGAGGGGGGACTGGAGCTTTATTCTTCCCCTCTCCCGGAGATAGAGGGGGGACTAGAGCTTTATTCTGCCCCTCGCCCGAAGATGGAGGGGAGCCTAAATCTTCCTTCTCCCCCCGGGAGAAGGACTGAGGATGAGGGAGAATGATGGACGGAGCGTCAGCGAACAGCGCGTTGAGTTGCTTATCCTCGACGCGGGTCATCAAGTGCTTGTAGTCGTTGATGCGATGGCCGTCGGGAAGCAACGTGGCGGCATCGTCCCATCCTAACGGTTTGACGTTGAGGAACGCCTCGACGCTGCGGGCGAGCGCGGGCATCACCGGCTTCAGATACAGCGTCAGCAGCCTGAACGCGTTGATCGCCTGCGAGCAGACCTCGTGCAATGGTTGTTTCTGCGCGGGATCTTTCGCCATTTCCCACGGCTTCGCGTCGTTGACGAACTGGTTCACCTGATCCGCGAGTGCCATGATCATCCGCAGCGCGTGTCCGTATTCGCGCTCGTTGTATGCGGCCTGGATTTTTGCGGCATGCTCCTGCAGATTGGCGACGGACGCATGCGTCGGGCCGGTCGTCAGCATGCCATCGAACTTCTTTAGAAAACCCGCGCAACGGCTGGCAATGTTGATGTACTTGCCGACCAGGTCGCTGTTGACCCGCGCCATGAAATCATCGGGATTGAAATCGATGTCCTCGACGCTCGCATTGAGCTTGGCCGCGATGTAATAACGCAGCCATTCGGGATTCAAGCCAACGTCGAGATAGCGCAGCGGGCTCAAGCCGGTGCCGCGGCTTTTCGACATTTTTTCGCCGGACGCGGTGTTGATGAAACCGTGCACAAAAATATTGTCCGGCACCTTGTACGGTTTGCCGGCGAAATGCATCATCGCCGGCCAGAAGAGCGTGTGAAAGTAGATGATGTCCTTGCCGATGAAATGAATCTGCTCGGACTGCGGATCGGCCAGAAATTTCTCGAAGTCGAGGCCCTTCTTCGCGCAATAGTTTTTGAAGCTCGCGAGATAGCCGACCGGTGCGTCCAGCCAGACGTAGAAGTATTTGCCCGGGGCGTCGGGAATCGGGATGCCGAAGTAGGGAGCGTCGCGTGAGATATCCCAGTCGTTGAGCGCTTTGTCATCTTTGCCTTCAAGCCACTCTTTCGCCTTGTTCGCTACCTGCGGCTGGAGCCGGCCCGGCTGGTCGAGCCATTGCTTGATGAAATCGACGCATTTCCGGTCCGACAACTTGAAGAAGAAGTGCTCTGACGTTTTCAGGACCGGTGTTGCGCCGGACAACGTCGAGTACGGATTCTTGAGATCGGTCGGCGTATAGACCGACCCGCACACCTCGCACGCGTCGCCGTACTGGTCTTTCGCGCCACACTTCGGACACTCGCCTTTGATGTAGCGGTCGGCGAGGAACATGTTCTTGACCGGGTCGTAGAATTGCTCGACCGGCTTCGAATAAATGAGGCCCGCCTGCTTGAGCCGGCGGTAAATGTCCTGCGACAGCTCGGTGTTTTCGGGCGAATGCGTCGAATGCCAGTTGTCGAACTCGATATGGAAGCCGTCGAGGTATTTTTTGCGTTCCCCGCCGATTCGCGTGACGAGTTGCTCGGGTGTGGTGCCTTCGGCTTCGGCCTTGAGCATGATGGGCGCGCCGTGCGCGTCGTCGGCGCACACGAAATGCACTTCGTTGCCTTGCATGCGCTGAAATCGCACCCAGATATCGGCCTGGATGTACTCCATGATATGGCCGATATGGAACGACCCGTTGGCGTACGGCAGTGCGGTCGTAACAAACAGACGGCGTGTCATAGTGCGCCCGCTCCTCGAATTTGCGAGGGAGCGATTTGATTCTGGACTGCCGTTTGTAAGTCCAGGAGGGCGGTGGTGGCGAAGATTTTACGGGTCATGAGCGCGGGGCCTGGTGAGCGCAGGATTGTAACAAACCCCTGACGATTAAATGGTTTCACACGGTATTGATGGGCTTTGCGCCGGTAATTGTTTAAACTTCCGCCCTCACCCGCTCCGAGGATTTACCCCCCAATGGCAATCACCGAACAGCAAGTTCAGTCAGCGCTCAAAGAATTGATCGATCCCAACACCGGCAAGGACTATGTCACCGGCAAGGAAGCGCGCAACATCAAAGTCGATGGCGACAACGTGGCGCTCGACATCCTGCTCGGCTACCCGGCCAAGACCCAGATCGAGCCGATCCGCAAGCAGGTCGTCGCCCGGCTGAAAACCATTCCCGGCATCGGTAGCGTCACCGCCAACGTCACGATGAAAATCGTGTCGCACGCGGTCCAGCGCGGCGTGAAGCTGATTCCCGGCGTCAAGAACATCATCGCCGTCGCTTCAGGCAAGGGCGGCGTCGGCAAGAGCACGACGGCCGTCAATCTCGCGCTCGCGCTGGCTGCCGAGGGGGTGCGCGTCGGCATGCTCGATGCCGACATCTACGGCCCTTCCCAACCGACCATGCTGGGTATCAGCGGGCGGCCCGAAACCCGCGACGGCAAACGGCTGGAGCCGATGGAAGGCCACGGCATCCAGGCGATGTCGATCGGATTCCTGATCGATGTCGAAACGCCGATGGTGTGGCGCGGCCCGATGGTCACGCAGGCGCTCGAGCAGTTGCTGAACGAGACCAACTGGCGTGACGTCGATTACCTCGTAGTCGATCTGCCACCGGGCACCGGCGATATCCAGTTGACGCTCGCCCAGCGC
>JBKJMN010000272.1:0-5227 GCA_046596405.1 Burkholderiales bacterium
GGCGCAGACTTTCACCGCGGAGCCGTCGGCGCCGGCGATCGCGGTCAGGAAAGGCGCGCCGGCGTAGAAAGGTTCGTGCGCGCCCTGTTCCGCATCCACGTCCGCCAACACCGTGAAGAAGCTGCCGTTTAATTCGAGCAGCGCCAGCACGTTTTCCATGAACAGTGACAAATCGCGCGTGTACGAAAATCCGCCGACCACGTCGGTGATGAGCTTGAATTTGCCGAGTTCGGGCACCGTATATTCGCGCAAGCGCCGGCCCGCGAGGTAGCGAATCTTGTCGGGCGCAAGCGCCGCCGCTTTGGCATGCCATTCCGGCATCCGGCGGTCTTCGATGGACATCGCGACCGCCTGCGCCTTGCTGCCGCGCTCCGCGCGCCCTTCGAAATGCAGCATGTCGAATTTCGGCGTGTAGTAATCGAGTATCGCATTGCCGCGTCCCGCGCCGATATCGAGCCAGCGATCGACCGGGCGCAAAAGCGCGAGCGCGCGGTCGAAGCCAGCGGCGAGCGCCTGCGTGTAGGCGTTGAGCGAGCGGTCGACCACGTAACCGTCGGGCCTCTGCGCGCCCGTGCTCTTGTATATCTCTTCCTGCTTCGCGATTTCGCCGCCGAACAGCGGCGCCGCGAGTTCGGCCGCATGCGCCGCGCATCCCGCCAGCCAAATCAGCAGCGCGGCTAAGTACATAGCGGGCCCTTTCATGCAGAATTACGCCGTCAATCTACTTGGCGTCGGCGGCCGGCTTCTTGTCGGGATGGTCGGCGCTCATCAATGCGCGGAACACCAGCACCGGGATCGATGCGCGGTGCAGGACGCGGGTCGCCTCGCTACCCATCAGCAGCGACACCAGGCCTTTGCGCGAATGCGACGTCATTATGATGAGATCGCAGTGCCGCTCGTTAGCCGTGTTGATGATGGCGTCGAACGGCTGGGAGTTGGTCGCGATCTCGGTGTCGCATTGAACGCCCTGCGCAGCCGCGGTTTTTTTGAAGAAAGCGAGAAAGCTCTCGGCGCGGGTGCGTGCTTCTTCGGCCATTTTGCCGGGCAGCGTCGGATCGTAGGAGCTGTCCTCCGCCATCGTCATGCGGTAATCCGGCACGACGTGTATGCCGGTGACTCGGGATCCGCAAAGTTTGGCGAGCTCGATACCGCGCTCGATCGCGCGCTCAGAGTGGCCGGACCCGTCGGTCGGCATCAAAATGTGCTTGAACATGGCTCCTCCTTTTTCAAGGCGTTCACATTAGACCTACTTTTTCTGCTTCGTGCCAGCGGTTTCGCGCGTACGGCTGAGCGCGCCGCCGCCGCCCAGCATTAACCCGTTGACCCAGAAGACCGCCGGCAGCCCGAACGCCGAGCCGACGACCCCGAATATCACCGGGCCGACGACGCGCGTCAGGTGGTTGACCGCCATGCGCAGGCCGAGCGCCTCCCCTGACCGCCCCGCCACCGAATTGGTGAACATCTGCATCGTCACAATCGGTTGGCCGCAGCCCATGCCAAGGCCGAACGCGAAGGCCATGATCGCGAGCATCGTTGCGCTCGAAAACAACGGCAGCAGCCCGAAGCTCACGGCGCCGACGAAAAACGCGCCGGCGAGCACCCTGTCTTCATTAAATTTTGCAATCAGCCGCGCGAGCCCCAGCCTTACCACGAAGGCAGCGGCGGAATTCATCGCGAGCACCACGCCGATCGCCGACGCGGATAGTCCCGCGCCGTGCGCATAGACCGGCAAATAAAACTGAAACAAATCCTGGCCGGTCTGGAGCAGGCTACTCGTCGCGAGCGTGCGGCTCACGCCTTTGGTCGCGAGCATGTCGCGGATGCCGCCGCCTTCGTCCTTGACGCGGCCGCGGCCTTTGGGCAGCGCGTGGCCCCATAGGGACAGCATGGCCAACGGCGCCAATGCGAGCAGCGCGAGCGGAATGCACGACGACGTGTAGCCGAGGTGCTCGATCGAGAAGCCGGCGATCAACGGCCCGGCGAGGCTGCCGACGGAATTCGTGAGGCTGTAGTTGCTGAAACTCTGGGTGCGGTTCTGCGGCGTCGAGAGCAGTCCGACCACGTTCTGCAGCGACACGTTGTAAATCGAGAGCGATATGCCATTCGCGGCCGCGGCGATGAATATTGCCGACATGCCGGGCCAGAAATACGGGATCAGGATGCCGAGCCCACCGCCGAGCGCGCCTATCATGAGCAGCCAGCGCGAGCCGAAACGGTCGGCGAGCTTGCCCGCATGCCACGACAGAAGCGCGGGAAACGCGGAGAAGGTCGCCGCCAGCAAGCCCACCGTTGCGGGCGCCGCACCTAACTGGAGCGCATAGAGCACCAGCAACACCCGGCCCGCGCGCATGCTGCTCATGTTGAACAACGCGAGGGCCAAAGCGAAATTGAGCGACATCGCGTGAGTCTAACCAATAAACGAAGTGGGCGCGTAGCGCCGGCCGGCCGTTCCTGCGCTGGCGCGCTGCTCCGGCCCGCCATCTTTAAATCCCACGTGTTGTGCTATAAATTCACCACCGCCGCACCAGGCGGCGATCGATATACCGGAGGAGCACCAATAGTGGGGCTGACCAACGACATTTGCGAAATCATGCAGGCGACGCGCTATGAATCGCTCGGCGACGAATGCGTGTTGCGCGTCAAGCAGGCGATCCAGGACGGGGTCGCCGTCGCGCTCGCGGGCGGCCGCGAGCAGCCGGTCACGATCGCGATCGCACATGCGAAGAGCCTCGGCGGCACGCCGCAGGCAGCCGTGTGGGGGGCGGGCTTCAAGGCATCGGTCGTACAGGCGGCAAACCTCAACGCGATGGCCACGCACGTGCTCGACTTCGAGCCGATGTGGAGTCCGCCGACGCACGCGGTATCGCCGACGGTGCCCGTCGCGTTCGCACTCGCCGATCTCAACGGCGCAAGCGGGCGCGAGATCATCACCGCGGTGGCGAAAGGCCTCGAGATCCAGGGCCGCCTGCAGTACGCGGGCGACCAGTTCGTGCCCGAGCACCTGTTGTTTCACCCGCCGGGGGTTGCGGGCGTATTCGGCAGCGCGATCGTCGCGGCGACGCTGCTCGGTCTCGACGTCAACGGCATGCGCCACGCGCTCGGCATCGCGGCGTCGCGAGCAGGCTCGCTGCTCGCGAACGTCGGCTCGATGACGAAATGCACGCATTGCGGCAACGCGGCCGCGAGCGGGCTTGACGCAGCGCTGCTCGCGCAAAGAGGCTTCACGGCCAACCCCGATGTGCTCGAAGCGCATAAAGGCGTGATCGCGACGTTTTACGCGAACCGCTTCGACGCCGAGCGCTTGCTCGCGTACGGCAAGCCATGGCGCGTGGTCGATCCCGGGCTCGCGATCAAATTGTTTCCGTCGCAGTTCGGCACGCATTATGCGATCAACGCGGGCCTCGACATCCACCGGCTCGCGCGCGGCGCGCGCATCGAGCGCGCGCGCATCGTCTCGCCCGTGATGAAATATATCGACCGGCCGCAGCCTGTGAGCGGTCTTGCCGGCAAGTTCAGCCTCCAGTACACGGCGGCGGCGGCGATGCTCGACGGCAAGGTCGGCATCGACACCTTTACCGACGAACGGCGTTTCCGCGCCGACATGGCCGATCTCCTCGGCAGGATCACGCTCACTCAGGACGAATCTATCGTGGGCGACTTCCACCATATGCATATCGCGATTGAAGCCGATCTCGCGGATGGCCGGCGCGTAGACGCAATCTGCCGCCAACCCAAGGGCTCGTGGGGCGCTCCGCCGCTGACCAGCGCGGACCACCGCGAGAAATTGCTCGACTGTTTCAATCGCGCGCTGACGCCCGCGCACGTCAGCGAACTGATCGCGCTACTCGAGCGGCTCGAAACGCTCGACGCGCAGGGTGTGGCAAAAATCGGCTCTTTGATCACATCGTCACAGCATGGAAAATCCTAATGCGTAAAGTGATACAGAGAACCTCCCTCGCGCTGTTTTTCGGTACGGCCTTGATCAGCGCGTCCGCGCAAACCGTCTATCCAACCAAGCCCGTCAGACTCATCGTCCCGTTTGCCCCGGGTGGCGGCACCGACATCGTCGCGCGCCTGCTCGCGCAGAAACTGACGGAAGCGTTCGGGCAGAACATTATCGTCGACAATCGCGCAGGCGGCGGCGGCACGGTAGGCGTCGAGACTACGGTGCGCGCCACGCCCGACGGTTATACGGCGATCATCATGTCGGGAAGCTATGCGACGAATGCAGCCATCTACAAGCTCGCCTACGATCCGGTGAACGACATCCTGCCGATGGGCCTGATCGGCAACACGGCGTTCATCGTCGCGCTGCATCCCTCGGTGCCGATCAAAAGCGTCGCCGAGCTCGTCGCGTTTGCCAAGGCGAAGCCCGGTGCGCTCAACTACGGCTCGTCGGGCAATGGCGGCATCGCGCATCTGGCGGGCGAACTCTTCGACCTGCTCGCCGGCACGCGCATGACGCATATCGCGTACAAGGGCACCGGTCCGGCGTTGAATGATCTGTTAGGCGGCCAGATCCAGCTGATATTCGGCAGCGCGCCGGCTACAATTCCCCTCGTGCGCGCGAACCGTTTGCGCGCGATCGCCGTCACGACCACCAAACGCTCGCCGGCACTGCCCGATCTGCCGACCGTCGCCGAAGGCGGCGTGCCCGGCTACGAAGTCGTCCTTTGGTACGGCGTGCTCGGTCCCAAAGGCCTGCCGAAAACTATCGTCGACCGCTGGAACACCGAAATCCGCCATGCGACCAAAATACCCGACCTGAAGGAGCGCCTCATCTCCGAAGGCTTCGACATCGACGACAGCCCGCCTGCGGCATTTCAGGCGACGCTGAAGCGCGACGTCGAGAAGTGGCAGCGCGTGGTGAAGGAAGCGAAGGTCAAAGCGAACTAGCGAACACGGTTCGCTTCCCGCAAGGCGCGTCAGCACGCTGGATTGTCTGGCGGGGGCAGTCGGGCTTGAGCCCCTTTCGTACCGAGGGGTTCCGCCCCGCACGCTGCGCTTGCGAGTTCCGGTGAAACTGCCGGAAGTAGTGCCGTCGCCGACTGCCGGATTGATCAGATTGCTCTGGCGCCCGCTCATCGTCTGCCGCAGCGCACCCTTTTGGTCCATTGCCTGCATACTTGCTGCCGGACACCACTTTCCGTAGGAGACTGCAATGCACAACACTCGCAACATCATCATGGCGTCGGTCGCGTTGATCGTGATTCTCTGCTCGTGGCTC
>JBKJMN010000287.1:0-3331 GCA_046596405.1 Burkholderiales bacterium
CAACCTTTGGCTTGTCACCCATTTAGTTCACCTTCGCCCCGGTTTGCTTAATGACCTTGCCCCACCGAGCGATCTCGGTGCGGATCCATTCGCCGAACTGCTCCGGCGTGCCGGCGACCATCTCGAACTCGACGGCCAGCAGTTTGTCGCGCACGTCGGGCGAGTTGAGGATCTTCACGATCTCGCGGTTGTATCGGTCGATGATCGGCCGCGGCGTTCCGCCCGTTGTGAGGAAACCTATCCACGCCACCGCCTCGAAATCCGGGAAACCGGATTCGATCATCGTCGGCACGGTCGGCGTGGTTGCGAAGCGCTTGCGCCCGGTGGACGCGAGCAACCTGATCTGCCCGGACTTGACGTACTGGAGCACGTTGCCCGGCACGAAGAACGCCGTCTGCACGTTGCCGCCAAGGATATCGGTGACTGCGGGCGCCGACCCTTTGTACGGGACATGGACGATGTCCACATGGGCGGCGGTCTTCATCATCTCCATCGTCAGGTGCGATGCGCTGCCCACTGCGATCGACGCGTAGGAAAGCTTGCCCGGCTGCGCCTTGGCGAGCGCGATCAGCTCGGCGACCGTCTTGGCCGGCACGCTCGGGTGCACGGTCAGGAATTGCGGCGCGGTCACCGCGAGCGTGATCGGCGCGAGGTCCTTCTGCGGGTCGTACGGCATCTTGTCGAAGAGGGAAACGTTGACCGCGATCGGGCCGTTGTACCCAATGAGCAGCGTATGCCCGTCGGGCGCGGATTTGGCGACCATGTCGGCGCCGATGTTGCCGCCGGCGCCGGTGCGGTTCTCGATGACGACCGGCTGGCTCCATGTCTCGGTGAATTTCTGTCCGAATACGCGCGACATCACGTCGGCAATGCCGCCCGGCGGAAACGGCACGACGATGCGAATCGATTTGTTCGGGTAGTTCGCGTCCGCGGCGAACGCTGCCGGCGCGAGCCACGCCATGGCGATAAGAACGATGCTTGCGATTGTCTTCAAGCCGTGTTGCTCCGGGATTTTATGGGCGTATTCATCGTGTGAGGCAGTCGAAGTATACGGGCTGCGCGAGGTCAGGACTTCGGTAGCTGTTGCGTGCGGTGCGTCGGTTTCGCGAGACGTCTGCCGCGCGCCGGCACTTTTTCGGTGCGGACCGTGCTGCTGTCGGCGCCCGCAATGTCGGTGGTATTGATGAGCCGCAGAACGTCTTCGCGCACATCGGCGGGCAGCGCGAGCTCGTCCACGCGCTTCAAGCGCGCCTCGCGATCGCGCAGGCCATGCAAGCCGGCAAGATAGAGGAGCAGGTCGTCGGTCGTGTAAATGGATTTCTGTGCGCGCTCCTGATCGGGCGTGGCGCCGGGGAACAGCACGCGCATGAGGAAGCTCAGGCAGCTCAGGCACTGCGCATCCGATGGGCCGCGCACTATGCAATAGGGCGTTTGAGATTCGGCATAAGGCAGCACGCGCGCTTCGAGCTCCGCGCGCAGCACGCGCATAGACGCCTCATCGGGAAACGGCCGCATGCCATACAGGTATTGAACTTCGATCAGCTTGCGGTTGGCGGGGACGTGGGCGGACTCCATGAATGGCGATACCACGACGCCCAGCTCGAAGAATGACCACGCGATGCGCTGGTCGGGGGTTTCGATACCGACCTGGGTTTCCCATTCGCCGCCGGCCGCCCGCACGATGAAGAAATGCACATAGCCCGCCTGGCCCGGTGCGGTGCCGGTGACAGCGACGACCGGCGAGTTCGCACGCGCATCGAGTGCGGCGCCAGCGGGCGTGGCCGCGCCCGCGTGACCCGCAAACCAAAGCGGTGCAACGACGAGCAAGCGCAGCAGTGTCAGCGCAAGGCGTGCCCCCATCACGCCGCCGGTTTGAAGACCAGGAAGTATTGATTGGGCAGGAATGAGTGCTCGGTGTCTATTACATAGCCCGCATTTTTCAATTCGATTTTCACGCGGTCCGGTGCGATGCGCGCCTGCTGCGGCGGGCCCACCGGCGCGTCAAGGCGAAAGTCGATGATGGCGACGCGGCCCCCGGGTTTGAGCGAAGCGCGCAGCCGGCGGAAATACTCCGCGCGCTGATCGATATGATGATAGACGTCAACCAGCAGCACGAGATCGACCGGCACGGGGATGCGCGCCTCGTCGACCGCGCCGGCGATCGCGGTCAGGTTGGTGAGATTTTCCGTGGCCGCCCGCGCGACAAGATATTTGACCATGTCCGGTTCGATGTCTACCGCGTAAACGCGGCCACGCGGCAGCATGCGCGCCAGGCGCACCGCGAAATAGCCGGTGCCCGCGCCGATGTCGGCGGCCGACTGGTCGGGCGCGAGCTTCAGCGCCGTTATGACTTCATGCGGCTTCTGCCATTTATCGCGCGCGGGATCGTCGAAGATTTTTGCCCAGTGCTCAGCGCCGCTGAACTTGTGGTTCGCGTGGTCCGGCGACTGCGCGATGGCGGACGCGCCGATCACGAATGTCGTGACCACCAACAAAGAGCAAAATTTCCCAAACATTTCGGTGCCTGTTCTGTGAGCGCGCTCCGCGCGGCGACGGATTGAGCGACGCTTCGTGTCAGCTCGTATCCAACGAGAAATCGACCCGCATCAGCAGTGTCAGCCTCATGGTATATTGCCGCCCTCCCTATGAACAGTCTCGCCAGAATTCTGCTTGGCGGCGGTCTCGCGTGTCTTGGCGCAGGCGCCGCAGTTGCCGCGCAACGCGACGCCGCTGATTATCCCGCGCGTCCGATCCGTCTGATGGTGCCGCAGAACCCCGGCGCCTCGGTGGACAATATCAGCCGCATACTCGCCGCGCGCATGGGCGAAGAGTTAGGTCAGCAGATCGTCGCCGACAACCGTCCTGGCGCGGGTGGCACGCTCGCGGCGGAAGTCGTCGCCCACGCCGCCCCCGACGGGCAGACGCTGTTCGCGGTCGCCACCGGTACCGCGGTGATTTCGCCGCAAACTTTCAAGAAACTATCCTACGATCCGATCCGGGATTTCGAATATATTTCGCTGTTTGCGATCACGCAGAACGTGCTCGTCGTGCATCCGGCGCTGCCGGTCAAGAGCGTGCGCGAGCTGCTCGCATACGCGAAAGCGAATCCGGGCAAGCTCAACATGGCGAACGCCGGCTCCGCATCGCAAAGCCATCTCGCCTGCGTCCTCTTCACCCACATGGCGGGCATCGACGTCGTGCACGTGCCTTACAAGGGCGGCGGCGCCTCGGTAACGTCGCTGATCGGCAACGAATCGCAAGTGACGATCACGCCCGCGCCGGCCGTGCTGAGTCATGTGCGCGGGGGCCGCTTGCGCGCGCTCGCGACCGC
>JBKJMN010000028.1:0-5032 GCA_046596405.1 Burkholderiales bacterium
ATTGGAACAACGCCGGTAGCGCGCTCGAAAAACTCGCACGCGCGCTGGCCGCCCCGGTCTACGTCGCGCCCTACACGGCCGCGCTTCCGATTGCCAGCTCATCGCCGTGTTACGCCGGCTATCTGCCGCCGAGTTTCAAGCAGATTTCGGATCGGCTCGCGCCGCACGATGTACTGTTTTTTGTCGGCGGCACCGGCCTGCGCACGACGCTCTACAGCGAAGTGCGGCTGCCGCAAACCAAGCTATGGATCGGCAACGATGGGCGGGCGCGCGCAGTCGATGGCGAATTCGAGCTCGCCACGGTGACGGACACCGCGACCGCACTTGCCGCGATCGCGCGCGCGATCGACGTCAAACGAGCGGCGCCCGCGCCGCAACGACCGCAAACCGCGTTACCCGCCGCGCAGCCGAAAGTGTTTCATCCGTCGCGCGCCGTGCACACGCTGCTCAAAGCATTCCCGGATGCGATCTGGTTCGACGAGTCCGGCCTTTCCACCTCCGACGTGCGGCAATGGATGAATCTGCCCGCGGGTGAATACCTGATCAACGGCAGCGGCGGCATCGGCTGGGGGCTCGCCGCAGCGGTCGGCGCCGCGATCGGCAATCCCGGCCGCCAGGTCGTCGCGATTATCGGTGACGGCTCGTCGCTGTACGCGAGCGAAGCGCTGTGGACCGCCGCGCATCAGGGCGCGAAGCTTTTGCTCGTGGTGCTGGCGAACCGGCGCTATGCGACGCTCAACGAAGCCGCCAGCCGCCTGACGGGTAAACCACTCGATCTCTTCACGATCGAGCCGCCGGTCATCGACTTCAGCGGGCTCGCGACGCTGTATGACTTGAGGTATGCAAAAGCCACGAGCGAGGCAGAGTTGACGGCTTTCCTGGCCAGGCTCAAAGGCAAGGTGAAATCCAACACGGTGCTCGAACTGAAGCTCGACCCCGCGGTAAAGCCGGTGACCGCCTCACGGCATTTCTAAACCAAAAGCGAAACCTCTCACCGCGAAGGACGTGGAGGACGCGGAGGACGCGAAGGAAACTCTAAGAAATCCGTAGCAGGAGAAAAAATGCTCCCTCGCCTCGCGATAGTGGGGAGAGGGTTAGGGTACGGGGAAAAGATTAAATCAGTCCACCTTCGCACCCGACCGTCTGACGACCTCGGCCCATTTCACCGACTCGCTCTTGATGTGTGCCGCGTATTGCTCCGGGGTGCCGCCCACGATTTCGAGTCCCATCTCGGGAAATTTTTCGCGCACCGCCGGCGTCGCGAGCGCCTTGTTAATCTCGGCGTTGAGCCGCGCAATCGTCGCTTTCGGCACCCCTGCGGGCACGACCGCGCCAGCCCACGCGCTGACGTCGAAGCCCGGCACGCCCGCTTCCGCGATCGTCGGAAGTTCCGAAAATGCCGGCACGCGGCGGCCGCTCGTGACGGCGAGCCCGCGCAGGCGCCCGGTCTTGACGTGCGGACCGATCGACTGAATATTATCGGCCATCAACTGCACGCGCCCGGCGGCGAGATCGGTGATCGCGACCGTCGCCGCCTTGTACGGCACGTGGACCATCTGCGTGCCGGTCATCAGCTTGAAAAGCTCCATGCCGACGTGCACGCTCGAGCCGTTGCCGGTCGATGCGAAACTCAACTTGTCCGGGTTCTTCTTCGCGTAATCGATCAGCTCCTGCACCGATTTTACGGGCAGCGCGAGCGTCACTGCCAGCAGATTCGGCGAGTTGTACATAAGCACGACGGCCTGCAGGTCGCGGTCCGGATCGTACGGCAGCTTGCTCAGCACGCTGCGGTTGATCGCCATCGTATTGATGTTCCCGTGGCCCAGCGTGTAGCCGTCAGGCGTCGAGCGCGCGATCAGTTCCATGCCAAGCACGCCGCTCGCGCCGGGCCGGTTGTCCACGATGACCTGCTGGCCGGTCTGCCGGCTCAGTTCAGCCATGACGATGCGCGCAGCGACGTCCGGGCCGCCGCCGGCGGCGCTGCCCAGAACATAGCGCAGCGGCCGGTCCGGAAATGCAGCGGATACCGGCATGACAGCCAACAGCAAAAATGCAGCACCAGCGATGCGAACTACGCCGACCATTTTGTTACTCCCCGGGAATGTGCAGAGCCGCGCCTGCCCTTCGATATCTTGGCATACTACGCGAACCCATTCAGAGAGGTCGATAAACAATGTCCGTGAACGATGCACTGCTGGCCGAATCCGCCGTCGAACTGCGCCGGCGCATAGGCTCCAAGGAAATTTCGCCCGTTGAACTGCTCGAGGTCTGCATCGAACGCATCGCGCAGACAAATCCCGCGGTCAATGCCGTGACGGCAACTTGCTACGAGCGCGCTCGCCAGGAAGCCAAAACGGCGGAGAAAGCTGTCCAGCGCGGCGATGCGCTCGGGCTTCTGCACGGCCTGCCGACCGGCATCAAAGACCTCGAGGAAACCGGCGGCCTGCTGACGACCTTTGGTTCCCAGCTGTATCGCGATTATGTCCCGGCGCATGACAGCGCGATGGTCGCGCGCGTGCGCGCCGCGGGCGCGATCGTCGTCGCCAAAACCAACGTGCCCGAATTCGGCGCCGGCGCCAACAGCCGCAACGTCGTGTGGGGCGCGACCGGCAATCCATTCAACCCCACGCTCAATGCCGGCGGCTCGTCGGGCGGCTCGGCCGTCGCGCTCGCGTGCGACATGCTGCCTGTGTGCACCGGCTCGGATACCGGCGGCTCGCTGCGCATACCCGGCGCCATCAACGGCGTCATCGGATTTCGCCCGTCGCCGGGACTCGTGCCCGTCGAGCGCCGCGGTCTTGGCTGGACGCCGATCTCCGTGGTCGGCCCGATGGGTCGCACCGTCGCGGACACCTGCCTGCTGCTCGCGGCGCAAGCGGCGATGGATGACTGCGATCCGCTGGCATATCCGATCGATCCGCTGACCTTCCGGGTTCCGGAGGCTTGCGATCTTGGCGGCCTGCGCATCGCCTATACGGAGGACTTCGGCATCAGCCCGGTAGACCAGACTATCCGCAAGGTATTCCGCGACAAAATTGCGACGATGAAGCATCTCTTCCGATCGTGCGACGAAGTGACATTCGATTTCGCCGAGGCCGACCGTTGCTTCGACGTGATACGCGCAGCGAACTACGTCGCCAAGTATCGCGATGCGTACGAAAAAGACCCGGGCACTCTCGGCCCCAACGTGCGCGCCAATTACGAGATCGGCGCGAAGATGTCGCTCGCCGACATGGCGTGGGCGCATCTCGAAGAAACCCGCATGTTTCGCCGCTTCCAGCACACATTCCGCGACTACGATCTGGTGCTGGCCCCCACCACGCCGGTGTCGCCGTTCCCCTGGTCGCAATCTTATCTCGCGGAAATGGACGGCAAGCCGCTGAACAATTATTACCACTGGCTCTCGCTGACCTACGTGGTCACGCTGGTGACCAATCCGGCGATCGCGCTGCCGTGCGGCACCGATCACAAGGGCATGCCGTTCGGGCTGCAGGTGGTCGGCCGCTTCCGCGGCGATCGCGCGTTGCTCGGCGCTTCCCACGCAATGGAACAGGCATTCAATTCCATTCCTGCGTTGAAGCGTCCGAAACCCGATCTGGGCAAGCTCACTCAACCTACTCCCGCTCTGAAGTCTATCGTGACGCATCCGCCGTTGATAAAGTGAACGACCGCGCCAACGAACATGATAGGCAAGACAGGTTCTAAGCTAGGGAAGCAATGAACAAGCGTCGCAGACTGGTCATGGCAATTGGCGCAGGCGCGGTTACCGCGCCATTCCGCGCATACGCTCAGCAGGGCAAAGTCTGGCGCGTCGGCATACTCGCGTCGCGTAGTCGCCCGGTTTCGCTTGAGTCGGACGCTTTCAATCAATTTTTGCACGGCATGCGCGAGCTCGGCTATATCGAAGGCAAAAATTTGCACGTCGAATTCCGCTGGGCCGAAGGAAAGTACGAGCGCCTTCCCGGCCTCGCAACGGAATTGGTGCAGGCGCAGGTGGACGCGATCGTTGCCGCCGGGGCTCAGGATATCGACGCCGCAAGCAAAGCGACCAAGACCATCCCGATCGTCATGGCAACTTCGCCGGATCCGGTGGTCAGCGGTTTCGCGAAAACACTGGCGCGTCCGGGCGGCAACATCACGGGGCTTACCAACTTTGCCGTTGATATCAGCCCAAAACTTTTTGAGATGCTGCAAAGCATCGTACCTAAATTATCCCGCCTAGCGGTGTTGATAAACCCGGCCAACCCATCCCACGCCGCCGTTTTGACGAGCATAGAGCCACCCGCGCGGAAGGCGGGCGTAAAAATATTGCCCGTGGAAGCAGGCAGCGCTGCGCAAATCGAGCAGGCATTTTCCACCATGGCGCAGGCGAAAGCGGGCGCATTGCTGGTGCCGCGTGATGGTTTTTATAGCCAGCAAGTGGGTCAGATAGCAAGATTGGCCGCCCAATACCGGCTGCCATCGATTTGCGGATACCGGGAATATGTCGAAGCGGGCGGCCTGATGAGCTATGGACAAAACACCGGTGCCAGTTTTCGGCGCGCCGCGACCTATGTCGACAAAATTTTCAAAGGCGCGAAGCCGGGCGACCTTCCGGTGGAGCAGCCGACGACGTTCGAACTTTTTATCAACGGCAAGACTGCCAAAACACTGGATCTCACGATCCCGCAATCGCTGCTGATCCGCGCCGACAAGGTACTTTAGCCGTGCGCGAATCTATTCGTCGTAGAAGCAGGAGTACGTCAACACATGGAAATCGCAATTGCGGGCGAGCGCGCAATTGCTGACCACCGTCCTTCGCCGGGGCATAGGCGAGGCGCGCTATTACACGTCAGCAGGTAAACTACATTGACCCGCTGCGTTTTCACGTCGCCTTGCGCGGCGTAAAGATCGCCGTGTGCAATATCTCGATCACCACCTGCTCGCCGCGCAGCAGGCAAACGTAGAGGCGCACGAATTCATGGCCGCCCTTGCGCCACTTTTCCTCGGGAATCGCGCGCACTTCAAATGCATCGCCGGCATGCGCGGATGA
>JBKJMN010000068.1:0-3773 GCA_046596405.1 Burkholderiales bacterium
AAAGCCACCGGCCTGCACGCCGACTGATTCCGGGGTACGCATTTAGCGTGAGCCGCGCAGTTATTCCCGTGGTGGCCTTGCCTGTGTGCGGCATCGAACAGAATCGGCAGGAGCGCCGGCTTACCATGGCGTCGACAACGCGGCATCAAACCGCTGGCGCTACTGCGCCTGCCAAATCCGTGTGCATCCGAGGAGATAGACCATGACTTTCGACACTGCGCGGTCTGCATATTGGTGCACGCATAGAAAACTGGCGCGCAAATGGTTCGGGGCGTTGTTCTGCGGCATCGCTGTGCTCGCCGTCGCGAATCCAACCTGCGCCGATCCGCCGGCGCGGGTCGCGCGCCTCGCCTATATCAACGGCGCAGTGAGCTTTTCGCCGGCCGGCGAGCGTGACTGGGTGGAAGCCGGCATCAATCGCCCGCTGATCACCGGCGACCGTTTGTGGGTGGACAACGGCTCGCGTGCCGAACTGCAAGTCGGCTCGGCCGTGTTTTATCTCGGCAGCGGCACCAACCTCACGCTGCTCAATATCGATAATCGTCTGGTGCAACTCGATGTTGCGCAAGGCACCGTGACCGCCCGCGTACGGCGTCTCGGCGCGCGCGAGGCGGTCGAAATCGATACGCCCAACCTCGCGTATTCGATCCGCCGCCCCGGCGCCTACCGGGTCGATGTCGATCCGGCCGACGATGCAACGACGGTGTCAACGCGCAACGGACAAGCGGAAGTCTATGGCGATCGCGCGTCGTATCTGGTCAACGCGGGGCAGAACTACCGTTTTTACGGCGCCGATCTGCGCGACTACGATTATCTCGACCCGCCGCGGCGCGATGAATTCGACCGCTGGTCTGACAACCGCTATCGCCACGCGGAGAATTCGGTCGCCGCGCGCTACGTATCGCGCGACGTGATCGGCTACGAAGATCTCGACGAGTACGGGACCTGGCGCCGCACGCCGGATTACGGCAACGTGTGGGTCCCCAGCCGTGCGCCCGCCGGTTGGGCGCCTTATCGCGACGGGCATTGGTCGTGGGTCGAGCCGTGGGGCTGGACCTGGGTTGATGACGCGCCGTGGGGATTTGCAGTTTCACACTATGGCCGCTGGGCGAATCTCGGCGGGAGCGGGAACGGGAACTGGGGCTGGGTGCCGGGACCGGCGCGCGCGCAACCCGTGTACGCGCCGGCGTTGGTCGCGTTCATCGCCGGCTCCGGCGCGGCTGCGTCGAACAATCACAGCGGCAACGTCGGCTGGTTCCCGCTCGGCCCGCGCGATGTCTATCGGCCGGCATATCCCGTGAGCCGCGCTTATTTCAACAATGTGAACACCAGCAACACGACCATCAACAATACGACGATAACCAACGTTTACAACACTCAGCGCGTCACCAACGTCACTAACAACGTCACCAACAACGTCACCAATGTCACCTACGTCAATCAACTCGTGCCCGGCGCTATCGTCGCGATGCCGGCGGCTGCGTTTGCGCAATCCCACCCGGTCTCGAGGTCGCGCGTGGAATTGCCGTCCGAAGCGGCGGCGCGAGCACTGGTTACGCCGGTAGCCGCGGTCACGCCCATGCAGACCAGCGTGCATGGCGGCGCGCGTGAAGGCCGCCGGCCGCCAACCGATGATCGGGCACGGCCGGCGGTCGCTAAGGAACGCCCGCCGGGCGCGCCGGTCCCGTTTGCCGCCCGAGAACGCCGGCTCGCGGAGCAACCCGGCCGACCGCTCGATGCCGCCGCATTGTCTGCCGTAAAACCGGCGACGCCGGCGCCGGCGCCCGTCGTGCAAGTTGTGAGCCCGCCGTCGCAGCCCGCAGCGGCGCCGCCACCCAAACAAGCCGTCGCCCAGGACGCGCCGCGCCGGCGGGACGCGCAACGCGAAAGGCCGCCGGGCGAACCACCACGCGGCGACCCGTTTGACGGCAAAAAAGGCTCGCCGCCGCCCGAAGCGCTGAAGGCACAACCGCCAGTGGAGGCGGCGAAGGGAGGGCCGGCTGATAGCAGGAAAGGCCCGCCGCCCGAAGCGCAGAAGGGACCGCCCCCGGCCGAGGCGCCGAAGTCGCCGTCGACAGGTGAACCCGGCAAAGGATTCCAGTCGCAAGACGCGCGAAAAGGTCCGCCGTTCGACGGCCGGCGCGGACCTGCGCTCGACGCACCGAAGGGCGTGCCGCCGCCGGTGAGCGCGCCGCCGCCGGTAAACGTGCCGCGCCCGCCGGAAGCGCCTAAGGCAGCCCCCGCGGAACCGCCGAAAGCCGCGCCGCCACCGGCAACCAGTGTGGCGCGCCCGCCCGAGCCGCCGAAAGCTGCGTCGCCCGAAGCGCCGAAGGTGCCGCTGCCCGCCGTGGATGCGCCGCGCGGAGACGACCGCAAAGGGCGTGTCGGGGAAGACCGCAAGTCCGCGCTGCCGCCGGAAGAACGCCAAGCGCGCGAACCGGCCGAGCGTGCGGCGCGCCCGCCGGAATCACCGCGCGTACCTTCACCTGAAGCGCAAAAGGCGCCGCCCCCGCCCACTCCATTAATGGCGCCGCGCCCGCCGGAACCGCTGAAAGCGACACCCCCAACGCAGGAGGAGCGGAAGGCTGGACCGCCGCCAGCAGCGGTCGCGCCGAAACCCGCGCCGCCAGCCCCGATTGCTCCACCGCCGGTCGCGCCGACGCCACCACCATCGCAGCCACCGCTGGCAGCACCGCCGCCTGCGCCGAAACCGCCCCCAGTCGCGCCGTTACCCGCTGCGCCTAAGCCGCCCGCACCGCCACCGCCGGAAGCCCAAAAAGCGCCCGAGCCTAATCCTGACGCGCGCAAAGGGAACCGAGGCGAGCGCAGGAGAGACGCCAAGAAGGACGAGAAGAAGGACGATAAAAAAGAATAAGCGTCAAGGCAGTCAATGACCCCGCGGTTCGCAAGCAACTCATCGAGCGCGGCGCCGATCCGATAGCCAATTCGCCCGATCAGCACGCCGCTTTCATTAAGGCCGAAATCGAACAGTGGCAGCGCGCGGCCAAGCAGGCCGGGATAAGCCCGGAATGATGGGCGGGAGGGAAAGGTGGTTGGCCGGGTCGGTCCGGACGCGCGCATTTCGATTGCTACGGTGCGGGAACATGATTCGGTTTACCGTCTGCGGCACCCCAAGCTGACGGCGTTATTTAGCCCACCCATGAGTAGGCGATGCTGTATGGTGTAACCGTACTGTTTGCCAGTCCATCGCTTTCTGTTGGAAAACGCCAATGCCCATCGTGCCAGGCCCGATAAGCCTAGTCGCAACTCATTTCGCTGGAACACTTCCGCCACGCCTCCTGGCGGACATCAATGCCTGCGATAGCGAGCCCGTAAACACGACCGGCGCAATCCAGCCTTTCGGCGCTCTTGCCGTTTTGTCTGAGGAACGGTTCGTCAATTGGAGTTCGAATCTCTGCGAAATGCTCGGCATTCCGCATTCGTCACGGATCGATCTCTCAGGTATTTTTAATGACGACGCCCGGGCGCGTCTGGCGGCGGCGCTTGCGGCGGCGGGGGACGGACCGCTGCCTCCGCTTTCGCTCATGACCCGGTCCGGCCGGAAGTTCAATGTGATGCCGCATCGACATTGCGACCGGACACTGCTCGAATTTGAGCCGGTAAAATACGACGTCGAAGAACGATCGCATCAACTCGAATACGAGCTCGCGGCGTTGGTCTCTATTCTCGACGGGGTGCCTACCTTGAGCGGCGTGTGCGACGAAGCTGTTCGCGCGGTGCGCAAAATGAGCGGCTACGACCGGGTGATGATA
>JBKJMN010000092.1:0-3263 GCA_046596405.1 Burkholderiales bacterium
GCATCCGCGACGGCGGCGACTGAAGTATTCGATGCGCAACGCATTCCGTGGGTACTGACGCCGACGCGCACGGCCGTCGCCGCTGGCGCACTGAGCCAATACGCGCATAAGCAACGCCGGTATCTGGCTGGCCAGGCGCGCGGCGCGCGGCGTGCCGTTGAGCTCCAGCAACTCGACTTCGCGCCGAATGCCCACCGCCTGAGCAAAGCGGAGTCAAAAAAAGCACTCGCCGCTTACGGGATACCGGTCGCGCACGAACTCGTGCTGTCGCCGGAGGCCGTCGCCGCGCTCACCGCAGCGCCGCTCGAGTTTCCGCTCGCGGTCAAAGTCGATTCGCCGCACATCCCGCACAAAACGGAAGCCGGCGCGGTAAGGCTCAACGTGCGCACCCTCGCTGAGCTCCAGGAGGCGGCAGCGGCCGTCGTCGCCAACGCCCGGCGCTACAAGCCCGGCGCGCATATCAACGGCGTGCTGATCGCGGAAATGGCCGCCGGTACCGAAGTCATCATCGGTGCGGTGAACGACGCGTTTTTCGGGCCAGTCGTCATGTTCGGCCTCGGCGGCGTGTTCGCCGAGCTGCTCAAAGACGTGACTTACCGATTTGCGCCGTTCGACGTCGAGTCCGCGCGCGAGATGGTCACCGAAATCAAGGCGGCAAAGCTGTTGACCGGTTATCGCGGCAGCGCGCCGCTCGCGATCGAGGCGCTCGCTGAGGTATTGTCCCGCATCTCGCTGCTCGCCGCCGATCACGCCGACCGCATCGCCGAAATCGACGTCAACCCGCTGTTCGTCAATGCGTATGGGGTCGTTGCGGCGGACGCATTGATCGTAGTTAAAACCTGACGTGCCAACCAATGTATGACAAGTCGCCCACAGGCAGATAATCGACAATTGCCATTCAGCGGGAGTGAATCATGACGATTAATATTTTGCGTATCGCACTGGCGTTTGTTTTCTGTTTGAGTCTGAACGTCTTTGCGCAAACTCAGAGCTCCGAACAACAGCAATTTCGCGAGATTTACCAGGAGCTGGTTGAGATCAACACCACCGACTCGGCCGGCGATAATACGCAGGCTGCGCGTGCGATGGCGGCGCGCTTGAAGGCTGGCGGCTACTCGGACGCCGACATGCAAGTGATCGTGCCGCCGGGCGGGCCGAAGAAAGGCAACCTCGTCGCGCGCCTCAAAGGCAGCGGCGCGAAGAAGCCGCTACTGTTGCTCGCGCACCTCGACGTGGTCGAGGCCAAACGCGAGGATTGGGAGCGTGATCCATTCAAGCTTGTCGAGGAAAACGGTTACTTCTACGCGCGCGGCGCTTCCGACGACAAATCGATGGCGGCGGCGTTTGTCGCCAACTTGATACGCATGAAGCGGGAAGGCTGGGTGCCGAATCGCGACATCATTCTTGCGCTTACCGCCGACGAGGAAATCATCCCTTCCCAATTCAGCGGCGTCGAATACCTTTTGAAAAACCACCGCGGCCAGATCGACGCAGCGCTTGCGCTGAACGAAGGCGGATCGGGGCTGCTCGACAAAGCCGGCAAGCCGCTTTATCACGGCATCCAGGCCGGCGAAAAAGTCTTCCAGACGTTCAGGCTGGAGGTGACCAATCCCGGTGGGCACAGCGCGCGTCCTTCCCGTGACAACGCCATCTATCATCTCGCGGACGGGCTATCGCGTCTGGGAAAATTCGATTTCCCGTTTAAGCTCAACGAAGTTACCCGCGCATATTTCGAGCGCATTGCCGCGGTTGAGTCAGGCCAATTGGCGGCGGACATGAAAGCGATTCTGCACACCCCGCCCGATGCCCAGGCACTTGCGCGCATCGGCAACCTGCCGCCCTACAACGCACTCGTTCGCACTACCTGCGTCGCCACGATGCTCGATGCGGGGCACGCGACGAATGCATTGCCGCAACGCGCGCGCGGGGTCGTGAATTGCCGGATCATGCCCGACGAATCGGTTGCGGAAGTGCAGAAAACGCTCGTGCGCGTGATGGCCGACGACAAGATCAGCATCAAGCCCGACGGCGTTGCCGTGTTGAGCCCCGCGCCGCCGCTCAGCGCAGAAATCATGGACCCGGTGAATAAAATCACCGCCGACATGTGGCCGGGGACGCCGGTTATTCCAACCATGCTCGTCGCCGCGACCGACGGGCGTTTTCTCAACAACGCGGGAATTCCGACCTACGGCATCTCGGGCATGTTCCGCGATCTCGACGGCGGCGGCGTGCATGGACTCAACGAGCGGATCAGAGTCAAATCGCTATACGACGGTCACGAGTTTCTCTATCGGCTCGTCAAGGCGCTGGGCAGTTAACGACATTATGTTCGATCAGGTCGACTTCTCAGCGCTCGAACTGCCGCCTTCGGCGCGTGCGCTGCAGCGCGAAGTGCGCGAGTTCCTCAAGAGCGAGATGGCCGCGCTCGCTATCAAGCCGCATCTCGGGCACGCGGAGTTTCACGCCGGCTTCACGCGCCGTGTCGCCTCGCGCGGCTGGATCGGTATGACCTGGCCGAAACGCTACGGCGGGCAGGAGCGCTCCTACCTCGAGCGCTTTGTGGTCACCGAAGAAATGCTCGCGGTGGCGGCGCCGTGCGCGGCGCACTGGTTTGCCGACCGCCAGACCGGCCCCAGCCTGTTGCGCTATGGCACCGAAGCACAGCGACAGCGTTATTTGCCGGCGATCGCGCGCGGCGAATATTATTTTGCGCTCGGCATGAGCGAACCCAACTCCGGATCCGACCTCGCATCCGTCAAGACGCGCGCCGAGCGCGTGGCCAACGGCTGGCGCGTGACCGGGCAGAAAGTGTGGACGAGCTGGGCGCACAAGGCGCATGCGTTCTTCGTGCTGTGCCGCACGGCGCCCGATGCCGGCAATCGCCACGACGGTCTCTCGCAGCTCATCGTCGAGCTCGACGCGCCGGGCGTCACGGTGCGCCCGATCCGGTTCATGAACGGCGAGCACCATTTCAACGAGGTTTTTCTCGACAACGTATTCGTGCCCGACGAGCGCGTCGTCGGCGAGATCGGCCAGGGCTGGAAGCAGGTCACCTCCGAGCTCGCGCTCGAGCGCAGCGGCCCCGAGCGCTACATGACGACGTTTCCACTGTTTACCGAACTTTTGCGCCGGCTGGGCGTTACACCCGACGCGCGCGCGGCCGAAGCCGCCGGCAAGCTCGCCGCGCGCATGTGGTCGCTGCGCCGCATGTCGCTTGCGATCGCGATCACGCTCGATCCGGGTCCCGACAGCGGGCCAGGCAC
>JBKJMN010000156.1:0-10968 GCA_046596405.1 Burkholderiales bacterium
ACATGCTTTTTAACCTCGGCAGCGGTCTCCGCAAATACATCATGATTACCGTTTTCCCAGTCTTTGACCTGGCGTTCGGCATGGTCTTTTTCAATACCATAGCATTCCTGGACATTAGCAACGAGGTGGTCACGTTGACCGGAGATCTTGTCCAGCTGATCGTCGGTCAGCCGGTCCCACTGCACTTTGATCTTGCTCTTAACTTGCAGCCAATTATTTTCGATTCGATCCCAGTTCATGACAAACTCCTTTAGTGGATTGAGAACGTCTCCATGCAGCGTGCGCATGCATCACTAGCTTGACTGCGCGCGCCCCTCCGTGCATGAAGTTTGATACAGATTACAATGTCTCAAGGTACCCGCCTTGATCCAAATCAATACCAATCGCGGTCCATCACCGATCGCATAAACAGCGCCACGCCGAGTCCGCCGGCAAACAGACGCGCGAAACTGCCGAAGCCTTAAAACGTCAGTATCTGCAGGGCCAGGCACCCGCGTGCATCCACACCTTGCCGGCGCGCGGCAGACCGCCGGTTTGATATGGATCAATGTATCCAGGCGCGCGCCTGCGAAAATGGTCCGTCGCACTATGGTCGGAGCTGCATGAAAGACTCATCCGGGACGGGCGGGGATCCGCTGCCGCGCTGGCACTTGCGTGGGCGCAGCTTGCTGCCCATCGTGCAGGGCGGCATGGGGGTAGGCATCTCGGCGCATCGGCTGGCCGGCGCCGTCGCGCGCGCGGGCGCGCTTGGCACGATTTCGAGCGTCGACCTGCGCCACCATCATCCCGACCTGCTCGAACGTGCCAGGGATTGCACCGACAAAGGCGAGCTCGACAAGCTCAATCTGATCGCGCTCGATCGCGAAATTCGCATGGCGCTCGATTTGGCCGGGGGTCACGGCGCGCTTGCAGTCAACGTCATGAAAGCGGTCTCCGAGTACCCGGCCTATGTGCGGCAGAGCTGCGAAAGCGGTGCCCACGCGATCGTGATGGGTGCGGGACTGCCCTTCGATCTGCCGGAACTGGCGCGAGGCTTTCCGGACGTCGCGCTGGTGCCGATTTTGTCCGACGTGCGCGGTGTGACCATCGTGCTCAAGAAATGGCTGCGCAAGAAGCGGCTGCCCGACGCCATCGTAATCGAGCATCCGCGTTACGCCGGCGGGCATCTCGGCGCGACCCGGCCCGACGAAATCAACGATCCGCGTTTCGACTTTGCCACGGTACTCGCCGGCATCTTCGAATTGCTGCGCGAGCTCGGACTGGAACGCGAACGCATTCCGTTGATCGTGGCGGGCGGCATAAAAAGTCACGCCGAGGTACGCGCGCTCATCGCACTCGGCGCATCGGCGGTGCAGGTCGGCACGCCGTTTGCGGTCACGCTGGAAGGGGATGCGCATCCGAACTTCAAGCAAGTCCTCGCGCAGGCAAAACCGGAGGACATCGTTACCTTCATGAGCGTCGCCGGACTGCCGGCGCGCGCGGTGCTCACGCCGTGGCTCAAGAATTACCTGCGGCGCGAAAAAGCACTGCAGTCGCACGCCAAGGCGGATCCCGCCCGCTGCGTGCCCGGTCTTAACTGCCTGTCAGTGTGCGGGTTGCGTGACGGCATCGGCAGCATCGGCCAGTTCTGCATCGACACCCGGCTGGCTTATGCGTTAAAAGGCGACGTCAAAAAAGGCTTATTCTTCAGGGGCAGCGAAAGCCTGCCGTTCGGCGGAGAAATCCGGCCGGTCGCGGAACTCATCGACTATCTGCTGACCGGCAAAATGCCCGCGGCTATTGAAGCCACGGCAACGGCTGACGCGTAAGCGCGACCGCGACGATATAGAAAAACACCGCCTGCGCGGCAAGCCAAGCGGTGACGCGCACGGCCCGGGTCTTCCCCCGCTTCAACGCCAGCGTTCCCAGCACGATATAAACCAGCAACCCCGCCACCTTGGCGGTGAGCCAGCCGTTAGCGAGCGGATACTGCCGGCTCATGACGGCAAGAACGATCGCGCTCGCCAGCAGCACCGTATCGATAATGTGCGGAACAACCTTGAGCCAGCGCTTTTGCAGCGCCACGGATTCACGCATCATCCATACGCCGCGCACGACGAATAGCGCATAGCTCGTGACGACGCATGTCACATGGATCAGCTTGATAGTCAGATATTCGATTTGACCGCCCGAACGAGAAACCGCCGCGTTTACTGCAACTGATCGAGGCCGCCAAACCGGTCATTCGCGCGCGCCGCTTCGAGGGCTGCGTCGAACGCTTCGAAACGCCCGCTCTCGACGTCGAGCACCAGCACCCGGCCCTCTTCGATCAGGTAATGCCAGCCGCGCAGGTAGAGTTCGCCGGCCTCCACGCGGCGGCGCACCATCGGGTAGTCCATCAGTCGCTCGATCTGCAAGGCCACCGCTCGCTGCTCGGTGCGTCGTAGCGCCTCTTCCGACAGTGTCACCGGCAGCACGGCGTCGCGCCCGAGCTCCAGCCACTTCGCCATGTGCCGCGCCTCGGCTGGCAACTCGGTATACAACGCGCGGATTGCGCCGCAATGGCTGTGGCCGCATACGATGATCTCGCGTACCGCCAGATTGAGCACGGCAAACTCGATGGACGCCGCAGTGCCGTGGTAGCCATGCGACGCGTCGAACGGCGGTACGAAATTGCCTATATTGCGGACCACAAAGAGTTCGCCCGGGCCGCTGTCCATCAGCAGGTGGGGCACGACGCGCGAATCGGAGCATCCGATGAACAGCACCGTCGGGCGCTGCCCGTTGTCGACGAGGTTCTCGAATTGCCTTCTGAGACGCGGAAAATAGCGGGTATGGAAGCGCCGCAGGCGGCGGAATATTTCGTCATCCGACGTCATGAATAGCATCCGCAACAGTACGGCGGGTCATTGGTTTGCCAAGCCTTCATCCCGCTTTGCCGTCCAGCCGCGGGCGGGTCAGCACCGGCCAATACCTCGCCGCGAAGAGGCCGAACGCCGAGGACCACATCAGGGCCGATATCTGAATCGCCGGCATATGCCACTCCGGCCAGGCAATTCCGGCGCAGACACGGACAACGGCTGCCAGTTGCACCAGCAAAAACACGGCGAGCTCGCAGCCATCGGCCACCAACGGACGTCCGGTGTGGCCGCGCGCGGTCCGCGTCATCATGCCGAGCGTCAAGCCGCCGATCGCGCCGACAGTCAGCGCATGGACGGCGTACGATCCGGCCACCAGATCCAGTGCAGCCAGGCCGCGCAGCGCGAGGTGGATGACAATCCAGGCGTATGCCGCGTGCAATATCCACACGAGGGGCGCGGCGAAAGTGCGCCACGGTTTCCAGAGATACAGTCGCGCGCCATGCGCCAGCGCAGCGGTCAGCGCAAGCGCGGCGACCGCCACGGGCGGCAATTGCAGCAAGTCCGCCGCGAGCAACAAAATAACCGCGCCGAGGGCCGCCTTTTCGATCAGCGGATGGCGCGCCGCGCCGGCGCCCGGCACACCGTTGTTGGTAAACATGGGTATCACGCGGCCGCCCATGACCGCCAAGATGAAGAGCACTACGTCGAGCGCGAGTTGCAGCCCCGCGCGTGGCGGCAGCTCGACGCGTCCCTGCATCGCCAGGTGCACGACGAGGACCAGCGCGCCCATCAGCGCGAGCAAACCGATGAAAAAATAGTTGCGCACATTGCGCGCGCGCACCAGCGGAATCCCGATCGCCACGGCAATCGCCACCGGGAAAGCCGCGTTCACGATCGCAGCCGCCATCGCGTAGGGCGTGAGCACCAATATCCGGCCGCCGACCCACAGCGCCGCGAGCGCCATCAATGCGCCGCCGCTCGCCGTCGGCTGGTTCGTCCACGCGCGCACGGCGGTCAACAGGAACCCCGCGATCACCGCAATCGTGTAGCCGAACAGCATTTCGTGCCCGTGCAACGCCGACCCCTGCAGATAAGTGGCGGGCAGATAACCGGAAAACTGCGCCGCCCACAGCAGCACGCTGACTGCGCTGAATAAACTCGCCAGCAGGTAGAAAGGGCGAAAACCCAGGCTCCACAGCGCGAAGTCGTGCGCCGGCGGTTGGACTGTCATTCAGCCGCCGCCAGCACGCGGCGCGCGTGCTCTTGCAGTGCGCGGAACGATTTCTCCCACGCATCGTCGTGAGGATGGATCCACCCCAGCTGTTGCACGAAGGCAGTCAGGCGCTGCAAATCCGCCAGCACTTTTGCGTGCTCGTCGGCGTAAACGAACTCGGCCTTGCGGTCCTGACAAATCCCCAGGCAGGGCTGCGCGCCCTCGATGCGTCCGCAGCCGATGCACTCCCAGGCTGTTATGCGATTGGCCTGCATCCGCCGGTGCTGGCGCGGTCACGCTCAGTTGAACAGCACGGGCTGGCCGTCGGTATCGAACGGCATGAATGCGCCGAACGCGCCGGTCTTGATCGATTCGATCATCCGTTGCAGCGACTGGTCGGCCTCTGCGCTCGTCGGCGCGCATCCGTTCTGCCCGCCGAGCGCGGTCACAAACACGACTGCCCAAGCGGGCGCGAACTGCCGCGACTCGGCCACGAGTTCGGCGAAGCTGCCAAGCTCGTCCGGAACCTTATCCACCGACATCAGCGGCACGAGCGCACCACCCTGCCCGGCCTCGAAACTCGCGCGCTGCTCGGGCGTGCAATTGTCCGGCGCCTCGGCGCTGGCGAATACAAACAGCAATCGCTGGGGTTCCGGCTGCGCGCGCGCGGCGCGCACCAGATCGTCAAAACTCGCGATGTTCATGGTCATTGCACCAGCGGCGTGTCGGCAGCGTCGAGTTCGACGCCCTCCACGGCAGCCGCGCCGGCGAGCAGACTCAGATACTGGCGCAACGTCGTGACGAATGTTTGCTGGCGCAGCGCCATCGCGACCGCACCCTGCACCGCTTCGAACGGCTGCGCGACGCCGAATTCGCGCTCCAGCACTTCGACAATATGCAGGCCGAACCGGCTGTGCACGAGGCGCGCGAGCACGCCCACTTCGATGTGACCGAACAACTCGCGCGCGAATTCCGGCGCGCAGTCCGTGTTCACGAGCCAGCCGAGATCGCCGCCATGTTCCCCGCTCGGGCAGTTGGAAAACTTGCGCGCCGCATCGGCGAAGCGGTCGACAGACTTGTCGTCATGGCAGCGCACATCGAGAAAGACCGGCTCCGCGCTTTTGCGCAATGCCACCACGTCCACGCCCGGCGTAACGGCAAACAGGATGTGACGTGCCCGCACGCGTTCGCCGGTGCGGTACGCGCTCCTGCGAGCCGCGTAGTAGCGGCGGCACGCTTCGTCCGAAGGATCGGGAATCGGCAGACTCTGCTCGAGCAAGGCATCAATGGCAGCGGCCGCCGCTTCACTGATCACGCCATCGGCGGATGCGGCGTCGCTCGCGGCCAGCAGGTTCGCGGACTGTGCGGCCTGGCGCAACAACTCCGTGCAGGCGCGCTGGCGCAGTTCTTCCGGCGACAAAGCGTCGTCGGGCGCGTGCAGCGCAATCCCGTTAATACGCGCGAGCGGATGAGGAGCAATGGCTTCGATGGTCATGATTGGTTTCTTTTGAAAAATCTCAGATACGGGAGCGCGGCTGGTCATGGCCGGCCGGCAGGTTGAGCCGGCGGCTGCGCACGATTTGCGGCGAGCGGAACAGGAAAGCTATGGTAGCGAAGCCACTCCACACGTGTACGAGGCGGCTGAATGGAAACAGTAGAAAAATGGTCATGCCGAATACCACGTGGAACAGGTACGGCCATGGCAGGCCGGACATCAGGGTGGCGTCTACCGGCCGCAGCGTGACAATGCGCTGCGCCCAATCCGCGAGCACCAGCATTACGCTGCCGTCGGTGTGCTGCCACGAATACGGCAGCGTGATGAGCCCGACCACGAGCTGAACCCACAGGACCACGAGAATGGCGATGTCGGTGGGATGGCTGGTGAGTCGGATGCGCGCGTCGAATACGCGCCGGTAAAGAAGCAAAGACAGGCCAACAAAGCACACCAGCCCGGCAATGCCGCCCGCCACCACGGCAAGCAGCTGCTTGTTCGCCGCGCTCATGAAGACGCCGTATACGCTGTGCGGCGTAAAGAGGCCGACCAGGTGGCCGAAGAACAGGAACAGCACGCCGAAATGAAAGAGGTTGCTGCCCCAGCGCAGCGTGCCCGCGCGCAGCATCTGGGACGAATCGCTCTTCCAGGTGTACTGGTTCTGGTCGAAACGGATCAGGCTGCCCGCGATGAACACCATGAAGCAGACATACGGGTAGACCTGGAACAGAAAGCCATAGACGCCGCTCATGACGGAACTCCTTGACTGGTATTGGCCTTGCGCACGATGTGAATGGGTTGCGGCTGCCCGGGCTTCGCCTGCCCTGTGGTCGAGCAGCCGTCGAACACCGGCGGCTCAACCCAGCTTTCATCCAGCGGCTGCTCAGCGACAACCGCGACGGCCTGCGCTTTTTCACCGGCAAGTTCAAGCAGCGCGCCTAGCACGCTCGCGTACGGGCTCGTGCGCTCGTGCAGCGCGCTGAAGATGGCCTTGAAGATGTGCGCCATTTCACTCAAGAAAGCGGTGGCCTCGCGCGCCGGCTGGGTGGAAACAAACTCCAGCACCGCGGGCAGATAGTCCGGCAATTCGCCCAGCGCCAGGTAGAGCCCCGCTTTTTCGTAAGTCTGCGCGAGATCGATCATCGCAGGACCCCGGTCGCGCGAATCGCCGTGCACGTGCTCGAACAGATGCAGCGAAGTGCCGCGGCCGCGATCGAACAATTCGACGTAGTCGGCTTCCGCCTCCAGTTGGTCGGCGCGCACGAGCGATTCGATCAACGCGTCGAGTTCGGCCCGGCGCGCATCGAGCAGCACGGCTTCGGCACGCAGAATGTCCCCCATCTCGGGCAGGTGCCCGCGCATCCCGGCATCCGGATAACTCAGCAGTGCCGCCAGAACACGCAGAGTACCGGCCGCGGCCGCGGGTTTTGAGAATCCACGCATGATCAGACCTCCAGCTTGATGGGTATGGTGCGTTTTTTCTCGCTGCCGAAGAGGCTGGTCTCGCCAGTGCCTTCGGAGCAGCCGTTGCCGAACGAAAAACCGCAACTGCCGCGTACGTTGAACGTATTCTCGGCGTATTCGCGGTGAGTGCTCGGAATCACAAAGCGGTCTTCATAGTTCGCGATCGCCATCACGTGATACATATCTTCGACTTCCGCCTGCGTCATGCCCACCTGCTTCAGCACGTCGGTATTGATGCGCTGATCGACGTGCTTCGCGCGCTGGTACGCGCGCATGGCAAGCATGCGTTCGAGCGCGCGCACCACCGGTGCGGTGTCGCCGGCCGTCAGCAGGTTGGCCAAATACTTGACCGGGATGCGCAACTGGTTGACGTCCGGAATTTCACCATTGGCGCCGACGTGGCCGGCGTTGGCGGCAGCGCTGATCGGCGACAGCGGCGGCACGTACCAGACCATCGGCAGCGTGCGGTACTCGGGATGCAGTGGCAGCGCCACCTTCCACTCCACTGCCATCTTGTAAACCGGACTATTGCGCGCCGCTTCCATCCACTTGTCGGGGATGCCGTCGATTTTCGCCTGCTTGATGACATCGGCTTCGTGCGGGTTGAGAAAAATGCCGAGCTGCGCATGGTAAAGATCGCGATCGTGTTCGACGCTCGCGGCTTCCTGGATGCGGTCGGCGTCATACAACAGCACGCCGAGATAGCGGATGCGGCCGACGCAGGTTTCCGAGCACACGGTCGGCTGGCCGGCTTCAATGCGCGGGTAACAGAAGATGCACTTCTCGGCCTTGCCGCTCTTCCAGTTGTAATAAATTTTCTTGTACGGGCAGCCGCTGATGCACATGCGCCAGCCGCAGCACTTGTCCTGGTCGATCAGCACGATGCCGTCCTCTTCGCGCTTGTAAATCGACCCCGACGGGCAGCTCGCGACGCACGCCGGGTTGAGGCAGTGCTCGCAAAGCCGCGGCAGATACATCATGAACGTATTTTCGAACTGTCCGTAGATGTCTTTCTGGATGTCGTCGAAGTTCTTGTCCTTGCTGCGCTTGGAAAATTCGCCGCCGAGAATTTCCTCCCAGTTCGGGCCCCATACGATTTTGTCCATCTGCTTGCCGGTGATCAGGCTGCGCGGGCGCGCGGTAGGCGTGGCTTTCATCTCAGGCGCCGATTGCAGATGGCCGTAGTCGAACGTGAACGGCTCGTAGTAGTCGTCGATCTCGGGCAGGTTGGGGTTGGCGAAGATGCGCATCAGCAGCTTCCATTTCGCGCCCTGGCGCGGCTCGATCGTGCCATTGGCCTTGCGCACCCAGCCGCCGTTCCATTTTTCCTGGTTCTCCCACTCCTTGGGATAGCCGATGCCAGGCTTGGTCTCGTCGTTGTTGAACCAGGCGTACTCCATGCCGGGGCGACTGGTCCAGACGTTCTTGCAGGTGACAGAACAAGTGTGGCAACCGATGCACTTGTCCAGGTTCAGCACCATGCCGATTTGGGCTCTGATTTTCATGCTGCCTCCCGCCGGGCCGTCCCTAGGGCGGCAACGGCCCCCTGAAGGGGCAATGAGTACACGAAGTGACGAACGTGGGGGGTCATGCATTTTCTCCCTGAGCTTGTGTTGGACGGACCAGTTCTTCGCCGACCGGGGTGTCGAGCCAGTCGATCTTGTTCATCTTGCGCACCACGACAAATTCATCGCGGTTCGTGCCAATGGTCCCGTAGTAATTGAAGCCGTAGCTGAGCTGTGCATAACCGCCAATCATGTGGGTGGGCTTGAGCACGATGCGAGTGACCGAGTTGTGGATGCCGCCGCGTGCGCCGGTGATCTCCGAGCCCGGGGTGTTCACGATCTTTTCCTGTGCGTGGTACATCATCACCATGCCCGGATTGACACGCTGGCTCACCACCGCGCGTGCCGCAATGGCGCCGTTGATGTTGAACAGCTCGATCCAGTCGTTGTCCTCAATGCCTGCGCGTTTGGCGTCGTCCTCGCTCAACCAGACACAAGGACCGCCACGGCTGAGCGTGAGCATCAGCAGGTTGTCGGTGTAGGTCGAATGGATGCCCCACTTCTGGTGTGGCGTGATGAAGTTGAGCGCGATCTCCATATTTCCGTTGGGTTTGATGTTGTGGATGCCCGCCGTCGTCTTCAGATCCACCGGCGGCCGGTAGCTCGTGAAGCCTTCGCCAAACGCGAGCATCCACGGATGGTCGATGTAGAACTGCTGACGCCCGGTCAGCGTGCGCCAGGGGATCATCTCGTGCACATTGGTGTAGCCGGCGTTGTACGACACGGTTTCGCTCTCGATGCCGCTCCAGGTCGGGCTGGAGATGATCTTGCGCGGCTGAGCCTGGATGTCGCGGAAACGGATCTTCTCGTCTTCGCGGTGGATCGCCAGGTGGGTATGGTCCAGTCCGGTCTGCTTGCCCAATGCCTGCCAGGCCTTGACCGCGACATGGCCGTTGGTCTCGGGTGCCAGTTGCAGAATCACTTCACAGGCGTCGATGTCGGTCTCGATCCTGGGCATGCCACAGGTCACGCCCTTGGCCGTGACGATGCCGCTGAGTTCCGCCAATTGCTTGACCTCGGTCTGCGTGTTCCAGGCGATGCCCTTGCCACCGTTGCCGACCTTGTTCATCAACGGGCCCAAGGCCGTGAAACGCTTGAAGACATTCGGGTAATCGCGCTCGACGACCTGGATGTTCGGCGCGGTCTTGCCGGGAATCAGCGCGCACTCGCCGCGCTTCCAGTCTTTCACGTCGAAGGGCTGCGCCAGTTCGGCCGGGCTGTCGTGCATCAGCGGCGTCATCACCAGGTCGTGCTCGACGCCGAGGTGGCCGACGCAGACCTCGCTGAACTTCTGCGCGAAGCCCTTGTAGATGTCCCAGTCGCTGCGCGATTGCCAGGCCGGGTCCACCGCGGTCGACAGCGGGTGGATGAACGGGTGCATGTCGCTGGTGTTGAGGTCGTTCTTCTCGTACCAGGTGGCGGTGGGCAGCACGATGTCGCTGTACAGGCAGGTGGTGCTCATGCGGAAGTCCAGTGTCACCAACAGGTCCAGCTTGCCTTCGGGCGCCTTGTCGTGCCAGACCACTTCGGTCGGCTTCGCTTCGAACCCGGCACTGGGCCGCCCCAAGCCGGGCGCTCCCCCTCGGGGGGCATGGGGGCCCACTTGCTCACCCATGTCCTTCCCTTGCACGCCGTTGCTGGTGCCCAGCAGGTGCTTGAGGAAATACTCGTGGCCTTTGCCTGACGAACCGAGAATGTTGGAGCGCCACACGAACATGTTGCGCGGCCAGTTGTCCGGGTGGTCGGGGTCGGTGCAGCTCAGCTTCACCGTACCGTCCTGCAGACCCTTGACGACGTAGTCCTTGGGCTCCATGCCCGCGGCGACCGCGTCGCGCACCACCTGCATCGGGTTGGTCTGCAATTGCGGCGCGCTCGGCAGCCAGCCCATGCGTTCGGCGCGCACGTTGTAGTCGATCATGCTGCCGCCGTAGGCGGCCTTGTCGGCCAGCGGCGAGATCACCTCTTCCATGCCCAGCTTCTCGTAGCGCCACTGATCGGTGTGGGCGTAGAAGAAGCTGGTGCTGTTCATCTGGCGCGGCGGGCGCACCCAGTCGAGTGCAAACGCCAGCGGCGTCCAGCCGGTCTGCGGGCGCAGTTTTTCCTGGCCCACGTAATGCGCCCAGCCGCCGCCGCTCTGGCCGATGCAGCCGCACATCATCAACATGTTGATGACGCCGCGGTAGTTCATGTCGCTGTGGTACCAGTGGTTCATCGCCGCGCCGATGATCACCATCGACTTGCCATGCGTCTTGTGAGCGTTCTCGGCGAACTGGCGTGCCACCGTGATGAGTTGCGCGCGCGGCGTGCCGGTGATGCGCTCCTGCCAGGCCGGTGTGTAAGGGGTATCGTCGTCGAAGCTCTTCGCCGCCGTTTGGTCGTCAGCCCCACCGGCCA
>JBKJMN010000229.1:0-4650 GCA_046596405.1 Burkholderiales bacterium
CATTGTCGGTTGGGTTCTTCAGTAGTCATTTACCGGTTATCAGCAACTGCCGTGCCATTGCCAGCGCTTACGATAACGTGATGATTCATAAAGAGCCTTGAATGGCGTGCCGCAGCAATCGCAACCTTTTGGTGCGCCGTACGCTCCCAGTCGGTGCCGGCGCAACTGACGCACACTTGCTTGTAACGACGCCGGCGTTTCATCATGGCAGGCGCAAATGAACCGGAGATCCGCAATGTCTGACGCAATGACCCGCATCGAACACGACCTGCTCGGCGACCGTACGGTCCCGGGCGCCGCGTACTACGGTGTGCACACGTTGCGCGCACTCGAAAATTTCGAGATCACCGGTACGCCGATCTCCATTTATCCGGACCTGGTGGTCGCGCTCGCGTGCATCAAGGAAGCCGCCGCGCTGACCAACAATGAGTTGAAGCTGCTCAATGACGAAAAAACACAAGCCATCGTCAACGCCTGCAAGGAAATCCGCGCGGGCGGCCTGCTCGACGAGTTCGTGGTCGATGTCATCCAGGGCGGCGCCGGCACCTCGACCAATATGAACGCGAACGAAGTGGTGGCCAATCGCGCCCTCGAATTGATGGGGCACAAGAAAGGCGAATTCAAATACCTGCATCCGCTCGAGCACGTCAACATGAGCCAAAGCACCAATGACGTCTATCCGACCGCCGTGAAAGTCGCGCTGCACTTCGGCATCCAGCGCCTGATCGCGGCGATGGCTGAGCTGCGCGCGGCCTTCGAAGTCAAGGCGCGCGAATTCGCGCCGGTGCTGAAAATGGGCCGCACGCAATTGCAGGACGCCGTGCCGATGACGCTCGGCCAGGAATTCAGCACTTACGCGGTGATGCTGGGCGAGGACGAAGAGCGCCTGCGCGAGGCCTGCCTGCTGATCCACGAAATGAACCTCGGCGCGACCGCCATCGGCACCGGCATCAACGCGCATCCTGATTATGCGCGGCTGGTCTGCGCCAATTTGTCCGATATCACCGGCATCAGGTTGATCACCGCCGGCAACCTCGTCGAGGCCACGCAGGACTGCGGCTCGTTCGTGCAGTTGTCCGGCGTGTTGAAGCGTGTCGCGGTGAAGCTTTCCAAGACCTGCAACGATTTGCGCCTGCTGTCATCGGGCCCGCGCGCCGGCCTCGGGGAAATCAATCTGCCGCCGATGCAGGCGGGCTCATCCATCATGCCCGGCAAGGTCAATCCCGTGATACCCGAAGTGGTCAACCAGATTGCATTCGAGGTCATCGGCAACGACATCACGGTGAGCTTCGCGGCCGAAGCCGGACAGCTGCAATTGAACGCGTTCGAGCCCATCATCGCGCACAGCCTGTTCAAAAGCCTCAAGCATCTGCGCAACGGCTGCATCACGCTCGCCACGCGCTGCGTCAAGGGGATTACCGCGAATACCAGCCACCTGCGCCAGCTCGTCGAACATTCGATCGGAATCGTCACCGCGCTGAATCCGCACATCGGCTATACGAACGCAACGGCCGTCGCGCAGGAAGCGCTCGCCAGCGGCAAGAGCGTCTACGCGCTAGTGCTCGAGAAAAATCTCCTCAGCAAGGAACAGCTCGAGGAGATACTGCGTCCGGAGAATCTTACTCAACCGCGGTGAAGGTTATGGGTAATGGGTGATGGGTGTTTCCGTCATTCTGGCGTACGCCAGAATCCAGGCGATTGAAATTACTGGATTCCGGCCAACTAAACCGCCTGCGCCGGAATGACGAGCTTCCCATCACCCATCACCCATCACCGCTTCTCCCCCCCACACACCACTCCACACACGCCTTTGCCAGCGCGCGCGTCGCATCGACGCAGCGCGCGCCGGATGCGCGCGACAATCGATCGAGCACGACGGGCGTTTCCGTGCAGGCGAGTATCACGCCGCTCGCGCCGGCCGCGATGAGTTTGTCCACTGCGCGTCCGAGCAGCGTAGCCGCGGCGTCGAGTTCATTGCGCTTGACGTTGACGATGGCGGGCAATACGAGTTGATCGATGTCGGCGTCGGTGTTGGTAATGTGCTGGAATCCGCGCGCTGCAAGGCGCTGCTGGAAAAAACCGGCGGCGAGCGTGCCCATGGTTGCGATGAGGCCGATCGTCCTACCCTCGGTATGACGCGCCGCGAGCTCGGCGAGCGCTGCGTCTGCGATATGGATGATGGGCAGCCCGCCTTCGCGCACCAGATCGTCGTACCAGTAATGCGCGGTGTTGCAAGGAATCGCGATCGCCACTGCGCCGGCTTCTTTCAGCGTGTGTATGCCTGCCAGCATCGCGGGGAGCGGCGATTCGCCGTGGCCCGTTATCGCAGGCACGCGTTCCGGTATCTGCGGCACGCAGTAAGTGATGACGGGAATGTGATCCTCGTCGCGCGCGGCCGGCGTCTCTTCGATCAGCTTGCGCAGGAAATCGACGGTCGCGAGCGGGCCCATGCCGCCTAAAACGCCTAGAACTTTATTCATGACCGGCCGATTGGTTGCAAAGTGCGCAGCATAGCGAATCGCCGCCGCTGCGGCCAGCGTATACACTAGGTACTCGACGGATTGCCGCGGAGATTATTTTTATGCGCAGCTCATATCACACGGTCGCGCCTTATGCGACCAAGGACGGCTCGGAAATCCGCGAACTGATGCATCCGTCGGTGCACGGCAATCGCAACCAGAGTTTCGCCGAGGCGACCGTGCAACCCGGAATGAAAACCGCGCTGCATCGGCACAGCATCACCGAGGAGATCTATCACATCACGCACGGCGCGGGGATGATGACGCTGGGTGGCGAACGGTTCGCGGTCGCCGTGGGCGACACGCTATGCATCCCGCCCGGCACGCCGCACTGCATCGAGAACACCGGCGACGCTCCGCTGAAGATTCTTTGCTTGTGCTCGCCTGCCTATGCGCACGACGACACCGAGTTGATCGGGCACGCGCTCCGCAATGGCTGAGAACGAACCGCTGACTCCGGAACAGATGTCGCCCGCGGGGCGCGCCGCGGTCGCGGCGATCACGACTTTACTCGGCGCCATCCTGGTCGCGCTTGCCGCCGGCATCATTCCCGCCGACGAAAGGATGTTCAATGCGCCGCACTGGGTCGTGGGCGCATGCGGGTTCTTGTTCATTGTTGCCGGCTTCCTGGTCATCGTGCCGCCCGAGATGCCGCGCATGAAAAATTTCCTGGGCGCAATGATGCTGAGCACGTTCGCGGCGATCCCGGGCTGGATTGCATTCGGCCCGGGCCAGCGCGCGTTCGGCGGCTCGTTTTCGTTCGGCAGCATTACGAGTGCGAGCCATCCCGGCGAAACGACCGGGCGCATCGTGTTCGGCATCGGCGCGGTCCTGCTCGGTCTCGCTGCGGCATACACGTGGGTACGCTGGCTGCGCTCGGTGTTCGGTTCGAGCGACGACGAGGGCGACGAGGGCACTCGGTAGCTTGCGCCGGCGCGCGCAATTGATCGGCGCCAATTGACCGTCCATTGCGCGCCGAAGCACGGTCACTGTAGCTCGGCCGGGCGACGGGTCGGTCGCGGGCGATTTCCGGCTGATGCGGCAGGTCATGGCGTTGGCTATTCGCTTGTCATTTGACAGATGCGCTGCGCGGCTTGACGCGGCTGCATGGCGGGTGGAAGCTTGAGGCTCAACGCGCCGCCCGCAGGGATGGCCGCAATACGCAGACGGAGACGGCACAATGAGTTTGCAGGAAATGCTCGGGATAGAGCTGCCAGTGATTCAGGCGCCGATGGCCGGCGTGCAGGCAGGGGCGCTGGCGATTGCGGTTTCCAATGCGGGCGGGTTAGGTTCGTTGCCGTGCGCCATGTTGAGCGTCGATGCGATGCGCAAAGAGTTGACCGACATCAAGGCGCGCACGGCGCGTCCGTTCAACGTCAATTTCTTTTGCCACCAGCCGCCCACACCCAGCGCGCAACGCGCAGCGGCGTGGCGCGCGGCGCTGACGCCGTACTATCGTGAGTTCGGCATCGACGTGGCCACGATAGCCGACGGGCCCGGGCGCGCGCCGTTCAGCGTCGAGTATGCCGACGTGCTCGCCGAATTCAGACCGGCGGTGGTAAGTTTCCATTTTGGTTTGCCCGCACCCGCATTGCTTGCGCGCGTGCGTGCTTGGGGAGCAAAAGTTCTCGCGTCGGCGACCACCGTCGATGAGGCACGCTGGCTCGCCGCGCACGGCGTCGACGCCGTCATTGCGCAGGGCGTCGAAGCGGGCGGCCATCGCGGAATGTTTCTGTCGGATGACCTGACGACGCAGGTCGGCACTTTCGCGCTGCTGCCGCAAATCGCGGGCGCAATCGATGTGCCGGTCATTGCCGCCGGCGGCATCGCCGACGCGCGCGGGGTCGCGGCGGCGATGGCGCTGGGCGCTGCGGGCGTGCAAATCGGTACCGCTTATATGCTGTGTCCCGAAGCCACCACGAGCGCGCTGCATCGCGCGGCACTCAAAAGCGACGCCGCGCGGCACACCGCGCTCACCAACCTCTTCACGGGGCGGCCCGCGCGCGGCATCGTTAACCGCCTCATGCGCGAATTGGGTCCGCTCAGCGCCGCGGCGCCGGAATTTCCACTCGCCACCGCCGGCATCGCGCCGTTGCGCGCCAAAGCCGAGAGCCGCGGCAGCGGAGACTTC
>JBKJMN010000291.1:0-9521 GCA_046596405.1 Burkholderiales bacterium
CGCGCGTTGAGCTTGTCCGCCGTTGCCATGAGTTCATGCTGGCGCAGGGACGCGAGCATCAACGCCTCGTTCACCGCGGCGGTTTGTTCCTGCAGTCGCGCAGGCTCGCTGACCAGCGCCTGGCTAGCGGACACTATTTTTATGTTCACGGCTCTGAGTATAGGCCCCTTTCCCACCGCAGGAAGAACTGAAGTCCCTTTGCAAAGGATATCTTCCATTGAAGTACGTCGGATTTGGATACTTGGCGCTTGAATAATGCGCATCACACTGTTTCGGCAGATTTTTTTCCGCAACCATGGCACTGAGATTTACCCAAGGAAAATCCTAGATGGAATTCATTTCGCTCATTGAGTGAGCAAACGAGTGCCTGCCCTCGTACGTGATTGCAAGCTTTGATAAGCGTTAAACAGACTGAAAATAGTGTTGGACAAGAGAAGCGCATTCATGACCCCAAGGCGACTTCAAGCCTCGAAGAGCAATTGGATCAACAAATACCGCCACATCTGAACGGACTTAATCAGCGCTTCCCTAAACGAATATCTAAGCAATCCAGAGATGGCTGGTCTTTGAAGAGTTTGAAATATTCCGAGACTCTCATACCGCACTGGCCAAGAGCTATCTGAACATGCTGGTGACCGAAATAGTGGTATCTGAAGAGACTGGCTCCGTCGTCTCCGTCGTCTCAGCGCGCAGTGCTCGCCTCAGCAAGGGCGGATAATGCGTTGCCCAGAGTACCCGTGGCGGGACATTGCGGCACGCCATGGCGCTGCGCCAGATAGGCAGGGTCGTTGTAGGCAAGCCAGACTTGCCCTTGAGCGTCCTCCCATACGAGCGCCTTCAAAGGCAAGTCGATGCCTGCCGACTGCGCGCATTCCATGAAAGGCGTGCCGCCTTGAGGGTTGCCGAATATAAGCACCTCGGTGGGGCGAAGCGATTTGCCTATCTTTGCCGCGCCTGCCGCATGGTCGATGCGAGCGAAGACGTTCAAGCCGCGCTGCTTAGCGTTCTCCTCGAACCGATTCATCGTCTCTTTAGCCGCGTACGGGCTTTTAATGGCAATGAGTCCATCCGCACCAAAGGCGGCCGAAGACGCTGAAAGCAAAAGTAAAACGAAATACTGCAACTTGCTCATGTGTAATTTCCTTTTCAATTTAAGATTGGTGTGGAAAATCATGGTGTGATGTAGGAAAAAATATGATCATTGCCAGGACCAGCCCGGCTGCTGAAACGTCGTTTCCATGCGCAGATCACCGCGTGATGAGCGCTGGAACCTCGGCCAGCGATTTAATTTCGTAATCGGGTTTGCCGGGAAGTCGCTCCGGCCGCTGCCCATAGCGATTACACCAGGCAACGCGAAAACCGAATGCCGATGCCGCATAGGCGTCCCATGCATTCGACGAGAGAAACAGAATTTCCCTGGCGTCGACGGCGAGACGATCGACCGCGAGCTGATACACCTTCGGATGCGGCTTGAAGGCTCCGACTTCCTCGACGGAAAGAACCGCATCGAGAAGGTTGCCGATCTGCGCGTTGCCGACGACGGCCTCAAGCATCGCAGGCGCCCCATTTGACAGAATGGCGGTTTTGAGGCCCAGCGCTTTCAGGCGGCTTAGCGTATCGGGCACTTCCGGGAACGCGTCCAGCGTGAGATAAAGGTTCATCAGCCTCTCGCGCAGTGCGCGGTCGTCGATTCCCAGAGTCTCGAGCGCATAGTCCAGCGCATCGCCGGTGACACGCCAGAAGTCAACGTGGCGGTTTTGAGTTGCGCGCAACCAGGTGTACTGAAGCTGCTTGTCGCGCCAGAGCGTCACCAGGCGGTCGAACTTGTCTCCCAGCACATCGCGGCAACGCGCGGCGGCCGAGGCATAGTCAAAAAGCGTTCCATACGCATCGAATACGCATGCACGGATACCGGTAAGCGGAAGTTGTGACATTATTAATGCCCTCCAGAAACAAATATTGATGACCCGCAGTGCAACTTACGAGCGAGATAATCGCCCCGTTCACAACACCTCGTCCACTCATCAGGCACGCCACCAACGCAACGTCCACGGTGCAATCACGGCACCAATTGCGGCCGGGATCGGCATGCCGACCACGTACCAAATACCCAGAAATCGTGCATCGCCTGCAATTTAGGCCTCTGCGCCTCCGAGGTTGGTCGTTACGGCGATTACGTACGTTCAACCGGGAAAAGTCAATGACACGAAAGACGGTCCAATTTCCTCAGTCCCATTGCCGGCCGATCAATACCGCCGAGGTTAATTTCATACTCCGATCACCGCATAATTGCGATTTCAACACCCCACAGGACGTAAAATCGAAGTTCCCGCAACTTTCGCGCAACTTCTTGCTGAAGCGGGGAATGATCTCGACGGTAGCAGCGATGCCGGAGCAACTTAATCCTGGAGAACTTCATAGCCACGCCGCTCAATGAACTGACCGCGACCGAAATCGCCGCCGCCGTCAACGCCGGCAAGACGACCTGCGAAGCAGTTACGCGTGCGTGCATTGAGCGCATCAACGCGCGAGACAAGGACGTGCAGGCATGGCAATACTTCGATGCGGAGCAGGCGCTTGCCGCAGCGCGTGCAATCGACCGTTCGGGCAAGCAAGGAGCGTTGCTCGGCGTGCCGTTCAACGTAAAGGACATCGTCGATACCGGCGACATGCCGACCGAGTACGGATCATCGATCTACAAGGGCTTTCGTCCGCGCGCCGATGCGTCGTGCGTGGCATTGAGCCGCAAAGCGGGTGCCGTGCTGCTCGGCAAAGCGGTGACGACCGAGTTCGCGAACTTTCATCCATCGCGCACCCGTAACCCGCTCGATCTCGCGCGCACGCCCGGCGGCTCGTCGGCCGGCTCGGCGGCATCGGTCGCGGATTGCATGGTGGCATTGTCGGTCGGCTCGCAAACCAGCGGCTCGACCGTGCGCCCCGCGTCGTTCTGCGGCGTATATGGATACCGCCCGACCTACGGCGAGTTGCGCTGCGCCGGTATGATGGAAGCCGCCGCCTCGCTCGACACCGTGGGCCTGATTGCGCGATCGATTGAAGACATTGCGCTGTACCGCGACGTGCTGCTGGGCGAGGCGCCGGTAGCGATCGCAGGCAATCTGCCGGCGCCGCGCATCGGCTTCTGCCGCACACATCTGTGGTCGCTGCTCGAGCCGACGACGCAGCGCCTGTTCGAGGACGCCGCGCAAACGCTCGCGCGCGCCGGTGCCGAAGTCACCGAAGTTACACTGCCGCCCCCGTTCGATGAAATACCCGAGGCACACCGGCTGATTTCCGGATTCGAATTCGCGCGCAATCTTGCGTGGGAAGTCGAGAACCACTGGAAAGAAATCAGCACGACCTTGCGCAACGGCCGGCTCACCGACGGCATCAACTGCAGTTACGACACTTACTTGAAGTCGCGCGAGCTTGCCGAAGATTGCCGGCGCCGGATCGGCCCCCTCCAGGAAAACTACGACGTGCTGCTCACCGCTTGCGCGACCGGCGAGGCCCCGCTCGGCTTTGCCACCACCGGAATCGCCAAGCTCGCGCTGATCTGGACGACGATGCACGTGCCGGCGGTTTCGGTGCCGGCGTTCAAGGGCCCGGCCGGCATGCCAATCGGCGCTTACGTGGTGGGCAAACGCAGCGGCGACCGCGAGCTGTTCGCGCACGCGCGCTGGATCCAGCGAGTGCTGACGAAGTAAGTCAATTTTTTGCCGAATGAGTGTTAAACCGGTTATGCATGAGCAACGGATAAAATTTTCCGTCCGTTGCGCATGACGAAGCGAGCCGGGCAGCGAACCTCACTCGACCTTGATGCCGGCTTCCCTGATGACCTTGCCCCATTTGTCGGTTTCGGCCGTGATAAACGTGGCAAAAGCCTCGGGTGTAGAGCCCACCGGAATAATGCCGCCCGAGTTATGCAAAGCAATGATGTCGGGCATTTTGAGTATCTTGTTTATCTCCGCATTAAGCGTCCTCACTATTGGAGCCGGCGTTTTCGCCGGGACGAAGAAGCCGTACCAGTTGTTGACGCCATAACCCGGGATCGTCTCGGAAACGGCAGGTAGATCCGGGAAAAGCGGCTGGCGCTTGGGCGACAGCACAGCGATCGCCCGGATCCTTCCGGCCTTCCACAGCGCAACCTGGGCGCTCGCTGTATTGAAGCTGAATTGAACGTTGCCGGCGGCAAGATCGATCGCAGCCGGCCCGCCACCCTTGTACGGGACATGTGTCGTCCGCACTCCCGCCAAGCGGTTGAAGAGCTCGCCGGCCAGATGGTCCGTTGCGCCGAGGCCGGATGAGCTAAACGAAAGCTGGTCGGGTTTTGCGCGCGCGAGGCCGATCAGTTCTTTTACGCTCTTTACCGGTAACGTTGGATGCACCATCAGGATGTTGAGCGCATCCGAACTCAAGGTGACGGGAGCGAGGTCGTGCTGCGGATTGAACGGCAGCTTGCCCGCATACAGCGTGGGATTTATTGCGATTGCGCCGATGGAGCCGATCAGCATGGTGTAGCCATCGGGTTCGGCGCGGGCCGCGAGTTCGGCCCCTATGTTTCCGCCTGCGCCACCGCGATTGTCGATGACGATCTTCTGGCCGAGCGCTTCACTGAGTTTGGCGCCCACCGACCGTCCGACGAGATCGGTGCCGCCACCAGGCGGAAAGGGCACGATCATGCGAATCGGGCGATTCGGCCAGTTATCGGCTTTCTGAGCGCAGGCAATTTGGCCCGCACCGGCAGAACAGAAAAGCACGATTACAAGCGTTACGCGGCACATTACGACGGACATATTCATGTTGAGTTTCTCCATGCCATAACAAACTAGAATTGCTGGATACGCGCGAAGTTCGTCGCGCCTATCTACTTCGCATCTGATGCGCCATTGCGGTTCATCGGCGCCATAACGGGGCGACTTTTAAGTTGACGGCGTTGCACGACCAAAACCGCCAATCAACTGAACGAGCGCAATGCATGAAAGTAATTACATTAAGAATGAATAGTTTAGATCAAATTTCAGCGCATGGCAGGCATACCCACGCTTTTGCGCCAGATCGTTCGCCGGACCGGCTTGGCTGTATTAGCGCATTTCATGCCAGCTTGACCGCGCGCTACAAAAAAATCAACTCGTCTCCAATCACGCCATGGGTCGCAAACTCCACGGTGACCAAGCTGCTTTATGCGCTTAGTGCCGTTGACGTTGCTGGCGCGCCGGAGAGATTGTTCGTCCTTCGCATTGCCTCTTCGATCCGTGCATCCCGACCTCTAGCGCTTCTTCCACTACACGAACGGGAGTTGGCCGTGACATCACGTTCATAGCTTGACGCGATTTAGACGCAGCGCGTTGGTGACCACCGAGACCGAACTCATCGCCATCGCAGCTCCGGCGAAGACTAGCGACAGCAACAGGCCGAAAGCCGGGTAGAGCACGCCAGCGGCAATCAGGATACCGAGCGCGTTGCAACCGAACGCAAACGCGAGGCTCTGCCGGATGTTCCGCATCGTGACGCGCGACAGCACCGCGGCGCGCGCGATGCCGCGCAAGTCGCCCTTGACGATAGTCATTCCGGCGCACTGGCGTTGCGGGGCGGAGCCAGGGATTACCTGAGCACGTAGCGGATGACTGCATTCAACTCGGCGTCGGCCGCCGCGATCTTCGGATGGCCTTTGCCTTCCTTGAGCTTCGCCACGAGAGTTGCCTCGGCGCTTTTATCGCCCTTGTATTTGGCCGCGACCTCTTTGAATGCCGGGCCGACCTTCTTCTGGTCGACCGCATGACAGGCGAGGCAACCTTTTGTTTTGACAACGTCCTCACCCGACTCTGCTGCCTGGGCGAGTCCGGCCATTGAAATGCCAAACGAGAACAATACGATCTGCGGCGCGCTTTTCATATCGGCCCTTTTAAAAAAAACGAATCAATCGTCCTTCGTCCTAGCCCTTTTTGCCAGCGGCAGGGGGCGCACCCGGCGCTTGATGCGCGACGCCCTGGTGGCAGTCGATGCAGATCTGCCCGCCGCCCGGCGCGCCCTTATGCATGTCCTTGACGTATGGCTTGGCTTTGTCCGCCATGACATCCGGATGGTGGCAATTGCGGCATTCCTGCGCGCCGTTCGCGCGCATGCGCCGCCATTCGCCCTCGGCCATTTCCTGTCGGTGCGCCGAAAATTTCTCCGGCGTATCGATCACGCCGGTAAAGTGCCCCCACACCTCTTTTGCCGCCTTGATCTTGCGCGCCATTTTGGGCACGAATTCCCTCGGCAGATGGCAATCGGAGCAACCCGCGATGTAGCCGCTTCGATTGTTGTAGTGCACGGACTCCCGCCACTCCTTCGCCGCGTCATTGGCATGACAGGTGCTGCAGAATTCATTGGTGCTGGTCGCATGCAGCGAATAGTCGAAGCCGGCGAGCGCAACTGCTCCGAGCATGACTCCTGCCGCGATCAACGTCAGGACTGAATAGCGCGCGCTGGGCCTGCGCAGCCCTTGCCAGCAGCGTGCAAGGAATCCCCCACCGGTTTCGCGTGGAGGGGTTGCGGGTTCGCTCATCATGACTCCTCGCCGGAGCACGCTCCGGGCCGGCCGGTTGACAGACGGCGGCGCGACGCCAGTCCGGGCGCCCGCATCGCCAGGTGGAACATTACTTCGCGAATTTCAATTTGAGCGCGCCTACATGAAAAGCGTGCCGCACCTGCGCGTTGTCGAAAGCCGCGATGCCGAAATCGTAGGCGCCGTCGAGATTGTCGAACTGCACGTCGGTCTTACTCCCCGTCACGAGCTTGCGACTGAGCACCGCGGTCCAGGTGCCGGCTTTCCACCGGATGTTGGCGGCAATATCCCCGCGGTCGCCCGTAAACGGCGCGACCAGGATAGACGCCACTTCGTCGCCGGGCTTGAACTTGCCGTCGCTAAAGGCGGTTTTGTCTTCCGCTCTGAGGTAATAGGTCCCGCCTTTCCGGTTGGCCCCAATCCCGTTCTTGTGCATGAACTCGGGCTTGCTATCGACAAGCTTGATGTCTTCGTAGCCGCCGCCGGTCTTGGCGTCGCTCTTGCGTCCCGCTTCGGGCGCTTTGTCCTTGTCGAAGCGCGTGCTGTCGAGATATTGATCGTCGGCCTGGCCGGTGTAGCCGGTGCGCACCGACTTCATGTGCCAGATGTCGCCGAGCTCGCCCTCATTGGCGGCGTACTTATTGCCATACGGCTTGCCGGTCTCTCCCGCGTGACACGCCGCCATGCAGCCCAGCTCGCCAAAGCCCTTCATCGAACCGCCGATATTCCAGATCAGTGCGAACTTGTCCTCGTAATACTTGTTGTTGTCGCCGCCCTTGTCGTCCGGATCGGTGAGCTTCTTCCAACTGCCGTCCGCCTGCTTGACGAAGGGGCTGCGGCGCACCGATTGCGTCGGGTCGGCATATTGCACGAGCAGGTAGAGCATGTCGCCAGCATGGACGGCCTTCAACTTCATCGTCGTGCCGCCGTCCTTGAAGTTGGCGCCGCCCGCCAGCTTCACGCTTAGCGGTTTGGCTTTTGCCCATGCCGGATCAGCAGCCCCCGCCTCGAGCCTGGGCCCCTTCGCCGCCTTGACCGCAGTCAGGATTTCTGCCGCGAATACCGGGCCGAAAAATACCGTCAGCGTGGCGCCCGCGATTAAAACCGCACCCAATACTCGCTTCATGATTGTCGCCTTTTTCCAATTTGACGCTTTCGGCTGAAAGCGCTCATCCGGGCACTCGCCCAGCCATGTAATGAGATTAAAGCTGCCGTAGGGAGACACGTTGACATAGATCAACTATCCGCTGCGCCGGTTATGGCGAGGTCCGCGTAAAGGGGCGCGACATCGACAAAAATCAGATACTCGTTGATCAACTTGCCGCTGAGCAAAAATACGGTGGCGAACGGGACCGTCACCTGCGCGGAATCGATTCGTGTGTAGGTCACGCGACCGTGGCAGGTAACCGCGTCCGGGTGGTCCCAGCTTCCCAGCACCTCGTGGCGGCACTCGCGGATCGAGGCAAAAAACGCTGTGACCGCGGCGCCGGTCGCGGGCTTGCCCCGGCACGGCGCGAAATTGCCGAAACGAAATAATACGTCGTCGGTAAGAAACGCGAGAAAGCGCGGCACGTTCCTGGCATCGATTGCCGCCAACAATTCGCTTAGAGCGCCTAACATCGTGCAACTCACACGTGTTTCATTATGGTACGCGCTCTTAGCCAGGCTCGCCGCATGGCGGGCATTAAGCGGCGCGCGCTGACAGGAACAACGCGAGCGCAACCAGCAACCCATGCGCCGCGGCCGCGGCGATGGTCATCTTGATGGCGGGCTCGAGTTGCTGCGGGCGCGTCGCGTTGTCACGCAATATCAATCCAGCCTTTAACGAAAGCAACCCCGGCAGCAGTGCGAGCAATGTCAAGGCGGGCAGCCACCCGACCGCGACCGCAACGATTAGCCATCCATACGCCGCGAACGCGATGACGAAATAGCCCCAGCGAGCGCGTTGCGGCGTCAGTCGCACCACCCAGTGATGCTTGCCGGTAGCCTCGTCCGCCCGATAATCGGGAAACTGGTTGAGGTAAAGAATGTTGGTGACGAGCAAAGCGTAACCGGCCACTGCATACAGGACGGGCTGCGCAAAGCTGCCGCGCTGGACGTAGTCGGCGCCTATGGCAATCAGCGCGAAGCCGGCTGCAACGCACGCTTCTCCCCACCCGCGGCTGTTGAGTTTGCAGGGCGGCGCCGAGTACGCCCAGCCGATCAACATGCCGGCCGCGCCGATGGCCAGCAGCCCGGCTCCCGAGTGGTAAGTGAGCCACAGCCCCGCGATCACGACCACGCCCAGCAAGGCGGCGCCGAACAGCCCCGTTTCGCGCAACGTCAGCACGCCGTTCTGAATAAAGCGGCTACCGCCGGTAAACGGAAACACGCGTTCGGTATTGATGCGGTCGGTGCCGTTCAAATCGTCGTAGTAGTCGTTGAGCACGTTGATCCCCGCATGGGCGACCAACGCGAATACGAGCGTGATCACAGACAGGGAAGCGGACACTGCAACTCCGCTATAGTGCGCGAATGAAATCCCGATCAACGCGGCAAAGAGAGTAACGCTGAGGAACGGCGGCCGCGTCGCCATGAAATAGCGCAGCAACGGATTCGACAACCCTGACAGCGTGGGTTCCGCAAGCGCCATGGACCAGATGCCTTCCCTATGACCCGGCACTTCCAACCCAACCCGCCGGACGAATACCGGCGGATAGACGATGCCGATTGTACGATGATGGTACGCGAAAGCCTGAATCGAGTATGTACGCTTGCCTACATACCTCCGAAATTCGGTGTGCTCCAGCGATGCCGTCTCGCTTTCGTTATGATCGTCGCCTTGGTCCGAACATTCTGCTACTTGCGCGCGGACCAGGCGAACCGCACGACTGCATGAACAACGGTGGCTGGCAAAGCGCCAGGGGCCGTGCAGCAAAAAATGGGCCAAGTGCTATAACACTTAGCGCATTGATGAAACTGGCGCGTATCCAAC
>JBKJMN010000338.1:0-4047 GCA_046596405.1 Burkholderiales bacterium
CCCGAGGCCTTGACGACTTTCGCCCACTTGGCGATTTCCTCGCGGATGAAGCGCGCGAATTCCTCCGGCGTGCTCTCGGTGACCTCCATGCCCTGCGCAACGAGTTTCTCGCGCACCGCGGGGTCGCGCTGCGCCTTGCGGAATTCCTCATTCAGGCGATTCACGACCGCGGGCGGCGTGCCGCCGGTGGCCGAGTAGCCGAACCACGCGGCGACATCGAATCCCGGCAGCCCGGCTTCGGCAATCGTTGCCATTTCCGGCCACGCCGCCAAGCGCTTGCCGCTGGTGACGCCGAGACCCTTCAGCTTGCCGGCCTTTACGGTCGCCTGCGCCACCGGCACGCTGGCGAAAGACATGACCACTTCGCCGCTCATCACCGCCGCCATCGACTGGGGTGTGGCCTTGTATGGGACGTGGGTGGTCTTGACGCCGGACATCAGGTTGAAGAGTTCCCCCGACATATGCTGTGAAGTGCCCGCCCCGCCCGACGAAAACGTGAGGTCCCCGGGACGCGCTTGCGCAAACGCGATCAGCTGCTTCACGTTCGTCACCGGCATCGACGGGTGAACGACCAGCACGTTGGGGCTCGAGGCCGACAGCGTGATCGGCGCGAAATCCCTGACCGGGTCGAACGGCAGTTTCGAATACAGCGTCGGGTTGATGCCGTGGGTGCTGATGGTCGTCAAAAACAGCGTGTAACCGTCGGGCGGCGCCTTCGCGACGATCTCCGCGGCGAGATTGCCGCCGGCGCCGGGCCGGTTGTCCGCGATCACCGTCTGCCCGAGGCTCTTGCCAAGCGGCTCGGCGAGCAGCCGCGTCAGCAGATCGCCCGCCGAACCGGGACCCAGCGTAACCACGATGCGCACGGGCTTGACCGGATACTGCTGCGCCCACGCGCCCATAGCCGCCACCACGAGCACGGCGCCTGCCGCGGTTGATGCAACTGCATGCGTCAGAGTTCCTTTCATACCACCGCCACGCCCTGGATCTCGATCACGATGCCCGGACGCGCGAAATGCGACACGGTAATCAATGCGCTCGCCGGGAAACGCCCGTCCCTGAACGCCTCGCCGCGCAGCTTCACGAAGCCGTCGCCGTAACGCGGGTCGTTGATGAACACTGTCATCGTCACCAGGTTGGCGAGCGATCCGCCGGCGCGCTTGAGCGTCGCATCCATCAACTCGAAGATGCGGCGCGTCTGCGCCTCGAAGTTGGACGAGATGTCCGCGCCCTTGGCGTCCTGCGTCGCGGTCTGCCCGGCCAGCCAGATCGTGCGGCCGCCCTCGCTGATTACCGCCGGTGAGAACGCGCGCGACTTCTGGAATTCGGTGCATTCGAGATATTCGATTTTTGCTGCCATACCTTCTCCTGTCGACAACCTGCGGAAGCGTCAGTCCGCTTTCGCGCCCGACGCCTTGACGACTTTGGCGAGGCGCTCGACCTCGGATTTGATGAACGCATCGAACTGCGCCGGCGACATCGGATGCGGCGTCGCCCCCTGCGTGAGCATGCGCTCCTTGACGTCGGGCGCCGCCAGGATGGAGACGGCTTGCTTGTTGAGTTTGTCCTTGATGTCTTTCGGCAACTTGCCGGGTCCGACGAGGCCCGTCCACAGGTTGAACTCGAAGCCGGGCACGCCCACTTCGGCCGCGCTCGGCAGATCGGGCAGCACCGGCGAACGCTCTTTCGTCGATACCGCCAGCGCACCGATCTTGCCGCCTTTAACGAGGGCCACAGCGCCGGTTATCGGCGAAAAGAAAAACGACACGCTACCGCCGATCACGTTGGTCAGCGATTCGGGGGTGCCTTTGAACGGCACGTGAACCACGTTGATACCGGCGGCGAGCTTGAACTGTTCCGCGTTGATGTGCGCGCCGCTGCCGATGCCCGCCGATGCGTAGTTGAGCTGACCGGGCTTGCTCTTGGCGAGATCGACCAGGTCCTTGACCGATTTGAGCCCGAGCGAGGGTGTTACGACCAGCACGGTTGGCGTATCGGCCACCAATGTGATGCCCGCAAAATCTCTTACCGTGTCGTACGGCAATTTGCTATACAGCGACGCGTTGACCGCGTGACCGATCGACACGAGCATCAGCGTATAGCCGTCCGGCGGCGCCGCCAGCAGGGTCTCGGACGCGATGATGCCGCCCGCGCTCGGCCGGTTGTCGATGACGACCTGCTGCCCCCAGTGCTCGGTCATTTTCTGCCCCAGCATGCGCGCGAAAAAGTCCGTCACGCTGCCCGCCGAGAACGGCACCAGCATGCGGATCGGCTTCTCCGGAAACCTGTCCTGCGCCCCGGCCGCGCCTGCGGCCAGCAGCAACAGGCCGCAGAGTATTTTCGGTCCGTTTATTGTCGGCATGATTTTTCCTGTGCAAATGTGCTTATTGAGTCGAGATGCCGGCGTCCTTCACCAGCTTCTGATATTTGACGAATTCAGTCTGCATCAATTTCTGAAACTCTTCCGGCGTTCCGTACACCGCTTGCGCGCCCTGACGCAGGAATCGTTCGCCGACATCGGGCGTCTGCAGAATCATTGCGATATCGCGGTTTAATTGCGCGATGATGCCGCGCGGCGTCTGCGCCGGCGCCACCACGCCGAACCAACTCTCGCTCTGGAAACCGGGCAGGCCGGATTCGGCGATCGTCGGCACCTCGGGCAACGACGGCGTGCGCTTGACCGTGCCGACGGCCAGCGGACGCAGCTTGCCTTCTTTCAGCATCGGCATCGCGGCAGGCAGCGGAAAAATATAGAAATGAACGCGCCCTGACAGCATTTCCGCAAAAACATCTGACAGCAGCTTGAACGGCACGTGCACGATATCGATGCCGGCTGCCGCCTTGAAAGCTTCGCCCGCGATATGCGAAGAAGCGCCGATGCCCGCCGAACCGAAGTTCAACTGGCCGGGCTTGGCCTTCGCCAGCGCGATCAACTCGGCTACCGACTTGACCGGTAAATTCGGCGCGATCACCAGCACGTTCGGCAGCGACGCGACCTCGATCACACAAATGATGTCTTCCAGCGCGCGATACGGCGGGTTTTTCTGCAACAGCGTGTTGATAAGGTGGGGCTGACCGACCATCCCGAGCGTATAGCCATCCGGCACCGCCTTCGCGATGAGCGTGCTGCCGACGATGCCGCCGGCGCCGGGGCGGTTATCGATGACGACCTGCTGGCCGTAGAGCTCATTTAACTTCTGGCCGACAGTGCGCGCCAGAAAATCGCTCGCCGCCCCGGGCGGGAACGGCACCACCATGCGTACCGGCTTCGACGGATACCGCTCGGCGACGGCCGCCGCAGACGCGTGCGCGCCTAACGCGAGCAGCAGGACTATGAGTATCAGACGCATGATGTGCTCCTCTTCGATCATTGTACTTGGGGGCGATGGACGCGCGGGTTTTTGCATGATCCCGCGCCTATGCGCGCGCCACCTGTAGTTGCCGCGCCATCCAGTCCGCCGACTGCGCGCGGTACTTGTAGGCACGGTTGTTGGCGACGTGATTGCCGTCTTCGATAATCACGAGCTCGACGGGGCCGCGCGCTTCGCGCGCGAGGCGTTCGGCATCCTGCCATGGCACGACGCGGTCGAGCTTGCCCGTTACGATGTACAGCGGGCAGGTGATTTTATCGGCCACGCCCGCCAGGCTCAGTGTGGTGGCAACCTCGCGCGCCGCGTCCTGCGTCGCGCAATGCGCGCGCGTGCGGAACGTTTCGCGCGTGAGCTCGGGCAGCCCGTCCCACGCCGCGCCCATGTCGTAGGGGCCGGACAGCGCAATGCACGCTTTGACGCGCTTCTCGAAAGCCGCCGCGCGCGGCGCGTAATACCCGCCAAGGCTGACGCCCCATAAACCGATTTTTTGGGCGTCGATATCGGCACGCAACCCGACCCAGTCAACGACCGCTTTAACCGCAACTTCATAGTCGCCGCGAATCGGCATCTCGTACTCGCTCTCGCCCTGCCCCGGCCCGTCGAAACTCAGGGTCGCGAGACCGCGCGCGAGAAACAGCGATTCGTAGCTGTCCATCTCTTCTTTCGCCGAATCGAG
>JBKJMN010000277.1:0-28775 GCA_046596405.1 Burkholderiales bacterium
CAACGAGCGGCGCACCAACTGGCGCACGACCATCATGCAACCGGGGTGGCAGCAACAGGAGCCGCGCGCGCTGGCAGCGGCTACGGCGGCCTGAAACCGGTGCTGCCAACACGCGAATAATGACGACATTTTCCGGCGTCGCGCGCGGCGCGGCGCGATCCATCAAAGGTAAAGCAATGGCGAAAGAGCAACCCGGGTTCCGGTTCCTGCTGATCCAGGCGTTCCATTTGTCCGGCAACACGAAGTATCAACTCCGGCCGATGGCGGGCAGCAAGGAATCGATGCTGATGAATTACGCGGATTTCTCGCATCTGCTCGACGACGTCGCGTGGGAAGTGCATCCGGGCGCAACCGATCCGCACGGCAATTGGCCGGTCGAGACGCGCGAGGAATTCGCGATCGTCGGCGTGAGCCGGCTGCCGATCATCAAGGCGGCGTGCGAAAGCGGCAAGTACAATGCGATCGTCCTGCTGGGCGGCGGCGACCCGGGTTTTCCCGAAGCGCGCGAGATCGGCCGTCGGTACGGCATCCCGGTCACCGCGTGCTTCAGCGCGCAGCTGCACATCGCCACAATGCTCGGCAACAGGTTCAGCGTGATCGACATTTCGGAAGCGCACAACATGCATTTGTGCGATCTCGTGGTGCGTTACCGTTTCCAGGACAAATGCGCGTCGGTGCGCAACGTCAATTTTCCGCTGCCGCGCCCGCCAGACTACAACGAGCGCCCGATCCAGGACGAAAAACAGAAAGCGCAGCGCGGCGAGAAGTCCGAGATGCTCGATACCGCCGTCAGGGAATCCGTCGCCGCGATCGAGGACGACGGGGCGGAAGTCATCGTGCTCGGCTGCTCGGGCGCGTTCTGGATGCAGCCCTTCCTGCAGAAACGGCTCGCCGAACTCGGCTGGGAAATACCTGTGCTCGAAGGCTACCGTTGCGCGATCGAACAGGCGAAAACGCTGGTGAACCTCGGCGTCGACGCGAGCGGGCTCATGCTGCCAAGCGACAAGCCAAAGAAATGGCGGCGCAGAAAACTCGTCTAGTGCCATTACAGGGAGACAGCATGTACAAGATCCGGCGCCTCATGTTTGTGGCAATAAGTTTTTTATTGGCTGGCGCCCTGACCGGCGAAGCGACTGCCCAGACTTATCCAACTAAACTTATTCGCGTCATCGTGCCGCGCTCACCCGGCGGCGGCTCGGATATCATCGCGCGCATTCTCGCGCCCGGCATGCAAAAAAAGACGGGGCAAACGCTGCTGATCGAGAATCGTCCCGATGCTGCGGCGGTGGTCGGCGCGGATCTCGCGGCGCACGCCACGCCCGACGGCTACACGCTCTTTCTCGCCGACAACGCGTTCTACCAGAATCCGGCGATCATCAAAAAGCTGCCGTATGACGCGATCAAGGATTTCAGCGGCGTGACGATGCTCGCGCAATCGCCGGTCATCCTGGTCGTCGGCAACCCGCTGCCCGCGCAGGACGTGAAAAGCCTGATCCAGCATGCGAAAGCAAATCCGGGCAAGCTCACCTACGGGTCGGGCGGCATTGGCGCATCCACCCATCTCGCCGGCGTGCTGTTCAGCCGCGCCGCCGGCGTCGAAATGATCCATGTTCCGTTCAAGTCGTCGGGACAGGCGCTCGAAAGCCTGCTCGGCAATCACCTGACCATGCAGTTTGGCGGCATCAGCTCGGCGCGCGCGCAAATCGATGCCGGCCGCATCCGCGCGATCGCTGTCACCGGCAGGAAACGCGACCCGTCGGTGCCGAACGTGCCGACGTTCGAGGAGTCCGGCCTCGCCGGGATAGACATCACGAGCATCTGGGGCGTGCACGCGCCGGCCGGCACGCCGCTGGCGGTGCGGCGCGCGTTGCGCGATGCGCTCGTCGAAGTGATGCGCACGCCGGAGGTCAACGCCAAATTGGTCGAGGCGGGCTACGACGTGATCGGCAGCACGCCGGAGGAGCACGACGCGGAGACGCGGCGGCTGGTCGCGTTCTGGATCGACCTCGCAACCAAGGTCAGAATCAGCGCGGACTGACCCCGCCGTCCGATCCGCGCCCGGCGCGGCGTCTTCCCAAGCGCGAGGGCCGTGGAAATCCGATTGTTCGATAACGCACAGACTGCGCGCGCCCAAAACGATTATGTTGGCGTCTACCTTGATCCTGCCGTTGTCCGCTCATGCCGCTTTTCACTATCCATGCGTCACCCGCCGCGATATTTCGCTACGCGGGGCTGGCTGCGGCAGTGCTATTTGGCGGATGCGCGGGCGTTGACCGCCAGCCGACCCTGATTTATCCGCCGGCCACCGCGTCCGACGCGCAGGCCGCGGCCCCCAAGAACAAGCAGATTATCCTCAATCCGTTTCTCGACCGCCGCGCGGACAAGTCCAACGTCGGCACGGTCAAGAGCGCTTTCGGTATGCGCGCCACCGAGGTCGTGCCGGCGAACGACGTGACCGCCTGGGTGATCGACGGCATGAAAACGGAATTGCAGAACAACGGCTACGTCGTCACGCTCGGCAGCAGCAGCACGGACACGCTCCCCGGCGCGAGCGCGACAGTGTCCGGCGTGATCGTCGACGTATCGTGCCATGCCGGCGATTCCGGCAAAGTCGCGCTGACGGGAAATGTCCGCAAAGGCGGCAAGGAAGTGCTGAATAAAAACTATTCCGCGAACGGCTCGGCCAAATCGCCACTCGTGCCGACCGCGGAATCGTGCGCGCAATCGCTCTCGATCGCGCTGGCGGCATCGGTTAAGCGCTTCGTCGCCGAACTCGACGGGGTGCTGGCGGCGCCCTAGTTTGTTCCGCAGGCGGCTCCGATATCCGCCACGCGAAGACGCGTTCGCGCGCAGCAGCAGATAGCATCGCGAAAAGAAACGGGCTCCGGCCCCGCGCTTATTCGATCTTGATGCCGGCCTTGGCGACAATCTTGCGCACGACTTCGATTTCGTTCGCGATGAAGGCGCCGAACTCCTCGGGCTTGTCCGGCGACGCGACAATGCCGTCTTTCAGCAACCGCTCCGCCACTTCCTTGCTGCGCAATATCCTGGTGTATTCGGCGTTGAGGCGCTCGACAATCGCGCGCGGCACACCGCGCGGTGCGACGATGCCCTGCCAGTCGAAAGCCTCGTAACCGGGCACGCCCGATTCGATAACGGTCGGCAGTTCCCTGCCACGCACGTCCCCCCGCGCATGTTCATAACACCCTGACGAATTCCTCTATCAGAGCATTAATTTTCCCGGGGTTCTCGGTCGGCGGAAAATGCCCGACGCCGGAGAGCTTCACATACTGCGACCCCGGCACCGCTTCGTGAATTTCTTTTTCGTACTCGAGCGGCTTGCTCGGGTCGTCGAGTCCGCGCAACAACAGCAGCCTGGGCTTGAGCGTCGCGATGCGGTCGCGCACGTCGAACGCGTCTATCGTCATCAGGTCGTCGTATTGTGACTTGGGGCCGACCTGGCGGTGCCGTTCCATCAGCCGCTCGCGCAAGCCGGGCTCCACGAATTTCATCGTGTGCATCTGGTACGCGAGCCACTCTTCATAAGCCCGGGGGTCTTGCATCGCGCGCAACCGCATTTCGTAGGTATCCGGCGCGCGTTGTTTCGGGCGCGCCGCCACGGTCATCAGCACCAGCCCCCGCACTTCGTCTGGATAGTCGAGCCCGTATTGCAGCGCAATCGACGCGCCCAGCGTGTAGCCAACGAACACGAGGTCGTTCTTCAGGCCCTGCGCCCACAGCCAGCCGCGCACCCATTCCGTGTAGCGCGCGACGTCCGCGCACGGCGTGCCCTCGAGATGGCCGGGCAACGTGGGCGCAACGCTGCCCTTGAAGTGCGCGAGTTGATACGTGAACGCGTCGGCGCAAGCGCCCGCGCCGGGACCGTGGAGGAAGACGAGCTGAACCATGAACGAGATCCTTGAATGCGCGTGCGATGAGACAGGCAGAAAGAATTTTATCATCCCGCACGCGAGTCCACCGGCTGCGCGCCGCACTACCTAATCCGCGGCGCTGCAAGCTCTGTAGCATTTGATTACACAATCGCGCTAACCACCTGCGTCGTCCCCCGTTGTGAGGTTATCCGTCAGAGACGTTTACCGTACCGGGGGAGCCAATGATGTTCGTGCACGAAGTCTTTACAGTTGTTCTGCTCATTGCGCCGGCGGAACCCGCTCCAGTCCGTCCACTTATGTTGGATGCATACATGATTCCTGCGCGCAACGAGCAGCGGACGCAGCCGCTGTTATATGCAGGGCCGGCAATAGTTGTCCGCGGTTACGGGGTGAAATTTTTCACCCCGTTCGAATGCTCCCGCTTCATGTGGCCTGCCGAAATGCCGGGCATTACCTCAAGTATTCATATCAGCGGCGAGACCGGCGCGCACCGCTTGCTGCTGCCGTTAAAAGATGCGCTGCGTCTGGTGACGGGGTATGTCGGCGCCGTCCCCCACGGGCACCGGCAGGTGCCGACGGCGATAGTGATGACCGGCATACGCGGATAATAATTATCCAATAGCGCATCGGATTTTCCGGTTCGGGGCCTCAATTCACCCTGACCCCGGCCCGCCGAATGATGGCGCACTACTTTCCCATCTCGGCAGCCATGATTTCGCGCAACTGCTCGCGCGTGGACGGCGCGAACGGGAGGCCTCACGCGGGATGGCGCTCGACGATATCGGGCTGCGAAAACACTCTTACGACTCCGGCGGTCTCGCTACGCCCACCATGAGCGCATGGACTGTTCGCATGCAAGGTAAGCGGGGGAATGTATGATTGCAAGGGCGGGCCTGTTTACAGCGAGATCAACGCAATTCGCATCGATTGAATTATTGAGGACATTCGTCATGAAGATGTTCGTATTCATTGCCGCTGCGCTGTGCGCATTTTCTGCATCCTCATCGGCCCAGCCTTTGCCGAAGGACTATCCAAACAAGCCAATCCGCGTCGTCGTGCCCTCCCCGCCCGGCGGCCCGCCTGACCTGATCATCAGGATGCTCGCGCCAAGAGTGAGCGCGGCGATGGGACAAAACCTCGTGATCGACAACCGCGCCGGCGCGGGCGGCGTCGTCGGCACCAACTTCGTCGCGAAGGCGGCGCCGGACGGCTACACGTGGCTCTTCACCACGGCGTCGCATACGAATACCCCGCCGTTCAACAAAAACGTGCCGTTCGACCCGGTGCGCGATTTCTCGCATGTGTCGCTGGTCGCGCAGAACTTCGGCCAGGCCCTCATCGTGCCGCCCAACGCCCCCGCCAGGACCGTGCAGGAACTGATCGCGCTCGCACGCCAGCAGCCCGGCAAGTTGAACTACGGTTCGGCGGGCGTCGGCACCGCGAGCCATATACCGGCCGAAGTGATGAAGTCGATGAGCGGCACGGACATCGTTGCCGTCCAGTACAAGGGCGTGCCGGAAGTCATCACCGACGTTCTCGCCGGCCGCATGGACATGATGTTCGTCGGCACGCAGCTCGCCGCGCCGCTGCTGCAAAGCGGCCGGGTGCGCATACTTGCGCTTACGGGCGCGAAGCGCTGGAAAGGTTTGCCGGACGTGCCGACGATGCAGGAAGCAGGCTTCAAGGGTTACAACCTGATCAACTGGTTCGGCCTGTGGCTGCCGGCGGGCGCATCGCGCGAGCTCGTCGCGCGCCTCCATACCGAAGTGGTGAAAGCGCTCGCGGATCCCGAAGTGCTGCGCCAGTTCGATATCCAGGGGCTCGAGGCCGTGGGCTCGAAACCTGACGACTTCGCGAAGTTCGTTGCGAAGGAGTCGGCGTTCATCAATGAGCTGGCGCGCAAGATCGGATCGAAAGTTGGGGATTGAGGGCCTGACTTCGTTCAATAATCATTCCTCAATCCGCGATCCACTGCATTCTGCAAAGTGACCTACGTCACATCCAACGTGACGTGTTTGTGTAAGGGTTTGTCTTACACATAAACCAGTCGTTGTCTTACTCAAAATACATAACTATAATTCGGCACCTGCTGGCTGGCTCCAACCGCGTTGACGTGTAGGTTTACGACGCCGAACATCGCAGCCCGATCCGCAGATTCGCTTGGTGCACCCGCGATAAGCAAGCAACTCCGTGAACAGCAGTGCCGGAATCGCCGAACGTATCTGCAGCACGTGCCGAAACACCCGACAAAAGGAAAACCTTTGTCTAAATTTTTGTCCGCCGGCAAACGCCTTCCCGCCCTGATTTCCGTTGTCCTGTTGCCGGCATCGCTGCTGTGCAGTGGACCAGCGCAAGCCGACATTTACCGCAGTCTCGATCGCAACTCCCCAACCGTATTTACCGACATACCGCCGACCAAGGGCCGCTGGGAGCGCGTGGTCACCACGAAGGCCGCCCCTGCGCGCGCAATGTCGGCCACAGGTTCCCGCCGGTCCGCGTCGCACAGCCGTTCACGTTATGCGAGCCACATCGAGGCGGCGGCGATTGCCAACAATGTCGATGCTGCACTGATCCGCGCTGTGATCACGGCGGAATCAGGCTACAACCCTTCTGCGGTATCGCGCGCCGGCGCCGTCGGGTTGATGCAGCTGATGCCCGAAACCGCCAGCCGCTATAACGTGGAGGATTCGCGCGATCCGGAACAAAACATTCACGGCGGCACGCGCTACCTGCGCGACCTGCTGACCATGTTCAACAACGATCTGCGTCTCGCGATCGCGGCCTATAACGCCGGCGAGCAGGCAGTCATGAAATATGGCAACCGCATCCCGCCCTATCGCGAAACGGTAGCGTATGTGCCGAAGGTGATGAAGTTCTACGAGCGTTATCGCAACGGTCACGCTTCGCCGGAGGAATCCAGCTCCATGCTCGTCGCCACTGCAGTAAAGAAGCACCGCGCGCCACCCAGAATTGCCGTGACGTACCTATCCAACCCGCCCTCTTAAGGATGTGGCGGGCAGAATTGAGTTAGTCGCCGGGGAAGTCACGCTAAGTGTGACGAGGGAAGTGAGGGAAGTGGTAAAGGGGATAGGCCGCAAGGCATGAGGCGCCAGGCGTGAGGCGGAACGGGAGAAATCCTTGGTCCGCAGCAAGTCTGACGCCTCATTTTTTCGTCACGCTTTGTTCGTCAGCTTCGCGCCCGACTACTTGCCGCTACTTTTACGCCGCCGACGCGCGCCACCCGCTTCCCATTCAGCACGGTCAATAGCGCGAACCGGCAGTGCGTTGCGTCACCTGTCTTTATTGATAACGACAGCCGCGCCGCATCGCGATGGTGGCCCGCCGCGCGCCCTGAAACTGGAAACCAATCCGTAAGCGTTACAAGGTTCCCTCAGTTGTAAGGGAAAGTATCTTCGTTGGATGCGTCGCTCGTCGCGTAGTCAAATAAGCACATGACAGCGCAACAGGCATTTGCTTATAGGGCGCTGTGACGGGTTCCTTATCGAACGAACGCTGAAGGAGAGGCATATGAAAATAGTCATCGCATCCCTGCTCATCATGAGCGCGGTTTTGTCCGGCTGCATTGTGGAACCGGCCTATCGAGGCGACTATCGGGGTGGCTACGGTTATCGCGACCGCGATCATGACGGCGTGCCGAACCGCTACGACCGCGCGCCCGATAATCCGCGACGCTACTAGTATTTCGGGTGGCAGACTCCGGTCAGCCTAAATAGTCGCGCTTCCCAACCGCTACGCCGTTGTGCCGCAGGATGTTGTACGCGGTCGTGCAGTGAAAGCAGAAGTTCGGGATCGACCGTTGGAGCAGGAACTGCGTTCCGCTGTAGTTCACTGAAACATCGCGGCGCGTGAGGGTGATGACTTTATCTTCCGAGCCGTCGATCTGCTCCGGCTTCAGAGTATTCATGAACGCCACAGCCTGCTCGACGCGCGCGATGAGCTCGGCCAGGCTCTGTTCGTTTTCCTCGACCTTTGGCGGCTCCTGCCCAGCGAGCCGCACGACGTTGCGCGCGTGGTTGGTCGCTTCCTGAACCTGTTTGGCAAACGTGAACATATCGGGGAACAGGCGGTAGTTGAGCAGGCTCGTCGCGTCGAGTTTGTGTTCCGCGTAGTGCGCGGCGGCCTTCTTCAGGCAGTTCGCCAGGCCATTGAGCATTTTGATATAGACGGGAACCGACGCTTGATACATGGATAAGGCCATAGAAATTTCTCCGATCTGGGTGAGCAAAAATTGGAACGCAGAATCATAACCCGTGCCAGCGCATCGCCGTCGGAAATCCAGCACCGTTTTACGGCGCGGCCCCGCCAGATTGTGTACTATTCCCACGATTGCGAATCGCCTCGGAGTAGCGCCCCACAGACCGCTAATCGCACGTTAAGGTCGCTCAAAACCAAACGAAAGGAAACACCAATGTCTAAACCCGTCGTCTGGGTGCTGGGCACCGGCGGTACGATCGCGTCCAAGTACGATGCGAAGCTCGGTGGCCACGTCGCCGCCGCGAGCGCCGAAGAAATGATCGCCGCAATTCCTGCGCTGTCCCACGTCGCGGAGATTCGTGCGGTCGAGCATTCTCGCATCAACAGCGCCGGCATCGATACCCGGACGGTGTTCGGTCTGCGCGACCGGCTGGTGAGTTTGCTGGCCGATCCGGCCGTCGCTGGCGCAGTCATCACGCACGGCACCGCGACGCTCGAAGAAACGGCCTATATGATGGATCTTCTCGTCGATTCGCCCAAGCCTGTGGTGGTGACTGGCGCGCAGCGCAATTTCGACGTCAAAGATGCCGACGGTCCGCGCAACATCTTCAATGCGGTCAAGGTCGCGGCAGATCCGTCGTCTAAGGGCCGTGGCGTGATGGTCGCGGTCGGCGGCGAGATCCACGCGGCGCGCGACGTGATCAAGTCTCACACCTACCGCCTGAACGCTTTCTCCTCGCGCGACAGCGGCAAGATCGGCGAAGTCAACGAAGACTGCGTCATTTATTTCGCCCGCCCCGAGCGGCGCCTGCATTTCGCGATCGACCACATAAAGGACAACGTCCAGTATGTCGTCATGACGCAAGGCTCGAACGACCTGCTGCTGCGCGCCTGCATCGCGGGCAAGGCGGACGGCATAGTCGTCGATGGCGTAGGCGGCGGCAATATGAACGTCCCTTTCTACCAGGCAATCTGCGACGCGCTTAATGCGGGCATTCCCGTCGTCATCACGTCGCGCCACCTCGGCGGCCAGCCGCACATCTCGAAAGGCTACCTCGGCTCGTTGAAAAGCGTAATGGAGCGCGGCGCAATTTCCGGCGGCTACCTGACCGGCATCAAGGCTCGTATCCTGCTCATGGTCGCGCTCGCCAAGACGAAAGACAGGCAAGAACTCGCGGAGATATTTTCGCGCGCGTGAACCCGGGAAAGAAACCCCACCATGCACCCCAACTTCGACCACATCCCCGAGCGCCGCGAAAACTGGGCGGAAGCCGAATTCAAAGGCCGCGCGAAAAGCGTTATCACGTTGCGCGACGGGCACGTGATGATTTCGGATGAGCCGGCAGGATTCGTCGGCGGCTTTGGCGGCGAAAACGCCGGGCCGACGCCGACAGGTTTTCTTGCGGCGGCGTTTGCCGCTGACATTCCCGCCATGCTGAATCGCATCGCGCAGGAGATGAGTTTTGAGATCGCCGCGATGCGCGCGCGCGTGACGATTGCGTGGAATCCGCGCGGCATCGCCGGCGCCGAGGATATATCGCAAACGCCCTTCGAAGCCGTCAGCGAGATTTGGCTCACGACTGCGGCCGACGCCGCGACAATCGAGCGGGCGAAGTCAGACTACGAGCGACGCTGCCCTCTGCACAATCTTTTCAAGAAAGCGGGCTGCCGCATGCTCGACAACTGGCATGTCGAGCACCCATCTCAAAAATAGAAAACCAGATCAAGCCGTAGATGAACCACAAATAAATTCAAAAACAATTGCCACAGAGTTCACAGAGTTCACAGAGTTCACAGAGGGTAAGTCAGAACCAAAAAACACAATGAGTTTTGCTTTTAGCATTTCTCTGTGTCCTCTGTGATCTCTGTGGCAAACGCCTTTGGGGGTTGTTTTCATCACGATTATCCGCGGCTTGCTCCCGAAGTGGACCTAAGTATCAATCCGCGTAAACGCCAGCGGCCTTGATCACGGGCGCCCACTTGGCGACATCGGCACGGAGAAAAGCCGCAGCTCCCTCGGGCGTTGCACGATCTGCGCTCACCGGTTGGGCGCCGAATTCGGCCAGGCGCTTGATGACGGTGGCGTCGCTGAGCGCGGCCCGTAGCGCCGCCGAGAGCTGATCCACGATGGGCTTGGGCGTTGCCTTGGGCGCGACCAATCCGTACCAGACTGACAAATCGAAATCGCGCAGCCCTGCTTCGGCGAGCGTAGGCAGATCGGGCGCCGCGGGCACGCGCGTCTTCATGGTGACGGCATAGCCTTTGATCGTTTCGGCGCGCATATGCGCAGTCGTGGTGGTGGTCTGATCGCATAGAAGATCGAGCCGCCCGCCCAGCACGTCGAGCATCGCGGGCGCGGAGCCGCGATACGAAACCGTCGTCATCTCGGCCTGCAGCGCGCTCATGAACAGCAGCCCGCAAAAATGCGATGCCGAACCGACGCCGCCGTTGCCGTAAGTGACTTTGTCCTTGTTGGCCTTGATATACGCGATCAGCTCGCCGATGTCCTTCGGCGGCAGGTCCTTGCGGCCGACGACGACCATCGGCACTTCGGCGATCAGGCCGATCGAGTCGAAAGCGCCGACCGGATCGTACGGCAGCTTGCGGTAAAGCGTAACGCTGGCGGACTGGCCGATGTGCGAGAGCAGGACCGTGTAGCCGTCGGGCCGCGCCTGCGCGCCCTTCGCGGCAGCCAGCGTCCCGCCCGCGCCCGTGACGTTGTCGATGACGACCTGCTGGCCGAGCGTCGCGCTCATCGATTGCGCGATCACGCGCGCCAGCGCATCGCTCGGCCCGCCCGCGGCGAACGGCACGATTAAGTTGATGCCGCGCGCCGGAAAATTCTGCGCGGATGCATAAGTCACGGTGAAAAACAGCAGCGCGAAAACGAGACGGACGTATTTTTTCATGAGCTTCTCTATCCTCAGTGAAACGGACACGGCGCAATATCATCGCCGATTCGCATTTGCGTCGGGAAAAATATTCAGCGATAACCCATCCCATCCCAGCCTTCCCCTTGAAGGGGCCGGTGAGAGCTACACTCCCGCCTTTATATAGGCGCCCCGAACTCCTGCGTCCAGTACAACCCCATCTTGCTCCGGCGATTGATCGCCAGCGCGGCGCCCATATCGGTAAATGCCGGATTCATCAGGTTCGCGCAATGGCCCGGACTCTTGATCCATCCCGCTACGGCCTCGTCGGCATTCCGGTAACCGGCGGCGATGTTCTCGCCGGTCGTGCTGTATTTATAGCCCGCGCGCTCGACGCGTTCCCATGAATGCGTGCCATCACGAGGGTTCACGTGGTCGAAGAAATCGTAGCGCGCCATGTCTTCGGAGTGCCGCTGCGAAGATTCGGCGAGCATTTCGTTCCAGCGCACTGGCGGCGCGGCGGCGAACATTTCGTTGCCGCAGCGGCGCGGCTGCGCGCGCGCCTGGTTGATGAGATCGAGGATGCGATGCCCGACGGCAAATCCGGAAACGCCCGCGCGCTGTGTAACCGGCGGTGGGGCATACGACGAAACCGGCGGCAAGAACTTCGCCGCCGGTACCGCGGGCTGGCCGTACGGCGCTGCCAGCACGATCCAGAACTGGCGCGAGTCGATATAAACGCCAACCTCCGTCATCGCGCCATCCTGCAACTGGCGGCAGGCGTTCTGCCGTGCAAGGATTGATTCCGCCTGCTCGCGAACGAAGTCGCCTCTCACGCTGACGATGCTCGCCCGCGTCGCCTGGTAGCCGACCGCCTCCAGGCTTTGCTCGAGTTTATTGCCGCGCGCCAGGTCTCTCGCGACGCGCTCCAGCGCGGCCTGCGGCCGCAACGGCGGCAGGTTTCTGGTGACGGCGCATTCTCGCTCGCCCATGCGCAGCCGGTCGATTTCGGCATATAAAGTGCGCGCCGCCGCATCGACTGATACGGCGAGTAACAGCAGGGAGCAAAAGACGCGGGCGCGCATGGTAACGGCATATTCGGCCAAAGTCCGGCCCCGCTCCACTGCTCTTACATTGCGTTACAAACCGGGCGGCGCCGCCCGGCCACGCCGCGAAAATCTCCGGCTAGGGCTTCTTGCCCCCGAAAATCAATAGCGCGCCACCCAGCAGGATCGCCCCCACGCCCGCCCACACCGGGATGTTGACCGTTTCCTTGTCTTTGACGACCAGCTCGAGCGGGCCGATCTTCGCGGTAGTCGTGTCCTTCGTATACGAGAATCCGCCATAGGCGAGCCCAGCGCACCCGGCGATAATCAGCGCGATTCCGATAATTTTTACTGCGTTCATGTGGCCTCCTCGAAGTGAATGAATTCCCAAATCCCGGACCGCGGACGGCTACGTTCTTCTGACGTCATCCGCCCGGACCGACCAAGCGAACAATACTCTCAAAACCGGAACCCCGCTGCCGCCCGCACCATGTGGTTGTTCGAAAAGTTTACATAGGGATCGCTCGCCACGCGGGCAAAGTAGTGGCCGTGATCCCAGGTCAGCGTTACGCCGGTGCCCCGCACCCGCTCGCTGGCCGGATCCGCATCCGCGCGGCCTTCCTTGTAGAACACATCGATGGTCCAGCGGTTTTTCGCGTCGGGCTTGAAGCGCGCCACCAGGTGCGACACGCGCTGGCCGGTGCCGAGCCTGTCGTCGCGGATCTGGAACAGCGACAGCGTGGTGTTTGGCAGTGCGCGCGTGCCGAAGCCGAGCAGCACCATATCGTTCGGATCGAAATTGAGATTGAAGTAATCCTTCAGATTCGTGCGCCCGAAACCCGCCAGCCCGAAATAGCGGTCGCCGAATTCACCGGTAAGGCTGCCGCCGAGAAACCCGCGCGTCGCATATTGCAGCGACGGCGTGACTTTTCCGAACGGCAGCTCGAGCGTGTTTTCGTAGCCCACGCGCAGTTGCTGGAATTCATCCGAGCGCTGGTAGAAGCCGATCCAGGCGGTCTGCGCGCCGTAGTTGCCGCGCAGATTCAGATCGTAGGCGGGCGTCACGTTCGTGGTGCGATAAAACGATGGCGTGAATTTGAACGCGATCTTTTCCGCCTGTGCGGACTGCGGTTCCGCGTCCTTCACCTTATCGCCGGCACCGCCGTCAGCCGCGTACGCCGGCAATGCGCAGGCGATGAGCGCCGCGCCGATCAAAGCCCACGTCCAGCCCGGTCGCGAATTATTGAGGATTACATAACGTTGTGACAATAAACCTTCCCGCCTTCGGCCCCCTCGCTTTGCTCTCCCCACTCTTCTCCCGGAGGGAGAAGGGCTTACCTTCCCTCTCCCTCCGGGAGAGGGACCGAGGGTGAGGGAAACTTTTGGCACGCTACGCATCTGTCATACGGTTATGTATAGATCAATAGTTTTCAAATAGTCAGGCGGAGTGATGGTTGCGTGAGCTTCCCCCTCAGCCGCCTTACCGTCAAGCGCACCGGCTCGATCGCACAGTAATAAAGCGTTATGTTCGATTTGGTACAGACGCGCCCGGGCGCGCGCTGTTACCTTATCGGGAATCTTGTGCGCCGTATATTGCGGTGCCCGACGTGCGCCGTGACCATCCTCATCGATCCGCATCATCGCGATCAATATCCATGTACTCATTCGAAGGAAATTTCATGCAAAAACGTTTATTCGCCGCCTTATCCCTCACATTGAGCGCCTGCGTCGCCCAGGCCGCCGAAGCACCGGCGCCCGCCAAGGGGATGGACGCAGATTCGATGGCCAAGACCGGCACGAAATACCAAGCCGACGCCGACATGCAGAAGGTGCTCGACACGCTGGGCGCAATGAACGGCAAGCCGATCGAGACCCTCGATCCGGCGGAAGCGCGCAAACAACCGACGCCGACGGACGCCGTCATGGCAATCCTCAAGAAGCAGGGCAAGCCCACGATGCCGATGGCGCTCGTGCCCGGTGTGAGAAGCGTCGACACCACGATACCCGGTCCGGCCGGCCCGCTGCCGGTGCGCATCTATACGCCGCACGGCAAAGGTCCGTTCCCCGTCGTCGTCTATTTCCACGGTGGCGGCTGGGTGATTGCGGATAAGAACGTCTATGACGGCGGCGCTCGCGGCCTCTCCAAAGAAGCGAAAGCCGTCGTGGTTTCAGTCGACTACCGGCTCGCGCCGGAAGCCAAATTCCCGGCCCAGCACGACGACGCGCTCGCGACTTACAAGTGGGCCACGGTGAATGCCAAATCGATCAACGGCGACCCCAGGCGCATCGCGATTGCTGGCGAGAGCGCGGGCGGCAACCTCGCGCTGGCCACCGCGATCGCCGCGCGCGACCAGAAACTGGCGAAGCCCCTGCACGTCGTGGCGGTCTATCCGATCACGCAGGCGAGCGATCTCGCGACGCCGTCGTACGTGGACAGCGCGCAAGCCAAGCCGCTGAACAAGCCGATGATGGAATGGTTCGCCAAACACGTGCTGGGCAAAACGGAGGACAAACAGGATCCGCGCATCGACCTCCTGCATGCAAACCTTAAAGGGCTGCCGCCGGTGACGCTCATCAATGCGCGCATCGATCCGCTGCGCAGCGACAGCGATACGCTGGAGGCTGCCCTAAAAAAAGCCGGCGTCACCGTGACCCACAAGATTTACGACGGCGTGACGCACGAGTTCTTCGGCATGGCCGCGGTCGTGAGCAAAGCCAAAGAAGCACAGAAGCTGGCCGGCGCGCAGTTGCGGCAGGCGTTCGGCGGTGCGCGGCGTTAATCCCGGCCCGCTGGCGCAGCGCCCTTGCCCGCTCTTGTTTTTAGCGTAAGGCGGCCCCACGTTCAAATCCCTCTTCCCTAAACGGGGAAGGAATTTAAAAAAACCATTTAACGCCTCGTGTTTCGTCTGCTCCGCGGCTATATGCCGATCGCACTGCTGCATCTTTACGTGGCGGCGCGGCTCGTTCCCGACCTGGCCCCGGCCGGCGTGACTGCCGTGGCAGGCGTGTGCGCGCTGCTCCTCGGCTCGACCATCCTGATCCCGTTTGCCTTCAACGCGCGCCGCGTGGCCATGCGCCGGGTTTCGCTCGCGCTCGCGTGGACGGGCCTGATCGCGATGGGACTGTTCTCGTCGCTGTTCGTGCTCACGCTGTTGCGCGATGTCGCGCTGCTCGGCGGTTTCACCTTGAGCCTGTTCGTTTACATCGAGCAACCGCTGCACGAGTTTCGTTACTGGAGCGCGGTCGCCGTGCCACTGCTCGCCGCGCTGTTCACCGCGGTCGGGTATGTCAATGCGCGCCGGCGCGCGCGCGTGCGCGCGGTCAAAGTGCCGATCACCAATCTGCCCGCCGCATTGCACGGATTCACCATCGCGCAGATCAGCGACATTCACATCGGCACGACGATCAAGGGCCGCCATTTGAACGCTATCGTCGACGCGGTCAACGATTTGAACGCCGACATGGTCGCGATCACCGGTGATCTCGTCGACGGCTCTGTCGCGGAGCTGTCGACGCACACCGCCTGTCTCGCGCGGCTGTCGGCGCGGCACGGCGCATTCTTCGTGACCGGCAATCACGAATATTATTCGGGCGCGTGGCCATGGATCGCCGAAATGCGGCGGCTGGGCGTCAACGTGCTGCTGAACGAGCACGTCGTGTTAAACCACGAGGGCGCGGCGGTGGTCGTCGCCGGCGTCACGGATTTCGGCGCGGGCTATTTCGACGTTACGCAGCGCAGCGATCCGGTCGCGGCGATCGCCGGCGCGCCGGCCGATGCGGGCGTCAACGTGCTGCTCGCGCATCAGCCGCGCTCCGCATTCGCAGCGCGCAACGCGGGATACGATCTGCAGCTCTCCGGCCACACCCACGGCGGCCAGTTCCTGCCGTGGAATTTTTTCGTGCACTTCCAGCAGCCATTCACTGCGGGCCTGCACCGGCTCGGCAAGTTGTGGGTGTACGTGAGCCGCGGCACCGGCTACTGGGGCCCGCCCAAGCGCCTTGGCGCGCCGTCGGAAATCACGCATCTCACGTTGGTCGCCGCATAACGTCGCGATCACGCCGCGGTCGCTCCGCGCACGCTCCGCCGATGGCGGCAAGATGCAAGCCATCATCAGGAGGCGAAGCTCACGAGGGACGCGCGCATCAAGGCGGAATAATTTCCGCTCACGCGGCCGCAGGTGATTTTAGAAAACGCAGCAGCCCCTTTCGCGCGCCAGCACAGGTAACAATCAAAGCTGAAACGCGAGCCAGAGCAAGAGACCCTCGCTGAGTTCGCGCAGCATTCCGGGCGCATGCGCTTCGTACAAGGTTGCCTTATCGCGCTGCGCCTCAAGCCAGCCGGCAAAGCGCTGCACGTCCTCGCCGGCGTAGAACGCGACCATCAGCTCGTAATTGAGAAACAGGCTGCGGGAATCGAGATTGAGCGACCCGGCCAGCGCGAGCGTGTCGTCAATAACCACCGCCTTGGCGTGGTTCATGTAAGGCACCAACCAGACTCGCACCCCGGCAGCCGCGAGATCGCGCAGCGCGCGGTGGCGCACGTGATCGGCCATGCGGTGATTCGAGCGCCGGGGCAGGATGAGATCCACCACTACGCCGCGCCACGCGGCCTGGGTCAGCGCCATCAGCAATACGACGTCGGGGACAAAATACGGCGTCGCGGCGATGATGCGATGGCGCGCATTGAAGCACCCGGCCACCAGCAGCGCATGCACGGTGTCGTCGGCCTGATCCGGACCCGACGCGATGACCTGACCAAATCGCTGCCCGGGCAGCGGGACGGCATGATCGCTGCTGGCAAGCGGCAGGCCGGTCGCAAAAGCCAGGTCGCGTTCAAAGAGCTCGGCGGCCTGCCGCGCGAGCGGCCCGCGCAAATCGAACGTCAGGTCCTGCCACGGCGCCTCCCCTGCACTGCCCGTGAAATATTCCGCGGCCAGATTCCGGCCGCCACACCACAGGCGCGTGCCGTCGGCCACCACGATTTTCCGGTGGTTGCGCAGGTTGGTGCGACCACGGAGCGGCGAATGCAGCAGGGGAACAAACAAAACGACGCGTACTCCCGCTGTTTCCAAGGCGCCCAGGTCGCGGCGTCCGCTCATCCACCGCCCCACGCCATCGAGCATGAGCCGCACCCGTACGCCCGCCTGCGCCTTCGCTATCAGGCGCGCAGCCAGCGCGTCGCCGAACTCGTCGCTGCCGAAGATGAACGTGGACAACACGAGTTCCCGCTCGGCGCAATCGATCAGCTCCCACAACGCCTCAAGTGCCTGGACACCGCCGGCGTGGATGCGCAGGTTCTCGTACGCCGCGACCGGCGGCTGGCCCATCGCGGATGCAAGTCGACGCGCCCATGCCCCATCGCCGCGCATATCCGGAGCGTGCGACGCCAGCGGTGGATGGTTGCGGGAATGCACAAGCTTGCGCGTGCCGAACAACAGGTACAGCGGCAATCCGACGTAGGGGAGCAGCACCATTACCATTACCCAGCCCACGGCAGCGGCCGGATGGCGGCGCTGTTTCAGCGCATGGGATGCCAGCACGTAGATGAGCAGCCCGATCATCACCGCCAGACCGTGTAGCGACAGCAACTGTGCGGCCAACGCCACGGATAAGTTCATAGGCGATTACTTTCGGCAATCGGCAGGCTGCGCATTGGTCGCAATCGCGGCAGGCATGTCGGCGAAATTTTGATTGCGCGGTGGCTTCATCGGGGGGAGCGGGCGACGCCGATTATAATGCGTGCGCCCCGGGCATTTCGTCCCGCGCCAGACTTAATTGCGGTAATCTCGCACCGCAGTTCGCATTCCTACAGGGAGAACCAGGCAATGAGATTCAAGTTGATCGCAGCGCTGCTCGCGCTCGTAGTGTGCAGCGGACCAGCCAACGCCGCCGACACGCTGGCCCGGATCAAAGCGAGCGGTGAAATCCGCCTGGGTTATTACGCGACTTCCGCACCGTTCTCGTATGCGGGCGCCGACAAGGTGCCGCAGGGCTATTCGGTCGAACTGTGCCAGCGCGTCGCGGCCGCCATCCAGCGCGAGCTCGGTCTGGCGCAACTGAAAACGAACTGGATCGAGCTCGCTGCCGGCGACCGTGTCGAAGCCGTGCGCGCCGGACGCGTCGACATCGAATGCGGCACGACGAGCTGGTCGTTCTCGCGCCAGCAACTCGTCGACTTCAGCCTGATGACGTTCATCGACGGCGCTAGCATGCTGGCTGCCGCCGACGCCGGCATCAAGCGCGTGACTGACGCCGGCGGCAAACGCATCGCGGTCATCCGCGGCACGACGACCGAACGCGCGCTCGCCGCGGCGCTCGCCAGGGACAAGGTGCAGGCGGACGTGATCAAGGTCGACACCCGCGAGCAGGGATACGCGATGCTCATCGAGGGCCGCGTCGATGCGTTCGCCGCCGACCGCTTCCTGCTGATCGATGCGTTAACGGCGCTGCGCCCGCCCAAGCCGCTGCGGCTCCTGGACGAGGATTTCTCGGTCGAGCCTTACGCGCTGACCCTGCCGCGCGACGATGCGCGCTTCCGGCTGGCGGTCAATCGCGGCCTCGCCGACGTTTTCCGCTCGGGCGAGATTGCGCGCATCTACGACCGGTGGCTCGGCCGCTTCGGTCAGCCGAGCCTGCTGCTGTCGGCACTGTACTATTTGCAACAGGTGCCGGAATAGCGATGCTGCGCTACTGTTTAACCGCCTCGATTCTCGCGCTCGCGGCGCTGCCGCCCGCGTACGCACAACCGGCCGGCGCCACGGCGGTGCCGGACAGCGTCGTCATGCGCTGCCGTCAATGCGGCGTCGTCAACGCCGTCCGCGAAATCCAGCAAACCCGCGAGGGCACGACGCCGGGACTCGGCGTCGATTCGCCGGTCGGCCTCGTGCTCTATATCCCGATGGGTCCCGGCCGCCGCCAGGGTGATGCGTTTGCAGGCTCGGTAGGCAACCGCGAATGGCAGAACCGCATCAACAGCACGCGCTACGAATTTACCGTGCGCATGGACGACGGTGATTTCAAAGTCGTGAACAAGGATGGCCTGTCGGATCTGCAGGTGGGCGACCGCGTCAGGATCGACGGCAACCGCATCGAGCGCTGGGGCTCCTAACCGCCGCTTAGTGCGTATTCGCGGCGCTTTCCCGGGCCGTCGCCGCGCGGCTGCGCATTAAACGTTCGCGCGACGTTTCCGTGCGCAACCACGGCCGCGGATTCGGCGTCACCAGGCGGCGCGACATCAGTGTGCGCAGCGTGTCGTCGCTGAACTCCGAGGCGGCGAGGCGGCGCACTTCCCCGCCTTCGGCCGCGGCGATCGCCACGCCGTCGCGAAACAACACGCGGTTGCGCGCAATCGCGGCGACGCGCGCGTCCGGCGTCAGGATGCCGACGAGATTCAAGGGGTCGGCGCCGCTTAACGCGACGAGCGCGCCGGCCTGCTCGAGTTTTCTGACGGCGCGCAAACGGCCGACCGCATCCGCCGCCGCGAACTGCTCGCCGCCGAAGCCCGCGACAAAACGCCCGCCGCGGATTTCACCGCGCGCTTCGAGCCGCCGGTAGACCATCACGAGCTCGCGCCACGGCGGCAACCGCGACTCGCGTGCGAGCAGCGAGCGGAACACGACGCCATAGCGGGCGAGCAATGCGCGCGCGATGGGTTCGACGCGATCCGGCGTGTCGGCGCTGTCGTCACCGGCGGCGTGCAGTGTCAGTAGCGCCCAGCGGCCGGCGGTATCGACGCCGTACGCCGAAGCGCGATGGCTGCTGCGTCCGGACAGGCTCTTGCGCTTCTCGGGCGGCGTCAACAGCGCGCGCAGGCCGCTGAAGCTGTCGGCGGTCACGAGCCCCGCGCCCGCCAGCTCGCCCAACGCGCGTTCGACCAGCGTCGGCAACAATCGCGTCATGGCGACCATCTCATGGAAAAACAACGCACCGCGCGCACGCAAGGCCTCCAGCACGGCGCTCGCCTCCGACGTCAGCAACGACGTGTCAGCCGGCGCAACGCTGCGCCACAGGGCCGTATGTTCGCGCAGCATCAGCGCGATCGGCGAGCTCTTGAGCGGCGCCTTGCCCGCGGTTTCCATCGGCGTGAGGCGGCCCCACGCAATGCGGCCGGAGAGGCACAATGTGTCGATATAGCCCGTGTCGTAATCGCGCACGCGCGCGGGCAGGACGTGTTTTTCCCATGCGTCGGCGGCGACTTCATAGCCGTCGAGCTGCGCGATCACGCCGGCGAGACCGTCGACGCCCATGACCTGCTGGTCGGCGGCGACGTGCTGCCAGTGCAGCAGGAAGCGCATGAAATCGGCGGCGGTGACCGGCTCGATTTCGGCACGCAGCCGGTTGAGCGTATAGCGATGAATGCGCGCGAGCAGCCGGCGGTCGCACCATTCGAGCGCCGCCGCATGCGTTGCGGCGGGCGTGAAATACCCGCGCAACTCGCGGCCTTCCGTCTCAAGCGCAATCAACGCGGCGTCGATCGGGCCGGTGTCGGTGAGGTTCAAGTCATCCGCCAATTGCCGGGCGGTCACCGGGCCGAGCACGTCCATGCGGCCGCGCGTAAGCTCGCGCAGCGCGTCGTCAGGCGTCCACTCGCGGCGCAGGCGCGCGGGGATTTCCGGCGCCACCGGCTGCGCAACCACCGCGTTGAATTCGTCGAAGCGCTCGATCGCGACCCAGAATCCGCTGGCGTCGAACGCGCGGCCGGCGGCGACGAGCGCGTCGAACAGCGCCGGCCAGGCGGCCTCGTCCACCGTCAGCTCGTCGCGGCGGATAAATCCGGTGAGCTGCAGCGCATCGTGCAGTTCATCGGCGGTCTCGGCGGACGGCCACGCCTCTTCGCGCACGCGCTCGATCGCCGCCGGATCGAGCGCGCCGAGATCGTCGGCTTTGCGCGGCTCGCTCGCGCGGCGCGTGTGCACTGCCTGCGTGCGGCGCTCCTCGAGCGGCGCGTCGTCGAGGAATGTGTAAACAGCCGAGTTCAATAACTCATGGCAGAACACCGACGGCTCCGGCGTGTCCCTGGCGACGCAGCGGATCTCGCCGTCGTAGACGCGCTGCAAAATAGTAATGAGTTGCGGCAGGTCCATCGCCTCTTCGAGCGCATCGCGCATCGTCTGGTCGACGAGCGGATGGCTGGGCAACTCGCGCGCGCCCTGGATGTTTTCGAGGCACGCCTTGGCGTCGGGAAATATGCCCGCGAGCAGATCCTCGGCGATCATGCGCTGGATCTGCGCGGGCATGCGCGCGCCGTTGCGCATGCGCGGCACCGCGAGCGCGAGAGTGGTCGTCCAGCGCCAGCGCGTCTCGAATATCGGCGAATCGAGCACCGCCTGCACGAGCGTCGCGCGCACCGTCTGCGGATTCAGATAGCGGAACACTTCGTCGAGCGCAAACGAATGCGACGGGCCGAGCGACAGGATGATGCCCTCTTCGGTCGCCGCCGCCTGCAATTCGAAATTAAAGCTCTGGCAGAATTTCTTGCGCAGCGCGAGGCCCCAGGCGCGATTGACGCGGCTGCCGAACGGCGCGTGCAGCACGAGCTGCATGCCGCCTGATTCGTCGAAGAAACGCTCGAGCACGAGCGTCTCTTCGGTCGGCACCACGCCCAAGGTGCGCTTGCCTTCGGCCAGGTACGTGGCGATTTGCTCCGCCGCCGAACGCGCCAGCGTGTAATCCTGCATGAGCCACGCGATGGCCGGTTCGAGCTCGCGCTCGGCACGCGGCGCCGCGGGCGCCGGCAGCCGGGCGTCGGCGAGCGCCCGCAGCCGCGACACTGCGGCGCTCATCTCGTCGCTGCGCGCGGGCGATTCGCCCAGCCAGAACGGCATGGTCGGCGGCTGGCCTTTTGCATCGGCCACGCGCACGACGCCACTCCCTACTTTCAAAATACGCCATGACGTGTTGCCAAGCTGAAAAATATCTCCGGCCAGCGACTCGATGGCGAAATCTTCGTTGAGCGTGCCGACTTGAATGCCTTCGGGTTCGAGAACCACGCGGTAATCGAACACTTCAGGAATCGCGCCGCCGGACATGATCGCGGTCATGCGCGAGCCGGCGCGCGCGCGGATTTTGCGGTTGACCGCGTCGTGATGGATCAGCGCGCCGCGCTGGCCGCGTCTGGTGCTAAACCCGTGGGCGAGCATGCGCACGATGTCATCGAATTCGCTGCGCTCGAGTTCGCGATACGGATAGGCGCCGCGCACGAACGCGAACAGCGCGTCCTCGTCCCATTCCTCGGCGCCGGCTTCGGCCACGATCTGCTGCGCGAGCACGTCCAGCGGCTTGGCGGGCACGTGGATGTTGTCGAGCTCGCCGTCCTTGACCGCGCGCACCATCGCCGCGCATTCAACGAGATCGTCGCGCGTGAGCGGAAACACGCGGCCCTTCGGCGTGCCACCGACGGTGTGGCCCGAGCGCCCCACGCGCTGCAGCAGCGTCGCGATGCGGTTCGGCGAAGAAATCTGGCACACGAGATCGACGTGGCCGATATCGATGCCGAGTTCAAGCGAGGCGGTCGCGACGAGCACTTTCAGTTCCCCGTTGCGCAACCGCTCCTCGGCGAGGAGGCGCACTTCCTTGGCGAGGCTGCCGTGGTGCGCGGCAACGTTTTCCGCGCCGAGCGGCTCGCTCAGGTTGTGCGCCATGCGCTCGGCGAGGCGCCGCGTGTTGACCATGATGAGCGTCGTGCGATGCTCGCCGATCAGATCGATCAAGCGCCGATAAATCTCTTTCCACACCTCGGTGGCCATCACGGCCTCGAGCGCCGAGCCGGGCACTTCGATTGCAAGATCGATGTGGCGCTGGTGCCCGCGGTTGACGATCACGCAGTCGGCGGGCGTCTGCATGCCGACCAGGAAGCGCGCGACTTCCTCGATCGGCTTTTGCGTCGCGGAGAGGCCGATACGCTGCAGGCGCCGCCCGCCAACGTGGTCGAGCCGCTCGAGCGACAGCGCGAGATGCGCGCCGCGCCGCGATTCGAGCAGCGCGTGGATCTCGTCGACGATCACTATTTTGGCGGTACGCAGCATTTCGCGCGAGCGCTCGGCGGTGAGCAGCAGGTATAAAGACTCGGGCGTGGTGACGAGGATGTGCGGCGGCGTTTTAAGCATCGCGGCGCGCTCTTTTTGCGGCGTGTCGCCGCTGCGCACCGCGGCGGTCACGCGCACGGGCGGGTGGCCGCCCGCTTCGGCGATGCGGCGGATCTCGCGGCGCGGCTCGGCCAGGTTCTTGTGGATGTCCGCGGACAACGCTTTCAGTGGCGACACGTAGATCACGCGCACCTCGTCCGGCAGCCCGCCGCGCTCGAGCCCCTCGCGCAGGAGCTGGTCGATCGCGGTCAGGAACGCGGCCAGCGTCTTGCCGGAGCCGGTCGGCGCGGCAATCAACGTATGGGACCCGTTGCGAATCGCGCGCCAGCCTTCGGTTTGCGCCTGCGTCGGCGGCATGACGCGCGGCCCGTCGACGGTGGATTCGGTAAAACGGGATTCCCACCAGCTGCGAAGAACGGGATGGAAGTCGGATGGGAGCATTAAGGGATTCTACCGAATAGACCCGCGGTTAAAGCGGTTCGTTCCCGCTTTTTCGCGTGTGCATCGCGCGCGGCGGGACGCGCTACACTGATGCCCGCTTCAGGAGGAGACGCCGCATGGCGCCAGCATTCGTTCGCACGACCGCCGCCGTTTTCGCCATCGCCACGGTGCCGGCCGGCGCGGCGGGATTTCCGGCGAAGCCGATCCGCATCCTGACGCCATTTTCCGCGGGCAGCGTCACCGATTTGCTGGCGCGGCCGCTCGCCGCGAAGCTGAATGAGGCGTGGGGCCAGCCCGTCGTCGTCGATAATCGCACCGGCGCGGGCGGCAGCATCGCCGCCGAGATCGTGGCCAAAGCGACGCCCGACGGCTACACGCTGCTCGTCGGCGCAACCGGCCCGACCGCCGTCAACCCGCTGCTGGTGAAAAACCTCGCATACGACGCCCAGCGCGCGTTCACGCCTATCACGCTGGTCGCCACCAACAACCTCCTGATGACGGTGCCGTCGTCGCTGCCGGTTAAATCGGTGCGCGAGCTGATCGAGCTCGCCCGCGCCAAACCGGGCCAACTGCGCTACGGTTCGCCGGGCATCGGCAGCTCGCCGCATCTGGCCGGCGAAATGCTCAAGTCCATGGCCGGTATCGACATGGTGCACGTCGCGTACAAGGGCAGTCCGCAATACACGGTGGACCTGCTCGCGGGGCGCATCGACCTCGTGACCGCAGCCGCCGGCGCGCTGCTCCCGCATATCAAATCGGGGCGCCTGCGCCTGCTGGCGGTAAGCACCGCGGCGCGCGATCCTGCGATGCCCGAGGTGCCGACCGTCAACGAGAGCGTGCCCGGTTTCGAAGTTGCCGGCTGGTTCGGGCTGCTGACGACCGCCGGCACGCCGGCGCCGGTGGTCAGAAAGCTGTTTGCCGAACTTGTGCGCATCCTCGGCGAGCCCGATGTCAAAAATCTTTATGCGAATGCCGGGCTCGAAGCCACGGTCAGCGCGAGCCCGGCGGAATTCGCAGCCTACATTCGAAGCGAGCGGGAAAAGTGGGCGAAAGTCGTCAGAGCCGCTAATATCCGCATCGAATGAGCGCGCGACGGCGACCGCGCGAATCAACGCGGCAGCAGCGTTTCAATCACCCTCATTTCGCGCGGTAATGCGCCGGGCATCGTCAGCCCGGTCACTGCACATACAATTTTTGGCGGCGAACGTCGCTCGTCCCGTGCAGCACTAAGAGCCCCTAACATAGTGAAACACGTGTGCGTTTCATTATGTTAGGGGCTCTAAATCAGCACCGCACGGTTGAGATCTAGCGCGCGATGTCCCGGATTGCGTCGACCACCATGTTGGTGCCGATGGCGATCATCAGTATGTCGCTTGCCACCCGCACGTATTTATACCCTGACGGCGGCGCGCCGATCCGCACTACGACGGGTTGAGGAACTTCGTAGAAAACGACGTCGCGCGGCAACGGCCGCCCGTAGTCCCACTTCTTGGCCTGCCCCGGCGGCATGCAGCCGTTGTTCTTTTTGGCGAGCCCCGGCGGACACTTGCCCTTGCGGCTGTATTCAGTGGAATAGTAGTCCCGCACGTACTCGCGGTCGTCGTCCTTGAAATGTTTGCGTTTGCCCTCGTGATTGCCGCCTTTGTCATCCTCGCGGCGCTCGTCGTTGCCTTTTCCCTTACCGGCCCAGGATGGTTTGTCCGCGAACACCGGCCCCGCGGCGAAAACTGCGCCTAATGACAACAGCAATGCGAACTGCACATTCTTTTGCATAGTGGATCTCATATCGAACCTCTCCTTGTTGTCGACGACCTGTCGCACAGGTATACAACGGGCGAGGTTAATAATCCGCCGACACCGCGTCTGTGCCCCAAGGCACATAAAAAGCGCTTAAATGGATGGAATGTGCATTACTGCACGCGACGCAACCGGATTACGCGGATTCAGCGCAGATATTTGCCGAACCACGCAAAAACTTTTTTCCAGCCATCCATCGCGGCATGCACGCGATATTGCGGCCGGTCGACGGCGAAGAATGCGTGGCCGGCATTTTCGTAAGTGTGGAATTCGAACGTCTTGCCGCAACGCTGCAATGCCGCCTCCGTTGCCGCCGCGTCCGCGGGCGAGGGACGCGTGTCTTCGACGCCGAAAAATGCCAGCAGCGGACACTGCAGGTCTGCCGTGAAATCTACGGGCGCGACCGGCTGGCGCGGCGTGAGTTCGTCCGGTTTCGCGACCACGCCGCCGCCGTAGCAGGCGATGACTGCGTCGATGCCGCGCAGCGTGCAAGCGGCGAGATAAGCCTGGCGCCCGCCGGAACAATAGCCGATCACGCCGAGTTTGCCGTTCACATACGGCAATGCGCGCAGATAATCGATCGCGGCCTGCACGTCGCCCATCGTTCGGTCGTCGGGCATGCCGCCGGCCGCCCGAATGCTCGCGCTGTTTTCCTCCGCGGTCGGCTTGCCTTCGCGAAACTGAAGATTGGGCACTAATGTCGCGTAGCCGTGATGCGCAAAGCGACGGCCGATTTCCTTGTGGGCCTCGTCCCAGCCGGGCATATGGTGGATTACGACAACGGCGGGAAAGGGACCGGGGCCGAGCGGCCGCGCGAGATAGGCGTCGATGCGGTCGCCGAGGTGCCCGTGCAGATAGACGGTTTCCGCCAGTTGCGATTCGTAAGTCATGCCGCGTTCTCCTGTGGGGCGACTGCGCCGGCGGTCACGTATCCGGCGCGGACTTCAAGACGGCGGCTAGCTCGGCGAGATCCAACGGCTTCACGAGATGGTGTGTGAAACCGGCCTCGCGCGTACGGCGGCGATCGTCGCGCTGTCCCCAGCCGCTCAACGCGACGAGCACCATGTCGCGTCCCCACGGCTGCTCGCGAATTTTACGCGCTACGTCGTGACCGTCGAGCTTGGGCATGCCGATATCGAGCAACGCCACCCGCGGCTTGAAGCGCGTTGCGGCTTCAAGGGCCTGCTCGCCATCGTACGCGACGTGCACCTCGTGACCGTACTGGCGCAGCAATAGCGCGAGACTGTCCGCGCTGTCGACGAGGTCATCCGCGATAAGAAAACTCGAGGGCGGTAGGTCGAACCCGCGGTCACCGTCATCCGCGGCAGGCGCCTGCGTATCGGCGGCAACTGCGCCATTAAGGCGCACGACGAATTCGCTACCCTTGCCGATGCCCTCGCTGTGCACTTCGACTGTGCCGCCGTGCAGCTCCGTGAGCGCGCGCACGAGCGCGAGCCCTATCCCCAGCCCGCCCTGCGCGCGATTCACCGTGGCGTCCGACTGGATGAATATTTCGAACACCCGCGGCAGGATGTCGGCGCCGATGCCGATGCCTTCGTCCCTGATCGCGATGGTGATATCGTTGCCGCTCGTCGCGGCGGTGAGCCAGATGCGCTTGCCGTCGGGCGAATACTTGACCGCGTTGGTGAGCAGGTTCGAAATAATCTGCGCGAGGCGGATCGGATCGACGTCGAGGTAAACGGGACGCTCGCCGAGCTCGAGAATCAACTGATTTTCGCCACGGTCGAGCAGCGGGCGGCACGTCTCGATCGCGGTTTCGACGACCTGCGCGAGCGCGACGCGGCTGCGCCGCAGCTCGAGTTTCCCGTGCGTAATCCGGCTTACGTCAAGCAGGTCGTCGAGCAGCCGCGACATCTGGCCGACCTGCCGCTCGATCACATCGCGCGCGCGCCCCCACTCGCGTTCCGGCTGACCGGGAGATTTCAGCAACGTCACGCAATTCACGATCGGTGCGAGCGGATTGCGCAGCTCGTGGGCGAGCGTCGCCAGAAAATTGTCCTTGCGCTGGTCCGCCGCCATTAACTCGTCGTTCAGCCGCGCGATGGCCTCCTTGGCGTTCGTTTGCGGCGTAATGTCGCTCTTGATCTCGAGGACGATGCCGGGCTTCCCCGGTTCGCCCCGTCGCAGAGCCCAGCGGCTCGCGACTATGATGCGCGCGCCATCCTTGCGTGTGCACCTTAACGTGCCCTCCCATCTGCCCAGGCGGTCAAGCTCCGACTCGATCTCGGTCAGCGGTTGCGGAAATTCGGTGTGCAAAAGCTGGTGGGGCACCTGCCCCATTGCCTCACTCTTGCTCCAGCCGAATGTTTCTTCGGCGCCTCTGCTCCAAAAAGTGATAGGACCGCCGGCGGTGCGCACCATGATCGCGTCGTGCGCGAGATCGAGCAGTTCGGCCTGGTCGCGCAGCGTCGTGCGCTCGCGCTCGAGCAATGCCTCGCGCTCGCGCACGGCGAGCGAAGATTCGCGCAGCACATCGTGCAGATGCGCAATTTCGTCGATGCGCCGCGTCAATGGCGGCGCCAACTCCAAACCTTGACTCGCTCCGCGCGCCCCGGCCGCCAGCGTGTCGATCGGGGCGGCGATCCGCCGCCCAAGTAACCACGCGAGGATCAACGCGAGGCCGAGCGCCAGAAGCACGCCGAGCAGCGTCAACCAGAAAGTACGCCACGCCCCGGCGTCAACCAACTCCGCGGGTATCGCAATACCGAGGATCCAGCCACTGGTCGCCGACGTCACGTATGCCTGGTAGGTAGCGGCGCCCTCAAGCGTACGGCCCCAGAACCACCCTTCCCGCCCGCGGTCGATGGCTTCGCCAAAATGTTTCGCTACCGGTGTACCGATCGGAACTTCGGGCAGCCGCGCAATGAATCGTTTGTTGCGATCGGCCAGGCCGATTACCCAGGCAGCGGGCAGTTGCTGGGAGACGAGTGATCTTTGAAAAACCGCCGGACTCAACGCCACCGTCAGCACGTACCGAACTTCAGCGCCGACAATCACGGGCACGCGCAGCCGCACCGATGATTGCGCGACTGCCTCGCTGAAACCCACGTCTCCAATGGCAGGCCGGCCGGTGTTGATAGCCAGCTCAAAAGAGGCGTCTTCAGCAGTGTAAGGCGCGCGCGTCCCGAACGGCTTGATTGCGTCAAGCAGGCGAAAACGTGACGGTGTCGCGAGCCCGATGTTGCGCCAGTCCGGCTGGCTCGCGAGTACGCGTTGCGCCTCCGCATGGAACTTACGCAGATCAGCGGCGGCGAGATTTTTTGACACCGCCAGCGCCTGCATCGTGGCGATCGAGCTCGACAACTTGGCGTCGATCGCGGTCATCGCGGAATGCACACGCCCGCGCGCCTCGCGCTCGAACGTTTCGCGCTCATGCTGCACCAGGAATATGCCGACTATCGCCAATAT
>JBKJMN010000363.1:0-11550 GCA_046596405.1 Burkholderiales bacterium
GATCGGCGCCCTGCGCGATCAGATTTTCCTTCACGTCTTTCGACTTGATGATGCGCGCGACCTCGTCGCTCAGCTTTTTAAGTACAGGGGGCGGCAGGCCGCGCGGGCCGACCATGCCGTACCACGCAATCGACTGGTAAGCGGGCAGCGCGGCTTCCGCCACGGTCGGCATGTCGGGCCACGCTGCGTTGCGTTTCGCCGTCGTGATTGCAAGCCCCTTCAACCGGCCGGACTTGATGTGTGGCGTCAGCGACAGGATCGTTGAAATCATCATGTTGACCTGGCCGCCAACGGTGTCGAGAAGGCCCTGGTTGCCGCCCTTGTACGGAATGTGCACGAGGTCGATTTTCGCCATCGATGCGAACAGCGTGGTGGCCAGATGCTGCGACGAGCCGACGCCACCCGACGCGTAATTCAAACGCCGGGTCTTCGCCAGCGCCATCAGCTCTAGCACGTTGTTCGCCGGCACCGCCGGATGCACGGTCACGATCAGCGGCAGCACGGCGGCGAGGCTCACTGGCGTGAAATCCTGCTGCGTGTCGTACGGCAGGTTCTTCTGCAGCAGCGGATTGATCGCATGGCCGATCGCGACGAACAACAGCGTGTGACCGTCGGGCGTCGCCTTGGCCGTCATGTCTGCAGCGAGAATGCCGTTGGCGCCCGGGCGGTTGTCGATCACGACCTGCTGGCCCCACGCAGTCGTGAGATTCTGGCCGACCAGGCGCGCCAGGATGTCGGTTGCGCCGCCCGGCACGAACGGCACCAGGATGCGGATAGGCTTGGCCGGGAAGTCAGCAGCCGCGGCGGCCGCCATGGCGCCCAGCAGAACGACGCCGCCGGGAATATGCGCGCGGCGCATCACGCCGCTTGCGCGACGTAGCCGGACGGCGTGCCCAGCACCGTGGTGCGCTCGAGATGGCGCAGTTGCGTTTCGTCGAAATCGCCGAGCGCGCAGTGCATCGTGCAGCGGTTGTCCCAGACGATGATGTCGTCGGCGCGCCATTGATGGCGGTAGACGAACTCGTGCCTGGTCGCGTGCCGGCACAGGTAATCGATCAGCGGCCGGCTCTCTTCGGCCGTCATGCCGTCGAAACGATTCACTTTCTCGCCGATGTAAAGCGCGTGGCGCCCGGTTTCGGGATGCACGCGCACCACCGGCTGCGCGATGGGCGGGTTGATCTTCTTCTGCTCGGCCGCGCGCGTGACGCCGGTCGTCTCGTTTGCGATCTTGCGCGTGCCCGACAGATGGATGCCATGCAAACCGGCGACCAGCTTTTTCATGCCGTCCGATAAAGCATCGTAGGCTGCATACATATTCGCGAACAGCGTGTCGCCGCCGACCGCCGGCGTGCTGTAGCAGCGCAGCAGCGAACCCAGCGACGGCACCAGCGTGAATGACAGGTCCGAATGCCACTGGCGACCCGTGTACCGGGAATCCGACGGCGAGCCGTCGGGCTTGGGCTCATTGGTCACCATCAGTAGCTCGGGATAGTTCGGATGACGGTCGCGCGGCAGCGCGTCGTGATTGTCGAGCGGTCCGAAGCGGCGGCTGAATTCGATGTGCTGCTCGCGTGTCAACTTCTGGTTGCGCAAGAGCAGGATGCCGTGCTCGAGAAACGCGCGGTAGATGGCGCCGAATGCCTGCTCGCTCATGTTGCGCGAAACGTCGATGTCGCAGACCTCGACACCGAGACTGTAGGATAACGGGCGTAGTTTTAAAGCCATGACACTCCACCGGAGGGGGGCGGCGCGAGGATCTGTCCAGCGCCGTGCAGAGCCTGAATTCTACAACACGCGGGCGCGGCCGAATGAAGAGCGGGGGAAACAGTTACGCCCTGTTGCCGGCGGCGGCGACTCAATCCACTTTCGCGCCCGAGCGCTTGATCACGTCCGCCCACTTGGCGTTTTCCCTGCGGATGAATTCGCCGAACTGCTGCGGAGTGCCGATGACCGGCTCGGAGCCGATCGCCGCCAATTTTTCCCGGAGCGAAGGCGTCGAGAGTGCCGTGTTAATTTCGGCATTGAGTCTCGTCACAAGCGCTTTCGGCACGCCGGCCGCCGCAACGATACCGGTCCATGTCGTTGCGTCATAACCCGTCACGCCGGCTTCGGCGATCGTCGGCAGGTCGGGAAACGCCGGCGAACGCGTCGGGCTGCTCACCGCGAGGCCCCGCACCCGGCCCGACTTGACGTGCGGCGTCATCGAGTTAGAGCTCTCCATCATCAATTGCACCTGGCCCGCGATGAGATCGATGGTGCCGGCTGCGCCACCTTTGTACGGCACGTGCACTATACGAGTATCGGTCATGTATTTGAACAACTCGAAACCGACGTGGCCGGGTGTGCCATTACCCGACGATGCATTGGAAAGCTTGTCAGGATATTGTTTCGCATAATCGATCACGTCGCGTACCGTTTTGAACGGGGTCGACGGGGCCGCTGCCAGCAACATGCTGCCGGTCGTCGTCTGCGCGATGGGCTGCAGGTCTTTCAACACGCTGAAATTCAATCCCTGCACGATATTGGGGCCGATCGCCAGCGCGCCGATCGGCGCATAGCCTATGGTGTAGCCGTCGGGAACCGAGCGCACAAGCAACTCCATACCTATCATCAGCGCGCCGCCGGGACGATTGTCGATCACGACCTGCTGCTTCATCTGCTGCACGAGTTCCGCCGCTACCAGCCGCGCGACGGTATCGGACGCGCTGCCCGCCGCCTGCGGCACGATGAAACGAATCGGGCGCTCGGGATAACCCGCCGCCGCTACTGTGCCGGCAAACAACGCTGCAATGACTGCCTGAATCCTCAATCCGCGCTCCTCAATCCTGACTTTCAGTCCGGTTTCGCGCCCGACAGCTTGACGATCTTCGCGAACTTGTCGATTTCGCGCGCAACAAACGCCGCGAACTCGGTTGGGGAACTGGCGACTGGCTCGGCGCCTTCGTTCTTCATGAATGCCTTTGACTCCGCATGCTGCAGGCCTTTCACGACCTCGGCATGAATGCGGTTGACGATCGCCGGGGGCGTGCCCGCCGGCGCGAAGAGCGCGAACCAGTTGTCGATGTCGAATCCCGGGTACGAAGCGGCCAGCGTCGGCAACTCGGGCAGCGCGGAGGATTTGCGTATGGTCGTCACCGCCAGCGCGCGCAGCTTGCCGGAGCGCACGTGCGTTTGCACGCTGATGACAGCGGGAAACCCCATTTCGACTTCGCCGGACAGCAGGGCCGTGAGCAACGCGCCCGCCCCCTTATAGGGAATGTGCGTAAGAGAAATTCCCGCTGCCTGGGTGAACATCACCATGCCGAGGTGGCTGGTCGTGCCGGTGCCGTTTGAGCCGAAATTCAGTCCGCCCTTCGTTTTCTTCGCCAGCTCGACGAACTCTTTTACGCTGCGCGCGGGCACCGACGGATGCACGGTAACCACCAACGGCGCGGAGGCAACCTGCGTGATGGGGATCAAGTCACGGCGCAAATCGTACGCGAGCTTCGGATACAACGTCACGTTGACGGCGAGCGACGCGGTCGACATCAGGAGTGTGTAGCCGTCGGGCGCGCTCTTCGCCACGATTTCAGCGCCGAGATTGCCGCCGGCGCCGGGACGGTTGTCGACCGCAGCGGTCTGGCCGAACGCCTCGTAAAAACGCTTGCTCAGGAGACGTGCGAGCAGATCGGTGCCGCCGCCCGGGCTGAATGGCAGCACGATGCGAATCGGCTTGGCTGGATAATCCTGCGCGTGCGCCGTCGGCCATGCCGACGCTGCGACAAACACGGTGATGGCACCGAGTCCCCATGCGGGGCTTGACGATTTCATGATCAGGACTCCTCGGATGCGCCACCGACGCGGCGCGGACTTGTCGCGTGTTGCTCACTTCCTCGCATTGCAGCTTCCATCAGCAGCGCGCTGCCGTCAAGCGCGGTCTTTACAATCCGCGCCGCGCCCCGTATGTTCTCGGCTGGTTTGCGCACGCGTTTTCGCGTACGCGCAAAACGAAACCAACAAAAATCCGGGATACGCTAAATGGCCATCAACAAAGCTGAAATGCTCGCGCAACTGCCGGTGCGGCCCGACGAAGATCCGTTCGTGGTCGCGATCGGCGGATTTTACCGGCGCTGGTTCAATCTCGTCGATGATCTGCAGCCGATGCTCGACACCGTCGCTACGCTCAAAGCCACCGAAGACGAGGACTGGGTGCCCGCATGGAGCGCGGTCGCGGCGCGCTATGAAAACGATGCGGAAAGCGCGTTGCAGCGCGGCGACAAGGAAACCGCGCGCAATGGCTTCATTCAGGCCAAGACCTACTACAGCCTCGCGCGCTTTCCGGCGCCTTATCACTCGGGCTCGCCGATCTGTCCGCCGACGATGAGCAAAATCAAGGAAGCGTCGTATCACAAATATCTCGACTGTTTTCGCCGCGCCACCGAACTGCGCGAAGGCTCGCATGAAGTCGTGCGGGTGGCCCGCGACGGCAAGGAAGCCGTCGGTTTTCTGCGTGTGCCGAAAGGCGCTTCGGCGTTGAACAAGGTGCCGGCGATACTCGTGATGTGCGGCGGCGACATGTACAAGGAAGACCGCGAAAAATATGCCGATGGCGCGATGAAGGAAGGCATGGCGGCGCTCGTCGTGGATGCGCCCGGCACGGGACAGACTTCGTTCGCGCACGCGCCCGAATCGGTGGTCGCGTGGCAGTCGGCGCTCGACGCGCTGCAAAAGCGTCCGGAGATCGATGGCAACCGGCTCGGCGCATTCGGCGTGAGCCGCGGCGGCCTGTGGGTCATGCGGCTCGCGGCAGTGGATAACCGCATCAAGGGACTCATTTCATGCGCGCCGGGCGGCGTCGGCTATTGGGGCACGCCGGAAGAGCGCGCGGAATGGCGCAAAGCGGCCGAAGCGCGGGCGCGCACCAACTGGTTCGGCCCGCGCGGCACCAAACCCCCGACGTACACGATCAGCGAAGAAGAACAACGCAAGGAATTTCTGCGCTGGTCGCTCAAAGACAACGGGCTGCTCGACAAGCTCACGATGCCGATGTTCATGGTCAACGGCAAAATCGATCACCTGACGCCGATCGGCAACTTGTATCTCGCACTCGAAAGCGGTCCGCCCACCGGCCGCGTTGCGCGCGTTTATCCCGACGACGGGCATATCGCCGCCAAGAACGAACGCGAATGGGGGCCGGCTGCATGGCAGTGGCTGCGCGAGCAACTGACAAAGTAAGAATCAGACTTTAGGGATGACCAACATTATCTTGCCAATAACCCGAAGCGGCAGGATTTGCCGATTTGTCATGTCGCCGTCGACGCGACGAAGTCCGGGTAATTGACCGTCCCCGCAAAAGTGCTTGGGCTCATTTCGGGGATTTAAGCAGCCTCCCAGTCAGACGCAAGGCGTCCACGGCTTGCTCAACGGATGGCCGGATGGCCAGACGAACGGGCGCATTGGACGCGTCCGGGGTAAATAACTTTCCCAATCGTCCGGCGCGGACGGCACTTATCATTGCTGTCACGCGCGACCGCCTGTACGGGAGGCGACTTACCGCGGCAATATGACCGGCGTGCGGGCTGCCGCTCTACTCTCGTGGTATATCCGCGTCGAACTCTTTAGTCGCGCCATATGTCGCCAACCGTACAGACCGCGGCGACGATCCCGGCTACAAGAACAACATCGCTGCCGGGGGACGCTGCAACACCTGCGCGCCAAAATTCAAAACCACGGTGGTCAAATCCGGTGCCGCTTATCAACCACGCTCGCCTAAACAGATCCGGGAGTAGTTATGAGCTTCACCATGAAACGAAAACAATTATGGAGTCGCGGTGTGTTGAAAATAATAGGCCCCGTTTCACTAAAAAAGAGAATTATGAAAACGGCTGAAATTTGGAATCCTGGTAATTTAGTATCACTTTTATTCACCTGCATCACGCTCTTCGTCGCCGCGGCCGCCAGTGCCCAGGAAATCGACTGGAAAAAAGTCGATGCTGCTCTCGGAAAAACGGCCACCATATCGGGCGACGTTCATCGCTATGGGGTCCCGCGCACTGATTTGCAGGTGACGGTCGACGGCGTCACCATCAGGCCGGCATTCGCGCTTGGCGGCTGGATCGCCTTTAAGCCGATGCACGGCGGCGCCATGGTAATGGGTGACCTGGTGCTGCTCGATACAGAGATCAAACCGGTGATGACCAAGCTGCTTGAAGAAGGGCTTGATATAACAGCGATCCACAATCACGTGCTGCGCGCGAATCCGGCGACGTTTTACATGCATATCGGAGGCCACGGCGATCCCGTGAAAATGGCGACTTCGATTCGCGCTGCGCTCGCGCTGAGCAAAACTCCATTAGAGGCGCCTGCCGCCGCGCCGTCTGCCCCGCCTGCAATCGACCTCGACACGGCGAAACTGGACGAAATAATCGGCGTAAAAGGCCAGCCCAATGGAGGTGTTTATCAATTCAATGTGCCCCGGCGCGATCCGATCACGGAAGACGGCATGGTGATTCCAACCTCGATGGGTTCGGCGACCGCGATAAACTTCCAGCCGACCGGGGGTGGTAAGGCCGCAATCACCGGTGACTTTGTCGTTATCGGCAATGAAGTCAATCCGATGATACGGACATTGCGTGCGAACGGTATCGAAGTTACCGCGATGCACAGTCATATGCTGTCAGAGCAGCCGCGGATCATCTTCGTCCACTTCTGGGCAAACGATGACGCGCTTCAGCTTGCCAAAGGCCTGCGCGCCGCACTCGACAAGACAGCAGTCGCTAAAGCTCAGGCGCCATCGACCCAATATTGAGGCAGTCTGGAAATCCAGCGAGATTCGGGGAGGCAGCAGGCATAACGCAGCAGGTAATAGGTAAAAGCCCGTCATTGAAACTTGTAATCGTCAATACACCAAGGAGAAGTCATGAACACGAAATTCGCAACGCTGGTCACTTCCGCCATTGGCGGAGCACTGATGCTAGCCGGTACCGCAATGGCCGAGGACAAACCGATCGAATGGAAGACGCTCGAAGCGGCGAAGATTTCGCTCGCGAAAGGTCTTGCCACCGCCCAAGCCAAGGGTAAACCCATTTCGGGCAAGTTCGAAATGCACGAAGGCAAGCTTCAACTTTCGATCTACACCGCAGCCAAGGGCAAATACCAGGAAGTGATTGTCAATCACATGAACGGCAAGATCGCGCAGAGCGAGAAGATCAAGGACGCTGAAGATCTCAAGCATGCAACCGACCAGAGCGCGGCAATGGCAAAGGCAAAGAAAACTCTGAGTTCTGCAGTCTCGAAGGCAGTGGCAGGCAACGCCGGGTATCACGCCGTCAGCGCCATGCCGTCGCTGGACCAGGGCAAGCCCGTAGCCACCATTCGTTTGGCGAACGCGACCGGCACAAAATCGGTCACCGAGAAGCTCGACTGATCGGTGTAAACAACCCGGACACCGCGGCGTCATGATGGCCGCTCGAACAATTGGCGAAATACTCGAGCGGCCATTTTAGAATATTCCGCAACCAGGTTGCGCGCCGGATTTGGAGCGCGTAGGCTACGCGCATGAATTCCAACATCTACGACGAGATCATCAAACTCGATGCAGCAGCGCGGCTGCAGCTTGCTCAGGAGTTGCTCGACAGCGTCGCGAGCGAGAAATTCTCGCCCCCGGTGACCGATGAGCAGCGCGTGGAATTGCGGGCACGGCTCGCACATCATCGGAACCATCCCGAGGAATCGACAGTGTCGCTCGCCGAGATCAAGGCTAAAGCCGGCATCTCCTAGTGCCGCATTCCGTCCGCTACAAACGCGCTGCGGCCGCCGAAGTCGAAACCGCAATTACCTGGTATGCGCAGCCGGAGATCAATCAAGCTTCAGCGTTTGTGCAGGCCCTCGAGCGGTCTGAAGTGCATCTGCGAACGCAGCCGGCGCTCTACCAACGGGTCGAAGGCGAGATACGCCGGGCGGTAATGCGCAGCTTTCCATACTCACTGTTCTACATAATCGAACAGAACGAAGTCATCGTATTGGCGTTTATACATCAGCGTCAGAAGCCGCGCCGGCGCGAGGAATTGATCGACTGCTGAGCGGAAGATGTAAAGGCGTCTTTCCCGATTGACTTTGAAGGACAATGGGCACATCGCAGCGAAGAATAGGGGACATAAAAATGCTACTGACAAACAAAGATATTTACAAATACGCGCAACTAGCCACAGCCATTTACGTTGACCTATCCAATTTGAATGATTTAGGCGCAACGGCACTGAAAGATCAGGCGAAGTCGCTCAAGAAGCACTAAAACTTGAAAGCGTTTCGAGGTATTGGATTTACGCGTGGAGTTTTGCATTCCCGCTTCTGGAGAAATCAATACGAGGCCTCGTGCGAAGGCTAAATAAAAGGCGGGCAAACGGATTTCTCCGCTTGCCCGCGTTTCGTTCCTGACTGCCAGCCGGCGCGTCAGACGAGCTTGGCGTTCTTCAACGGCAGGCTGCGCACGGGCTTGCCGGTCGCCGCATAGATCGCGTTCAACACCGAAGGCGTGACCACGCAGATCGTCGGCTCGCCAACCCCACCCCAGAAGTCGTAAGTCGGCACGATCACCGTTTCGACCTTGGGCATTTCTGCGAGCCGCATGATCTTGTAGGTGTGGAAATTGTCTTCGACGATGCGGCCCTTGTCGACGTTGAGTTCGCCATATAGCGCGGCGGTAAGTCCGTACGCGACGGACCCCTCCACCTGCGCGGCGATCTGGTCGGGATTGACCGCATGACCGCAGTTCAGTGCGAGCACGAGGCGATGCACTTTGAGCTTGCCGTCCGCGCTGACCGAAACCTCGGCGGTTGCTGCCGAGTAACTGCCGTAACCCATGAATTGGGCAATGCCGCGGTGCACGCCGGGGGGCAGCGGTTTGCCCCAATCGCCTTTTTCCGCGGCGGCGTTCAGCACGGCGAGGTGCTTGGGAAACTTGCTCATCATCGCGCGCCGGAATTCGAGCGAATCCTTGCCGGCGGCGCGCGCGAGCTCCTCGACGAAGCACTCCATGTAAACGCCGTTCTGGTTCGTATTCACGCCGCGCCACGGTCCGACCGGCACGTGCGTGTTGCGCATCGAATACTCGATCAGCAGGTTCGGAAAGTCGTATCCGAGTTGCGCATCCCCCGGTTCCTTCGCGTAGCCCTGCAACTGCCGCGCGTCGGCGCCGTTCTTGATCGACGCCGGATTGACCTGCGCGTTGATCGACTGGCCGGACACCCGCACGTGCATACCGACGACGTTGCCGCTGTCATCGAGACCCGCGGACAATTTGCACATCGAGATCGGCCGGTAGAAGTCGTGCGTCATGTCTTCTTCGCGGCTCCACATCAGCTTGACCGGCACACCGGGGAACTGCTTGGCGATCGCCGCCGCCTGGCGCGTGTAATCCTGGTTGCCGCCGCGCCGGCCGAAGCCGCCGCCGAGCACATGCTTGTACACTTCGCATTTATCGAGCGGCAGGCCGGCTTCTTCCGACAGTGCGGCCAGCGTAGCCTCGGCGTTTTGCGTCGACGCCCACGCCTCGACCCTGTCGCCGGAGAATTTGACCGTACAGTTCATCGGCTCCATCGTCGCGTGCGCGAGGAACGGCGTGCTATAGGTCGCCTCGACTTTCTTCGCCGCCGCGGCTATCGCTTTCGGCGCATCGCCTTCGGTGCGGAACGCGTACGCCGTCGGCGCGTTGATGCCGTCCATCATCTGCTCGGCGATGGTCGCCGTCGAGCGGGTGCCGTTTTCCTTCTCGTCCCAGACGATGGGCAGCGCGTCGAGCGCTTTCTTCGCATGCCACCAGGTATCGGCGACGACCGCGACCGCATAATCGTTCACCTTCAGGGCCCGCTTCACGCCGGGCATGGAGGCAATTTTAGCTTCGTCGAAACTCACGAGCTTGCTGCCGAATACCGGGCTTTGCCTGATCGCCGCATTCAGCATGCCCGGCAATTGCAGATCGATCGCATAGACCAGGCTGCCGTCGAGTTTTTCGGCCGTATCGAGGCGCTTCATCGACTTGCCGGCGATTTTCCAGTCGCGCGGGTCTTTGAGCTTGATGCTCTTCTGGTCCGGTGGCGTGAGCTTGGCCGCGGCCGCCGCGACCTTGCCGTAGGTGATGGTGCGCTTGGAAGCCCCATGGGTGATCACGCCGTCGGCAACCGTTAACTCCGAGGCCGGCACCTGCCATTGATCGGCCGCCGCCTGCACGAGCATGATGCGCGCCGCCGCCGCGCCGCGCCGCACGTAGTCTTCCGAGGTGCGGATGCCGCGGCTGCCGCCGGTGCCCATTTCGCCCCACACGCGTTTACGCGCGAGGTTTTGACCCGGCGTGATGAAATCAGTCGTCACGTTACTCCAGCCGCATTCGAGCTCTTCGGCGACGAGCTGGGCGAGACCGGTCTCCGTGCCCTGGCCCATTTCCGAGCGCGCGATGCGAATCTGGCAGGTGTTGTCGGGGTTGACCACAACCCATGCATTCACCTCAGTGCCCGGCGCCGCGCCGCGTTTGGTCGCGGCCGTCGCGAACGGCAGGTTGAAGCCCAGCGCGAGACCCGATCCCGCCATCGCGGTGCTCACGATGAACTGGCGACGCGAGAGGTTGGTCGCTGCGTTCTTGATGATTTTTTTCATGATCGTTCTCCTCACGCCTGCGCTTTGTTTTTACGGTTGGCGGGAGCGGCCGATGCGAGTTTTTTAGCCGCCAGGTGCACGCCGGCCCGCACGCGCTGATAAGTGCCGCACCGGCAGATATTAGTCATCGCTTCGTCGATGTCTTTGTCGTTCGGGTGCGGATTTTTCTTGAGCAATGCCGCGGCCGCCATGATCTGGCCCGACTGGCAGTAGCCGCACTGCGGCACGTCGAGATCGGCCCACGCCTGCTGGACGGGATGCGAGGACTTCACGGACAAGCCCTCGATGGTGACGATCTTGTCGGTCGCCTTGACCGAACTTAGCGGAATAGTGCACGAGCGGCGAAGCTCGCCGTTGATGTGAACCGAGCACGCGCCGCACTGCGCAACGCCGCAGCCGTATTTGGTACCGGTTAAGCCGACCTGTTCGCGAATGACCCACAGAAGCGGCGTGTCGCCCTCGATCCTCACGTCTTTCACTTTGCCATTGATATTGAGCTTTGCCATTGCGATCCCCCTGCGACATGCCTTGACGGCGATTTGAGTTGCGAAATTTTTTCGCGGATTGCGGGCAGGCCGCGTGCGCCTCACGCACGGGCCTGCTCCAGCGAATTTCTAGCTTAGCGCATTTGCCCCCGGGACGCTATTTTGCCGGTATCACGGGCAGCAGCAGCGATGCCGGCCAGTTTGCCCCGAAATGGAGCGTCACCTGCGTGTCGAATATCGCGGGCGGCCGGTCGGTCGGGTCGTCGTGCTCGAACGGCCCGCAGCCGCGCATCGGGTTCTTCATATTCGAGAGCGTCGCCGCTTCGCCGGCATACACATAGTCCTTGCCGCGCACGGTCAGTACGAGGCGGTAGCCCTTGGGCACGACGATGCAGGTCGGCCAGATCTCGACGTCTAGCTCAACGATTTCGCCGGG
>JBKJMN010000463.1:0-5363 GCA_046596405.1 Burkholderiales bacterium
CTTCGGCGCTCGACAGCGAAGTCGAGCTCGCGATTCAGGAGCAATTGCTCGGCCTGATGGAAGGCAAGACGGTCATCGCCATTGCGCACCGTCTCTCCACCATCGCGCGCATGGATAGACTCATCGTGCTCGAGCAGGGCCGCATCGTCGAGCAGGGGTCGCACGACGAACTGCTGCGCCTCGGCGGCCACTACGCGCGCCTGTGGCAGCACCAGTCAGGCGGGTTTCTCGGGCACGAAATCGTCGCGACCGAAACCGCCACAGAGCCGGTCGACGACGGCGTTCCCGATGCGAAACACGTCGAGCCCATGACCGAACCGGGCACCGATGATGCGCCGGTCGCGACGCGGGCGTGAGAGCGCTGACGTCTCCAGACAGCTTCGCCGGAGGCGATAATTGAATTAAACGTGGCCAACTACAATCAACCTGAGGACCCAACATGCCTGCCTGGCTCATTCCTGCAATTAAAGCGGTGCTTCCGCACGTCGGGACCATCGTGTCAGCAGCTTCACCCGTTTTTACGCGCAAAAGCACCGTCGCCGAGCGCGACGTATTGCAGCAGCAGATTACGGAGCTGCAGGCGGCCGCCAGCGCAAACGACGCGCACATCAAGGAGCTGGCGGTTCAAGTCAAGAATACCGTCGAGCTGCTGGAGATGGCCGAACGCAGCCGCCAGCGGCTGCGCGGCCTCTGCGTCGGGGCTGGCGCCATAGCAGTTCTTTCGCTCTGCACCGCAATGTTCGCTGTTTTTGCACGATGAACGGTCCGGTCGATGCAGGCATGAATCAGGGCGCCAACATCGAGGCGACATTCTGCTTCGTCGACATCGCCGGCTATACGGCGTTGACAGATTCGCATGGGGAAACGGCCGCCGCAAACCTTGTCGATGACTTCAACGGCCTGCTCCAGGCGGCGATCGAACCGCACGGCAGGATCCACGAGCTTACGGGCGACTGCGCTTTCCTGGTCTTCGAAAACCCGCTCGCCGCCCAGCAGGCGCTGTGCACGCTCTACCGGTCGATCGCCGGCCGCCACGATTTCCCGGTCGTCCGCGCCGGCCTGCACCACGGCTCGGCCCTGCTGCGCGCCAACCGCTACTTCGGCTCGACGGTGAACACCGCCGCGCGCGTCGCCGCGCAGGCGGGCGGCGGCGAGATCCTGTGCACGCGGCAGGTCGCCGATTCGCTTTTGAGCGCCCGCGTCGCCGACATCAGTGTCGAGCATCGGCGCACGACGCAACTGAAGAATCTGCCGCAGCCGATCGAATTGTATGAAATCGTGCTGTCCGGGCTGGTCCATGACCACGCAATCGATCCGGTCTGCAAAATGCAGGTCGATATCGCACGGGCGGCCGGCGATCTGCACCACAACCACAAAACGTACTGGTTCTGTTCGCTATCGTGCGTCGAGAGGTTCGCCCGGCAGCCGGATGCCTATGCATAAATTCGCCGCGGCTTTGCTGCTCTTGTCCGCCGCCCTTTGCACAGCCGCGCAGCGCGTTGAATTCACCGAAGCGGGCGATTTTTCCGAAGCGGCGATCATGCGCGGAGTCAAAGCGGACAAGGTGCAGTGCGACCAGATCGCCCATGCGGTATGGGCCGTAACGGCGGATGCCGGCGCCGAGTGCCTCAAATACTGGACGGCGGGCTTCGGCCCCGCACCGGTCAGACGCGTTGTCGTCTATTTTCATGGCGACATATGGGTCGGCGCCGGCAAAACTGCCAGGCGTTACCTCGGATTCACGAACGAGCAACTGCAGGCGGACGCAGATGCGTGGGCGCGCCGCGTGGACTTCCCGTACCTATTTTTCGCGCGGCCCGGGACGCATGGCTCGTCGGGCGACCACATGCAGCGCCGGCGGCGCGCAGAATCCGCACTCATATCCGCAGCGCTTGACCTGATCAAGCAGCGCCACGGCATCGAGGAATTAATCCTCGCCGGGCAGAGCGGCGGCGGACACGTGACGTCCTCGCTGCTGACGATGCGCGTGGACATCGTGTGTGCGGTGCCCACTTCGGCGCCGTCCTCCCCGCGCATACGCTGGGAAATGAAAGGCCGGACCACCGATACGACCGGTTTTGCAGATTCCTATGAACCGTTCGAACATCTGCGCAAAGCCGCCGCGCATCCGCAATTACGCGTTTTCGTGCTCGGCAATCCACAGGATAGCAACGTCGTCTGGCCGTCGCAGACGGTAATGGCGGATGCGCTGCAAACGGCCGGCATTCCGGTCGCAATCCTGGAGGGCGAAGGCACGGGTCCCGACGCCCACGGCCTGTCGAACTCCGCGCGCATCGTCGCCGGCTGGTGCGCAAAGGAGATGGCCACCGACGAGATCGTCCGCCGCGCCGGCCGCGGTCTGAAAGGCTGAACCGGCCGACTGATCGTCGCCTGGGCTGCACGCCGTCTTGTCAATCGACGACCGTGATCAGCCCGCTCATTTCCTCGTGGCCTGAACCGCAGAAGACGTCGCACAAAAAGACCACTTTGCCCGCTTTGGCCGGCACCACGCGTAAATGCATCGTTTTGCCCGGCACCATATCGGCTCGCACGCCGAGGTCGGGCGCATTGAAGCCCATGAACACATCCTGGGTGGTCAACTCGAGCATCACCGGCACGCCTTTTTTGAGCGTCACTTCATGCGGCAGAAACTCGAATTTCCTGGCAGTGATTTTGATAACCGGCTCGCCGGTCGCCGCGGGCTGTGCCGCGACATAGGCCGCAGTCATCGCTGCAGCGGCGATGACCGCAGCGATAGACCGTCGCGGGGCGCTGTTTATCGGTCGCATACCTTACGCTTTCTTTACCACGGAAAATTCGCTGAGCGACGCCTGTCCTGACGCGGCTTCGACGCCAACGCCGCGAAATCCCAATCCCTTGTACGGTTCCGACGCCTCCCACGCGAGCGGCACCCGCTTGGGAACGCTGCCCGCCAAAGGCAGCGGAAATATCAGCGATTTCGCCGCATGATGCGCGATATGGCCGGTCATGTGGTGATGCTCCTGGTGGATATGCCCATAGAAAACGGTGACGTGCCGGTACGGCATCAGCATCGCGACCGCCCTGGCGCCATCGCGCGTCGCCCAATCCCACTGCGGATAAAGATCGAACAGCGGACGATGCGTGAATATGACAATCGGCGCGTCGGTTTTCTGCTGCTTGAGGTCTGCGGCCAGCGCGGCGAGCCCTGATTCCCCGATGCTCGATGACGGATCCGACACGTTGTCGACCACGATGAAATGCACGCCATTATGGTCGAACGAGTAGTTGGTGGCGCCGAAGAATTCCTTGTACGCGGCGCCATTGTCGAGCGCAGCATCGTGCTCGCCCGGCATGAAACGCACGTTCTTGACCTTGAGTTCGCCAACGATGTCCCTGAATTCAGCCAGGCGCTTGCGGCGTTCGGCGGGATCGTCGGTGGTATGGGTGAGGTCGCCGGTAAATATGATGAAATCCGGCTGGCGCGCGAGCGCGTTGACGGTGGCGACCGCTCGCTTGAGCGTTACCTTCGAATCCGGATTGGGCGGCCCCTCAAATCCCCAGTGGGTGTCCGACAACTGCACGAAGTAAAAATCGTCCTGCCGCCCTGCCATCGTCGCGCAGCCCGTCAGGCCGGATGCGAAAACGGCGCCGCCGACGCCCGCCAGCTTCAGAAAATCCCGCCTGTCGATTGGTTTTGACATTGCCTTCTCCTCCCGGTGGTTAATGACGCAAATGCGGTAGAGTCCTGCCTGCCACCTTCACATAACCGGCGCTGCATGCGAAAAATTCCCGCTGCCGGTGGGAATAAAACCCGCAGAGCGCAGGTATTACCTCAATAGCCCTGGAAGCGAGCTTGGAACGAGAATCCCGATTCGAGCAAACCGTGATGGCGCATCTCGATGCGGCCTACAACCTCGCGCGCTGGCTCACGCGCGACGAGCACGACGCCGAAGACGTCGTGCAGGAGGCGTGTCTGCGCGCGTTCCGGTTTTATGCCAGCTTTCATGGCGGCAATGCGCGCGCTTGGCTGCTCGCGATTGTGCGCAACACGTACTACACGTGGCTCGACAAGAACCGGGCGCAGGCGACGAACGTGGAATTTACCGACGACATCGTCGCGGCCGTGGATTACGAGCTGGCGACCGCCGGCGATAGCGTCGAGCGGCTATTGCAGCAAGACGACACGCGAGAGCTCGTGCGCCGCGGATTGGAGCGGCTGCCGGCGGAATTCCGCGAAGTGATCGTATTGCGCGAACTGGAAGACCTGTCGTACCGCGAGATTGCGCAGATCGCCGACATTCCGCTCGGCACGGTGATGTCGCGCTTGTCGCGCGCGCGCAAGCTCATGTTGCAGGCATTGAAAGAACTGGCGCAGGAATTCTGATATGACTATGGACTGCACACAAACCCGCGCTTACATGCACGGGTACCTCGATCGGGAAACCGATCCGGTGACCGCGGCAGGTATCGAAGCGCATATCAAAACCTGCGCGGCATGCGCGCAGGCTTACGCCACCCAAACGGCCTTGCGTGCGGCAGTCAAAAAGCAGGCTGCCTATTACCGCGCGCCCGCCGCGCTCGTCGAGCGCATCCGCGCCACCACCGGCGCTGCCGACGGCTCCATGTCACGCCAAGCTCCGCGCTGGAACTGGTATCCGCTCGCTGCTGCAGTCGCCGCCACGGTCGTCATCACTTGGACGGCCGCCACTCAGATGGAATCAGGCTTGCGCGACGAGCGGATAGTCGAACAGGTGATTGCGGGCCACGCGCGCTCGGTGTTGACCAACCATCTCGTCGAGATCGCTTCCTCCGATCAGCACACGGTGAAGCCGTGGCTGAGTTCCAAACTCGACTTCTCGCCGCCGGCGGTCGATCTCGCTGCTGCCGGCTTCCCGCTGGTCGGCGCGCGCCTCGATTACGTCAACAGTCGGCCGGTCGCCGCCCTGGTTTACCAGCACCGCCGGCACGTGATCAATCTCTTTGTGTGGCCCGGTGATAAAGCCGCAGCCGCGCTGCGCACCTCCTCGAAACAGGGTTACAACCTGCTGCATTGGGACAAGGCGGGAATGACGTTCTGGGCAATCTCGGATCTGAATCCGGCGGATATCAAGACTTTCGCGGACGCTTACGCAGTCGCGAAGTGACTTAAGTTTCGCGCAAAATGCTCGTCGTTCGCGCGCGGACGGGAACCCGGGGAGACTTCTTAAGCCCGCTCGATTTCATTCTCGATCCTGGCGTCTCCGCGCAGATAGGCCTCGAGATTGCGCAGGAAGATCTGCACGCCGCGGCGGTAGTTGCCGGTGCCGGTCGATGAATTGTGCGGCGTAATGATTACATTCGGCATAGACCACAACGGCGATTCCGTCGCCAGCGGTTCCTTC
>JBKJMN010000243.1:0-6953 GCA_046596405.1 Burkholderiales bacterium
CTTCGAGCCGGACGGCACCAAGTCTCCTTCCGAGGCCGGCCAATTCGTGAAAAGCGAAATGAACAAATGGGGCAGGCTCGTGCGCGAACGTAATATCAAAGTTGAATGAATTGGAAAGTTATTAAACCGTTTTTAGCCACGGATAAACACGGATAAACACAGATGAAAATCAAGCTCAGGGTTAATACTTATAGCATTGAGCCGCAGATGCACGCAGATAAACGCAGATGAAAAGAACGATCAAAATCAACTCAATGAGCCACAGAGGAACACAGGCAAACACAGATACACACAGATCAAACCAAGAAAAATATCTCGATTGTGGTTTTGAATTATCTGCGTGTATCTGCGTTCATCTGCGGCTAACCGGTTTTTGAATCATCTGTGTGTATCTGTGGCTACCCGTCTTTTGAAATATCCATGTGTATCTGTGGCTGATGGCCTTCCAAATCATCTGAGTGTATCTGTGGTTCATCTGTGGCATATTTTTTTTAATCCAGTGATGGTCGTCCTTTGAAAAAACCGCAAGTCACCGTCATTGGCGCAGGCGTTGTCGGTGTATGTTCCGCGGCATGGCTGCAGCGCGAGGGCTTCAAGGTCACGCTGATCGACGCCGGTCCGGTGGGCGAAGGCGCGTCTTTCGGCAACGCGGGCAACCTGAGCCCGGGCGCGGTCGTGCCGTACATGATTCCCGGGTTCTGGAAGGAACTACCCGGCTGGCTCGCGCAGAACGGGCCGCTCGCGGTGCGTCCCGCCTATTTTCTGACAGCGCTGCCGTGGCTGCTGACCGCGGTAAAAACGAGCCGCGCCGAAACCGCCATGCAGACCTCGCGCGCGATGCACGAACTGCACCGCGGTACGCTCGAGGCGTACGCCGAACTCACGCGCGGCACCGGCGCGGCAGCGCTGATCGAGCGCTGCGGCCAGCTTTACGTGTCGACGCGCGAGAACGCGGCGCAGGGCTCGACGGTCACGCAGTCGATGCGCAAGGCGGCCGGAGTGAAATACACGCTGCTCGATCATATGGAAATCCGCGAGCTCGAGCCCGCGCTCGCGCCCATCTTTAAGAGCGGCATGCTGCTGCCCGACAACGGACGCTGCAAAAACCCGCACGAACTCGTGCGCCTGATCGCCGCCGAAGCCGGGCGCCACGGCGCCACGATCCAGCGCGGCACAGTCACCGGGTTTCAAACCAACGGCAGGCACGTCACGGGCATCGTCGTCGACGGCGTCGCGCAAGCCGTCGAGTGCGTGGTAATCGCGGCGGGCGCGGCGTCAGGGCAATTGAGCGCGTGGCTCGGCACGCCGCTGCCCGTCGAAGCGGAACGCGGCTATCACGTCACGATTGAGGAGCCCGGCGTGATGCCGCGCATCCCGGTCAGCCATGTCGACGCGAAGTTCGTGTGCTCGCCGATGAATATGGGACTGCGCGTCGCGGGCACCGCCGAATTCGCGGGCTACGATGCGGCACCCGACTGGCGCCGCGCGGAAATGCTCGTCACGCAGGCGCGCACGATGTTTCCCGGCCTCAACCTGGCAAAAGTGTCGCGCTGGATGGGACGGCGGCCGAGCCTACCCGACGGCTTGCCGGTACTGGGCATCGCGCCGAATTACACCAATGCATTTTTCGCTTTCGGCAACTCGCACTTCGGCATGAGCGCGGGGCCGGTGATGGGCAAAGTCGCGGCGGAACTCGTCGCCGGGCGCCCGCCGCACATCGCCATCGCGCCTTTCGCGCCCGCGCGGTTTGCGCGTGGCGTCAGGCGCGACTAGGCGGTTATTTTATGTATTCGAATTTGGGCATCGCCTTGATATCCGCCTTGGTTGCGCCCGGCAGCATGAATTTGCCGTCTTTTTCGAGAATCTGCCCGACCGCAATCGCAACATCGTGCTTGGCCACGCCCAGAAAGCCGCCGGCGCCCACGATGAAAAAAGACGCGGTGCCGTCGGGAGCAACGATGAGATCGTCGATCTTGCCGACTTTCTTGTTCTCTTCATTGTAAACCGTCTTGCCGAGCACTTTTTTCTTGACGCTCCAGCCGGTCGCGATGATCGACAGGTTGTCGGCTTTGAATGTGGTCGAGCCGGCGAGCTGAGCGTGGGCATTGCCCGCCAAGAGCAGCGGCAGGCAGAGAAATGCTGCGGAGATCGAACGATTGAGTACCATGTGGGAATCCCTTCGGTTGGCTGTCATCTGTTGATGAGGCCGTCCCACAGTAGCGGGGCGCTTGACGGGCGTCTGTGCGGAGCCGCACCGAGGCGGGCGGACGCATTGCGGCGGCGCCTCTTCGGGGTCCACCCCGGCTAGCGCGCCGTTCGATTCATATGCGCGGGCGCATGCACCGCCGTCCACGCTTCCCGCAGCCGCGCCGGATTCGCAGCAGTCACACCCGACCACAACGACGCAAACACGCCCTCGCCGCAGTCGTCGCCCAACGACGTCGACGCCACCATGCGCACCGCGTCGCGCATCGCTTTGCTGAACTTCTGGGCGTCGGCGAAACCGAGTTTCTTCTTGACCTCGCTATTGGGTCGCGCCGCCACGCCGCGCGCATCAATCCGGTAGCTGTCGAAGTACTGCTGCTGCGGCATCAGCCCGACCTTCTCCGCGTCGAGGTAAGCCTTCAGCGCATCGTCCTTGAACGGAAAAGGCAGGCCCGGCCAGAACGGATTGAAAAGACCATCCCAGTGGCTGGGCACATAGACTTTCGGACGGATCACCGGCACGATCAGCCTGGCGACCGCCGCCCCGCCCGTGCCTATCCACGCGTCGACGCTGTTCAGACCCGCATCCTTCATCGCCGCCGCGAGATTGGCAAGCGGCGCGCCGTAATTCACGCCGTCGACATGGATGTCGCGGTCGAGATCGAACGCGCTGGCGGAAGTCTGCACGAAGAAGCTCGCCTTGTGGCCGGGCCGCTCGACGGTGAACAGGTACGCGCGTCCGCCGCCGCCGTTCGGATAATCCTCGCCGACGCCGGCGCGCAGGTTGCCGGACGCGTCCGGGATCGGCGGATCGTACAGCTCGCGCGCGAAGTGCTGGATCGGGTTCGACGTGTCGCCGCTGTGATTGAAGCGCACCACGCGCACCGTCACGCCATGGCCGAGATCTATTTTTTCGCCGCCGTTGACGACCCTGCACTGCGTCGCCGCCACGCCCTGCGCGGCTGCCTGCATGCAGCTCGATCTTCCGCCTATCATCGTCGCGCCGGTGAGCCGCGCCCACGTCGGGGTATCCCACGAATGATCCCAGTGGCTGTGCCCGGACAGCACGTAATCGAGTTTCGCGCCGCCCAGCACGGCATCGCGCACTTTGGTAACGGCTGCGACGTCGACCGGTGCCGCGGCCTTGGTGTACGCATATTGGTCGCCGGGAAAGCTTTTCGGCGCGTAGAAGAACGGCGGGCCCGGCAAGCGGCTGACGTAGCCGTCGAGCACGATGCGCAGGTCGCCGATTCTGATATACCAGTTGGAGATCGACATCCAGGTGAGTTCGATTTCCGGCGCGTCCGCCGCGCGCGCGGGCATCGCCGCCGCCAACGACAGCGCCGCAACACCGGCGATAAAGCAGGTTTTGATGTTCATTTTTATGTCCCCCGAAATGACGGTCTCCAGTTTACCGGGATCGCCGCACATCAGCGCTACCCGGCGGAGCGATTTCCTCCAGCGGTTGGCCCGCCGCGCGCCCCGATTCCAAGCGGACGGCATGGCCGAAATCAATCGGGCTTGCGTTCCTTGCGCACGAAGCCGCCGAGCTTTTCTTTCCACTCGTCGGAATGCATGCAGCCGACCCACGCTTCGTTGTCGAACCGCAGACCCGGGGTGAGCCCGACCTCCTGCGATTGATTCATTGCCGACTTCGATTGCACGACGCCGATCGACGGATTCGCGGCGATGCGTTTCGCCATCGCCATCGTTTCCTCCATGACCTTGTCGTGCGGCACAACTTTGTTCACCAGGCCGAGTTCCGCCGCTTCTTTGGCGTCCCAGCGCCGGCCGGTGAAAATGAGTTCTTTTGCTTTCTGGATGCCGACCAGACGCGGCAGCCGCTGGCATGCGCCGCCGCCCGGAAAGAAGCCGTGCGTCGTCTCCGGCAGTGAAAAGATCGCGCGCTCGGACGCGATGCTGATGTCGCACTGGAGCACGAGCTCGAAACCGCCGGCCATGCAATAACCGTTGATCGCGGCGAGCACGGGCTTGCGCACGTTGGCGACCATGCTGGTCCATTTCGCGACCACGTTGAGACGGTCGTGCACCATCGCGGCGGTGGTGCGTCCCGCGCGCTCCTTGAGATCGGCGCCGCTGCAGAAAGCCTTGTCACCGGCGCCGGTGATCACGATTACGCGCACCTTGTCGTCGAGATCGAGCTGCGGAAACAAAACGGTGAGCTCGCTGCGCAACTGTGAATTGAGGGAATTCATCGCTTCGGGACGATTCAGCGTGACGACGGCGACGCCATCGGCGATCGAAAGGAGGTGCAAAGGGGTAGGTGCGTTCATCGGAATTATCCTCGGGTTGAAGGTCGGCTGAAGCCGGCGTGGTGGCGTGACAGCCCGTCATTTTATGCCATCCGCGCTTGCCTGCGCGGCGGGCGGGGCGGACGCTTTTGACATGCCCGGCCCGCTCGCGGTGAGACAACTATAACTTGCCGTGCATGGCGATCTTCCGTGCTCCCGGGACGCGCATGCAGTATTGGCTCGACGAGCTTTAGGCGGCCTATTTGCGCGGCGCCGGAGCGCCCGCGCGGCGCGTGAGCAAGCCGTTGGCTTGCGCGACCGTGCGCAGGCGCTCGCACTGCGCCGCGGTCAGCCGCGTGTTCGCGGGCGCCGTGGTCGGACGCATCAGGTTGCCGGGTGCGTCGGTGTGGTCGCCGCTGTCGGAGAGCACGTGCACGAGCTCGTGCGCGATCGCGAACGGCAGATCGTTCGCGCCGTACGCAAACCAGATCGTGTTGGTGAGCTCGGGGCGCGTCTGCGCGTTCGAAAGCCCGATCGCTTCCGCGTCGTACGCGGGCTGGCTGTACGTGTCGTCGACGAACAGCAGCGCCGGCTTGGCGACGGTAATCTGGCGTAAAAGCTCGCGCGACACCGGCGTCGAAAAAAAATGAAACCGCAGCGGCGTTTCGAGTATCCGCAGCTCGACGCTCGCCGCGGCGACGCCGCATTGCGTGAGCATCGGCAGCGCGTCGAGGACCGCCGCGGTAATGTCGCCAGGCAGCCACCGCGAGCCTTTGAATGCGTACAACGATAACTTCAGTTCGTGCGTCGCCGCTGTGGGCGCGGGCAGCAGCTCGGCGGGCACGCTGCGCGTCTCGATCACGCGTACCGAATCGGCCGCGAAAACTGCCGTGCCCGGTACGAGCAGCAAAACGGCGAGCAGCCGGACTGCGAAAGCGGGCATCAGCCCTTGATCACTTTATGCAGTGTGTGATGGCGATTGCGCGTGTACGGGCGCACCTGCGCCGCCCAGCGTCCGGCGTCTACGGCCTGCGCGAATGCCGCACTCGTCAACACGTCGGGGTTCGTGAGTTCGAGTATGCACGTGTAGCGCGGCCCCGCGGGCTCGACCGTTTTGGTCTCCCCACCCATCGTGACGCGCAGCGTGTCGGCCTTCAGGCGCGTCGCCGACACCACGCCCGGCACCTTGGACAAATACGGAATGTGCTCGGTGTCGTAGACCTCGTTGAACAGCGCTTCCTTGTCGGGGTCGACGTCCATCGAGGCCGTGAATATCCAGTTACCGGTGACGGGCATGAGGTGAGTTTCCTTGCGCGTGGTAAATTGCGGTTTTCGACCTAAGACGGAACTAGCGATTTCTCCAAACGTCGCGAATCAAGCACGGTCCGCTTGCGGACCGCTGTCTTGAAACCGTTCGTTAAACGGTAATCGCTATGCGTTCGCGAAGAAATTCGGGTGCGAAATCTGCACCGTTTGGCCATGTGAGCGTGTGGCAAGCGACCGAAAATCGCTTGAACTGCTCAAGGTCGCGAAGCGCGCCAAAAACGGGCCCATCGAGTTCGGATGCGAGATTCACTTCTCCGTCAGCGCCGTCGCTGAATTTCAGTCGCACTACGTAATCTCGGACGTGCTGCGCCTCAAGAACATGAAGAAACATCGCGTCACTCCAGTGGATCGATTGATTTCAGCGGTTGCTTGCTTTGCGCCAGAGACCAGTCCGTCAAGAGCTCTAGCTTATGCAAAGCATACCACTCCATTACCAAATTTTGGGCGCGTCGTGGAAACGTACCCGTCACTGTCCCCGACTCGATCTCGACAGTGATTTCAAACTCGGCTTACTCTGCGTGAAAATGTGGTGGCGCATGATCCTTGTAGTACATGTAGATCACAATTCCGAGAAAGCGACAGAGTTCCGGCATGGTCGATTTGTTATCGTTTAACGTAGAGCCCACCGGCGTGAACCGGCTTCACAGCGCACGTCCGTGTGCGGCGCCGGGTTCGCACTCAACCGTGCGCCGCGAGCTCTTCACGCACAATCTTGCGCACGAGCTCCTGCGTTACCGGCCGCTCCGTGAGTCCCAAGTGCGCCTTCAGAGCTTCGTTGATCAGGGTCTGATAGCCTTTGCCGGTTTTCTCGGACTGGGCCTTGAATCGGCTAACAATTGTGTCGTCCACGTAGATGGTGATACGCGTCTTCCCTGTGTTGGAAATCACCGCTCCTCGCTTGCCTTTGGAGAAGCCATATACTTTTTTCATAGTTTCTCCGCTCTCTTGGATCAGCCTTCCGCACAGAGATAATTCGCGATCCACCGCGTCGAGGCGTGTGAATCACGATCATCAGCGACCCGAACGTGTTCATTCCAATGGTGACAAAACGTTGCCCTCCTTCGGCGGTGCCGTCCTCGACAGTAAGCGCGAGTGGGTCGTTCAGCACTCCATCAACATCGGAAAGCGATACGCCGTGCTTCCTTGTGTTTGCAACGTCTTTGTTCGGAT
>JBKJMN010000253.1:0-13885 GCA_046596405.1 Burkholderiales bacterium
ACGACGTTCACCTGCTGAGTCCGCAGGCCCAGATCGCACTCTTCAACCTGCACAATCGCATCAAGGCCGGCAACGGCACGCTGCTCGCGAGCGGCAACGCGGCGCCGGCGCAGCTTACGTTGCGCGCGGACCTGATGACGCGCCTGGGCGCGGGCCTCGTGTATCACGTCCACGGGCTCAACGAGGAAGAAAAAGTCGCGGCATTGAGGCGCCACGCGCAGGCGCGGGGATTCGCATTGTCGGCGGAAGTCGTGGGTTACCTGCTGCGCCACGTGCAGCGCGATCTGCCGTCGCTGCTGGCATTGCTCGACGCGCTCGACCGCTATTCGCTTGCAAACCGGCGCGCGATCACGCTGCCGCTGCTGCGTGAGCTGTTGGAGGCCACTTCAAAACAAATTGAACCGCAGATAAACGCAGATGAACGCAGATAAAAGCAAGAACTTTAACGGTGATAGCCGGGTGATCTTGGCATTTCGTCGGCGTTTATCTGCGGCTGATGGCTTTTTAGGTTTTTGGTTGTGCTGCTGAATTCCAGACTACGGAGCATTAGTTGAACCTCACGCTATTCGATCTCGACAACACGCTGCTCTCCGGCGACAGCGATTTCGAGTGGGCGCAGTTCTTGATCGAGCAGGGCGTGCTCGACCGCGAGGTCTACGAAGCGCGCAACCACGAGTTCTACGAGCAGTACAAAAACGGAACGCTCGACATTCACGAGTTCCTCGATTTTCAGTTGAAGCCGCTGGCGCGCCATCCGCGGCGCGTGCTCGACGACTGGCATGCGCAATTTATGCGCGTAAAAATATTGCCGATCGTGCGGCCACGCGCGCGCGCGCTCATCGAGCGCCACCGCGGCGACGTGTGCGCGATCGTCACCGCGACTAATAGTTTCGTGACGGCGCCGATCGCGCGCGAGTTCGGCGTCGTGCACCTGATCGCCACCGAGCCCGCGCACGCCGGCGGCGAATTCACCGGCGAGGTCGCCGGCACGCCGTGCTTTCGCGAAGGCAAGGTCGCACGTCTCGACGAGTGGCTGGCCGCGCGCGGGCAGACGCTGCAATCGTTCCCGCAAACGAGCTTCTATAGCGACTCGCTCAACGACCTGCCGCTGCTCGAGCGCGTCACGCATCCGGTGGCGGTCGATCCCGATGCGACGCTGCGCGCGCACGCGGCACGGCACGGCTGGCCGATAATCAGTTTGGAGGATTGAGGATTGAGGATTGTGCACCGAGGATGCGGGATTCAATCCTGACGATGTCGCGAGGGCCACTCATCGCCGGGCTGGCGCTGATCGCGGCCGGCAGCGTGTTCGTCGCGCTGCTGTTCGGCAGCTTGTCCTTGACGACCGCGCAGGTATTCGACGCCATCGTCAGGCCGGCGTCCGGCGTCGTCGCCGACGTGGTGTGGCAATTGCGGCTGCCGCGCGTGCTGGCCGCTTTTGCATGCGGCGGGCTGCTCGCGACGGCTGGCGTGCTGTTGCAGGTGCTGCTAAGGAATCCGCTCGCGGACCCGTACATCCTCGGCATTTCAGGCGGCGCGGCGCTCGGGGCGTTGACCGCGGTATTGGCCGGGGTCGGCGTGGCAGGCGGCAACCTCGCGGCGCTGGCCGGCGCGCTTGGCGCGATTGCGCTCGTATTCGGTTTGTCGTTCCGCGCCGGCGATTGGAATCTGCACCGGTTGTTATTGACGGGCGTCGTGTTGTCGGCGGGCTTCACCGCGCTCATCAGCCTGCTGCTCACGCTCGCGCCGCAGGCGCAGTTGCGCGGCATGCTGTTCTGGCTGATGGGAGACTTGTCCCACGCCGAGGCGAGCGGCACTGCCTGGATTGTGCTCGGCGGCGTGGTGGCGGCATTCACGCTCTGGTCGGGCAGCCTCAATGCGCTCGCGCTGGGCGCATTGAAAGCGCGCGCACTCGGCGTGGCGGTGGGCGGGCTGCAATCGGCGTTGTATTTCGGCGCTGCGGTGGCGACGGTCGCGGCGGTATTGCTTGGTGGCAGCATCGGCTTCGTCGGCATCATGGTGCCGCATGCGCTGCGGCTTGCCGGCGTCAACGATCATCGCTGGCTGCTGCCCGCGTCGGCGCTCGTCGGCGGCAGTTTCGTGACGCTCGCCGACACGTTTGCGCGCACCGTGTGGGCGCCCCAGCAGTTGCCGGTCGGCGTGTTTACCGCGTTGCTCGGCGTGCCCGTGTTGCTGTTCCTGTTGTCGCGGCGGCCATGAGACTGCGCGCGCAGAAGCTCACGATTGCGATTGGCGCGCGGGTGCTGTGCCGCGATCTGACGCTCGAGTTCGCGCCGGGCGAATTGTGGGGCGTGCTTGGGTGCAACGGCAGCGGCAAAACGACGCTGTTGCACACTCTCGCCGGACTCACGCCTGCCACCGGCGGCGCGCTCTCTATCGACGATCGTCCGCTCGCGAATTACGCGCGGCGCGAACTCGGGCGCAGTCTGGGCATCCTGCTGCAACGCGAGGACCAGGAATTCTGGGGCAGCGTGCGCGACTATGTGCAGCTCGGGCGGTATCCGCATGCACGCTCACTGTTTGGCTGGCATGCTGATGACGAGGCGGCGGTGGACAGCGCGCTCGCGGCCTACGAACTGACCGCCCTCGCAGCGCAAACCTACGTCACATTGTCGGGCGGCGAGCGCCAACGCGCGCGGCTCGCGCAGTTGCGGGCGCAGAACCCGCCCCTCATGCTGCTCGACGAACCGCTGCAGCATCTCGACTTGCGCCACCAGCTCGCCACCCTGCGTTTGCTGCGCGCGGCGACGCGGGAAGCGGGCGCGGCGGCGGCGCTTGTACTGCACGATCTGGCGTTTGCCGGGCGCTGCGATCGCATCTTGATGCTGTACGGCGACGGCCGGCATGCGACGGGGACGGCGGCAGAACTCCTTCAGGAGGGGCGTCTGGAGGAGCTATACGGCTGCCGCGTCCGCGCGTTCGGCGACGGTGCCGATGCGCACTTCATACCCGTTATATAATTAACACCGCACAAATTCGAGCGGACGCACTCATGGTGCGCCGCTCAATTTGTTTTTCGCAGATGAAAAGAGGCGGCTCATGTAACCTGGTGCGCCGCTCAATTTGTTTTTCGGCAATGGAAATTGAAGGTGCATGTCACCGATGTGCGCCGCTCAATTTATTTCCACGACAGGCGAAGCCATTTAATGATCCGGCGTTTTCTCGGCAAGGTGTTTTCAGGCAAGCTGTTCAGGTCCGCGCAGCCCAAGGTCATTCCGTTCAAGACGCATCGGATCGCGAGCGATCACGTCAGCCGCTGCGCGCTGAAGACCTGCGAGACGCTGCAGCAGCACGGTCATGCGGCCTATGTGGTCGGCGGCGCGGTGCGCGACCTGCTGCTCGGCGGCATTCCCAAGGATTACGACGTCGCGACGGCCGCGACACCCGAAGAGGTGCGCGCGATTTTCCGCCGCTCGCGCATCATCGGTCGGCGCTTTCGCCTGGTGCACGTGATGTGCGGCGCGGAGACGGTCGAGGTGTCGACCTTCCGCGGCGCGGCGGGCGCCGAGGCGGTTGCCGGCGCCGATCATTCCACCGACGAGCATGGCCGCATCCTGCGCGACAACGTATTCGGCAGCATGGAAGAAGATGCGCGGCGGCGCGACTTCACGGTCAATGCGATGTTTTACGATCCCGTACGCGGCGAAGTCATCGATTATCACGGCGGTGTCGCCGACATCAAGGCGAAGAAGCTGCGCATGATCGGCGACCCCGCGCAGCGCTATCGCGAAGACCCGATCCGCATGCTGCGCGCGGTTCGCCTTGCCGCGGCGCGCGGTCTGGAAATTGAAGCCCGCTCGCGTAAGCCCATCCGCGAACTCGCCGACCTGCTGCTCAACGTGCCCAAAGCGCGCGTGTTCGACGAGATGATGAAGCTCCTCTTGTCCGGGCATGTCGCGGAAGCCGTGCGCCGTCTGCGCAAGGAAGGGCTGCATCACGGCGTGCTGCCGCTGCTCGACGTGATACTCGAGCAGCCGCTCGGCGAGCGCTTCGTAATGCTCGCGCTGGAAAATACCGACCAGCGCATCACTGAAGGCAAAACGGTTTCCCCCGGCTTTCTGTTCGCCTCCCTGCTGTGGCACGAAGTGCTCGCGGCGTGGAAGGCGGCAGAAGCGCGCGGCATGCATACGATGCCGGCGCTGTTCCACGCGATGGACCAGGTGCTGCAGGTGCAGGCGGAGAAGCTCGCGATCCCGCGCCGCTACGGTGCCGACATGAAAGATATCTGGGCCCTGCAGGCGCGCTTTCTGAATCGCGCCGGCCGCCGGCCCTGGCAGTTGCTTGAGCACCCGCGGTTTCGCGCCGGCTTCGATTTCCTGCTGTTGCGCTGCGCGAGCCGCGAAATCGAAGCGGAGCTCGGCGAGTGGTGGGAGAAGTTCCAGCACGCCGACGAGCCGGCGCGTACCGGCATGCTCGTCAAAGACGGCGCGGGCGCGGGCACGAGCAAGAAGCGCCGCCGGCCGCGGCGCAAGAAAAAGCCGGCGGCCGCGGCCAGCGAGGCCGGCGGCGCATGACGCCGGTCACAGCCTACGTCGCGCTCGGCGCCAATCTCGAAGAGCCCGTAGCGCAGGTGAAGGCGGGCATTGCGGCGCTCGCTACGTTGCCGCGCACGCGCCTGATCGCGCAGTCCTCGCTGTATCGCACCGCGCCGGTCGGCTATGCAGACCAGCCCGATTTCATAAACGCGGTCGCAGCGGTTGAGACGGCGCTGGCACCGCGCGAGCTGCTCGATGCGCTGCTCGCGATCGAGTTCGAGCATGGCCGCGTGCGCAAATTTGCCAACGCGCCGCGCACGCTCGACCTCGACGTGCTGTTATACGGCGCGGCGCAGGTTCACGAGGAAGGCCTCACCATCCCGCATCCGCGCATGCACGAGCGCGCATTCGTGCTGGCCCCGCTCGCTGAAATCGCGCCGCGGTGCATGATCCCGGGGCGCGGCGCGGTGGACGACCTGTTGCGCGGCCTCGATGCGGGCGGTGTCACGCGCCTCGCGCAGCGCGCGGTCGTGGCATGACGGCGTTGCCGGACAAGTTCCGCTATATCGTCGTCGAAGGCCCGATCGGCGCCGGCAAGACCAGCCTCGCACGCCTGCTCGCCGAAAAAAGCGGCAGCACGCCTTTGCTCGAAGATCCCGGCGCCAATCCTTTCCTGCCGGGTTTCTACGCCGACCAGGCGCGCTATGCGCTGCCGACCCAGTTGTTTTTTCTTTTTCAACGCATCCAGCAGGTCCGCGACCTGTCGCAGGCCGATCTCTTCCGGCGCGCGACGGTTGCGGATTTCATGCTCGACAAAGATCCGCTGTTCGCGCGGCTTACGCTGAACGACGACGAGCTGAACCTCTATCAGCAAATCTACGCGCAAATGAAACCGCAGGCCGCCGCGCCCGATCTCGTCATTTATTTGCAGGCGTCGATCGAGACGCTGATCGAGCGCGTCAAACGCCGCGCGGTCAATTACGAGCGCGCGATTTCCGAGGATTACCTCGTGAAGCTCGCCGAAAGCTACGCGCGGTTCTTCTATCAGTATGACGCCGCGCCCGTGCTGATCGTGAATTCGGAGCATTTGAATTTTGTCGACACGCCGGCCGATTTCGACTTATTGTTGCAGCGCGTGGCGGCGATGCGCGGTGCGCGTGAGTTTTTCAGTCTAGGGGAGTAGGAGTGAGAGTCTCTAACATAGTTAAACGCGCGATGCGCTGTCACGATTTTGGCTCAGAACGCGAAGCAAGACACGCGACTTAGTCATTTTAAGTAAGTGGCTTGCGACAAAGTGGCGCCGAGACTCGTTAGCCGCAGGCCCGTTTGCGGGAACGGTGCCGTAGCTCCCGTGTTCCGATTGCGCCACTCGGCTCCCGTCTCCGCCCCAAAAGCAAAATCCTTTTCGCCGAGATCCGGGAGCTACACGCCAAAACTCGTGCCAGCCCGAAGGGTTGCAGCCAGAATCGGCGCTGGCGGCGATGCTCGTCTTGCGAATACAATGAGTATTCGCTTCACCGGGCGCCTTGCCCTACCAATTCTGGCTGCAACTCACACGTGTTTAACTACGTTAGAGACTCTTAAGATGCGGATCAACCTGACGACGCTCAACAAGATGATGCAGGACGGCGACAAGATCACGATGCTGACCTGCTATGACGCGAGCTTCGCCGCAGTGCTCGATACGGCCGGCGTCGACACGCTGCTGATCGGCGATTCGCTCGGCATGGTCTTGCAGGGCCACGACTCGACGCTGCCGGTTACGCTCACTGACGTTGCGTACCACACCGCGTGCGTCGCGCGCGGCGCGCAGCGCGCGTGGATCATTGCCGATCTGCCGTTCGGCACTTTTCAGGTGAGCCCCGGCCACGCGTTCGAGAACGCCGCGCATTTGATGGCTGCCGGGGCGCAAATGGTCAAGCTCGAAGGCGGCGAGACGATGGTCGAAACGGTCCGGTTTCTGACCTCGCGCGGCGTGCCCGTGTGCGGCCACCTCGGACTCACGCCGCAGTCGGTGAACACGCTCGGCGGTTACCGCATCCAGGGCAAGACCGATGCCGCGGCGCAACGCCTGATCGCCGAAGCAAAAATGCTGGAGGACGCGGGTGCGGCCATGCTTGTGCTCGAATTGATGCCGTCAGCGGTTGCGCGCGACGTGACGGCCGCGCTGCGCATCCCGACCATCGGCATCGGGGCCGGCGTCGATTGCAGCGGGCAGGTACTGGTGCTTCACGATATGCTCGATATCTATCCCGGCAAGAAGGCGCGCTTCGTCAAAAATTTTCTGGTCGGCGCGGGCAGCGTGCAGGCAGCCGTCGAAGCCTATGTGCGCGAAGTCAAGGCAAAGACGTTCCCGTCGGCTGAGCACTCGTACTAGGATTGAGGATTGAGGATTGCGCTGACTCAATTTCGGGTCCGGCGATTGGTTTAGAATAGCGCTCCCTCAATCCGCTATCCTCCATCCTCGATCCCGCTTTCAACATGGATGTTATTCATTCCGTCGCCGCATTGCGCGAGCGCCTCCAGCGCGAGCCGAACAACGTGTTCGTGCCAACGATGGGCAATCTGCATGCCGGCCACATCCAACTCATCAACATCGCGAAGCCGCGCGCCGCGTGCACGGTGGTCAGCATCTTCGTCAACCGTCTGCAATTCGGCCCGCGCGAGGATTTCGAGCGCTACCCGCGCACGCTGGAAGCCGATTGCGACAAATTGCGCGCCGCCGGCGTCGACGTCGTCTTCGCGCCCGACGAGCAGGAAATCTATCCCGAGCCGCAGACCTACGTCGTCGAGCCCTCGGATCTGCAGCACATCCTCGACGGCGCCGCGCGGCCGGGCCATTTTCGCGGCGTGTCGACGGTCGTATTGAAGCTCTTCAACATGGTCTCGCCGCACTCGGCGATATTCGGCAAAAAAGATTATCAGCAGTGCCTGGTGCTCGCCAACATGGCGCATCAGCTCGCATTGCCCATCGAGATCATACTGGCCGAGACGGTGCGCGCCGACGACGGTCTTGCGCTGTCGTCGCGCAACGCCTATCTGACGGCGGACGAGCGGCGCGAAGCACCGCGTCTTTACCAGCAATTATGCGGCGCGCGCGACCAGCTTGCCGGCGGCGCGCGCGATTACCAGCGCATTGAGCTCGATGTCATGGCTGCACTCGCGCATCACGGCTGGAAGCCCGACTACATCGCCGTGCGCCGGCAAAGCGACCTGCAGCCGCCGAAAAATGCCGAGCGCCGGCTGGTGGTGCTCGCGGCGGCGCGCCTCGGTAGAACGCGGCTCATCGACAACGTCGAAGCGGACATCTGACGATTCCACGGCCTCTGGTGATGGCAAGCCGATTGCCTGTTACTATTGGCGCATATGAAAGCCAAAACGCCCGAAGCTAAAATGCCCGAAGCCAAAACGCCCGTCGCCGAAGTCAAGAAACGCTTCTGCAGCACCGGCAGTCACTGGACGACCGGCGAATTCCGCAAGATCGGCACTACGCGCTGGATATGCCTCGCCTGCTTTCAGCGCAGGCAGGCCGAGTTGCGCAACCTGAAAAAAAATAAACTGCTGGCCGCCGGCGGCAGCGCCAAGAAATAGCGCGGGCGGCCGTAGCGGTCGCGGCGGAGGAACGCGATGAAGTTTCTTTTGCAGTGCGCGTACGCGGTGTGCCTGCTCGGCACGGTTGCCGGTGCGCCGGCTCAGGATTATCCGCAGCGCCCCATCCGCATGATCGTCGGCCTGCCGGCCGGCGGTTCGACCGACATCATGGGGCGCCTCGTCGCCGCGAAACTGAGCGAGCGTTTTGGCCAGCAGGTCGTGTTCGACAACCGGCCCGGCGCGAGCGGCATCATCGGCGCCGACCTCGTCGCCAAATCGCAGCCCGACGGCTACACGCTTTTGATGGCGGGCGGCTCGTTCGGCATCATCTCGAGCCTCTACGCGAAAGTCCCGTTCGATACGGCGAAAGATTTCGTGCCAATCGCGTTGTTCGCGACGTCGCCCTATGTTTTTGTCGTGCACCCGGCGGTACCGGCGAGCTCGATGCCGGAGTTCATCGCGTATGCAAAAGCGCGCCCCGGCCAGCTCAACTTTGCGGGTTCCACGCCGGGGTCGGTGCAGCGCCTGTCCGGTGAACTTCTCAAGCGCATGACCGGCGTCGACATGCTGTACGTGCCGTACAAGGGCACCGGTGTGCTGCTGCCCGACCTGCTCGGCGGGCGGTTGCACGCCGCGATCGATAACGTGCTTATCGTCGTGCCATACATGAAAAGCGGCGCGTTGCGCGGGCTTGCGGTCACGAGCGCCAAGCGCTCGGTGGTGGTGCCGGAATTACCGACGATCGCGGAAGCCGGCGCGCCGGGGTTCCAGTCGAGCGGCTGGTTTGGCGTGTTGGCGGCGACCGGCACGCCGGCGCACATCGTCAAAAAGCTCAACGCGGAGATTGCGGGCGCCATGCAGCAGCCGGAAGTGCGCGAGCGGTTGCTCGCGCAGGGCGCAGAACCGTTGGCCGGTCCGCCGGATGACTTGAAGAAGCTGCTCGCGCGCGAGCGCGAGGTGTGGGGGAAAGTGATCCGCGAGGCGGGCGTCAAGCCAGACTAGTCAGCGGCCGACATTGCGCCACTTTTACTGCTCGAGCTTCACGTTCGCATCGACGATGATTCTTGCGAACTGCTTCGATTTCGCTTTGACGAATTCGCGGAACTGCTCCGGCGTATCGGTCGCGGGCTCGAACCCGAGGCCCTTCAGCTTCGCCGCCACGTCCGGATCCTTGAATCCCTGCACGGCTGCCGCGTTGAGCTTGCGCAATATCGCATCGGGGATATTGGCCGGGGCGTAAAACCCGAAGAAATTTACGACGTCGAACCCGGCCAGCGGCGCGTACTCCGCAAGCGCCGGCACCTCGGACATCATCGACACGCGGGTGAGTGAAGTCACCCCAATCGGCCGCACCTTGCCGCTGTCGATGAAGGGCAGCGCCGCCGCGATGCTGACGAAAGTCATCGTGATGTGCTTGCCGGCGACGTCCGCGATCTGCGGCGCGGCGCCCTTGTACGGAACGTGGTTGATTTGCACGCCCGCGAGCTTGTTGAAGAGTTCGCCCGTGAGCTGCTGCGGGTTGCCGATGCCGCTCGACGAGAATGTGAGCTTGCGCGGATTGTCTTTGGCGTAAGCGATCAATTCCTGCACGCTTTTCGCAGGCACCTCGGCATTGACCACCAGCACGTTGGGCACTTTGACCAAATTGGTGATGGTCGTGAGGTCCTTTTCCCAATCGTACGCCATCGACTTGTAGAGATGCGGATTGACCGCCATTTCGCCGGATGCGACGAGCAGCAGGTAACCATCGGGCGCCGCTTTGGCGACCGCCTGCGTGCCTATCATGCCGCTCGCGCCGGCGCGATTGTCGATGACCGTCGACTGGCCCAGGATTTTGCGCAGTTGCTCGCCGAGCAGGCGGGCGGTGATGTCGGTGCCGCCGCCGGCGGGAAAGGGCACGATGATCTTGATCTCACGGTTCGGATACTGCTCCTGCGCGCTGCCGGCGCTGGCGAGCGTCATGCCGATCGCGACCAGGAAAACGTTTCCCGGCGGACTCGAAAATGCGCGCATGAATTATCTCCTCTAAAACTTGTCTGAACTTTTATTCATGAATTCTACCGCGCAGAACCCGGACGCGGTAATGCTGTAGACTTTTCCCGTCGCTGAGAAAATAAAAATCCCCTTGAAAAGCATCCAGATTGACCGCTACGGCGGGCCCGAAGTGCTGGTCCATCGCGACATCGCGATGCCGATTGCGGCAGCCGGCGAAGTGCTGATACGCCTGACCCATGCCGGCATCAACTTCATGGATATCCACACGCGCGAGGGCAAGTACGCGCAATCGCAGACCTACAAGGTCGGCCTGCCGACCACGCTCGGCATGGAAGGCGCAGGTGAGATCGTCGCCGTCTGCGAGGGCGTTACTGACTTCAAGCCGGGCGATCGCGTCGCGTACTGCATTGCGTGGGGCAGCTATGCCGAATATGCGGTCGTCCCGGCATGGCGCGTGGTGAAAGTCCCCGCTGCGTTGCCGCTGGAAATGGCGGCGGCGTGCGTGTTTCACGGCTTCACCGCGCATTATCTCGCGCACGACGTCGGACGCCTGGCGCCCGGCGTGACTTGCCTCATACACGCGGCTTCCGGCGGCATCGGCCAGATTCTGATTCAGCTCGCGAAGCGCCTGGGCGCGACCGTCTATGCGACCACGAGTTCGCCCGCCAAGGCGCAGGTCGCGCGCGAGCGCGGCGCCGATCTCGCGGTTCTGTACGAAAACGGCGGCTTTGCCGATGCCATCCGCGAGGCGACGCACGGGCGCGGCGTCGATGTCGTATTCGATTCGATCGGCAAAGTGACTCTGCGCGACAGTTTTCGGGCGACCCGCAAGCGCGGCCTCGTCGTCGCGTATGGCAGTGTCTCCGGTTCGGTGACGGACCTCGATCCGATCGAGCTCGGCGAAGCCGGCTCGCTGTTTCTCACGCGGCCGCGGCTCGCCGATCATCTGCCCGACGCCGCGGCGACGCGCGCGCGCGGGGCCGATATTTTCGCGGCGCTGCTCGATGGCAGCCTGCAAATTTCGATCGCGGGCCGCTACACGCTTTCCAACGTTGAAGCGGCGCATGCCGCGCTCGAGGAGCGGCGCATGATAGGCAAGCCGGTCGTGGTGATTGCGTGAGTCAGGATACTTTCGGTTCGCGCACGGATATTGCCTCGATAGTGCTGACCGCGGCCGGGTTGGTGCTCGCCATCGTGCTGCACCTGCTGCCCGCTCTCTTCGCGGGCCTGCTCGTGCATTCCCTGGTCCATTTGCTGGCTCCGCATATTTTCGGGCGCAAGCTCAATCCTGCGCGCGCCAGAATCCTGGTGGTGATCGTGCTCACGACGATCGTGCTCACGCTGGCCGTCATTCTGGTCGGCGGAGTGACCGCGTTTTATCGCGGCGACGGCGTGCATGTCTCGCACCTGCTGCAGAAGATGGCGGACATCATCGACGGCGCGCGCGCGACGCTGCCGGCGTGGGTGCAGGACAATCTGCCCGCGGACGCCGACGCGCTGAAAGACGAGGCGGCCAGCTGGTTGCGCGAACACGCGGCGGAATTGCGGAAGGCGGGCGGCGAGGTGGGCCGCGGTCTCGCTTACGCGTTGATCGGCATGGTGATAGGTGCGCTGGTGGCGGTGCGCGAAGTCGAGCCGGCGCGCGCGCCCGGGCTGCTCGCCCGCGCGCTCACGCGCTGCGCGGTACTCGTCGAGGATGCGTTTCGCAGCGTGGTGCTCGCGCAGATCAGGATCTCGGCGCTGAACACCGCGCTGACCGCGATTTATCTGTGGTTGGTGCTGCCCGCGATCGGCGTGCATCTGCCGCTTACCAAAACCATGATCGCACTGACTTTCGTCGCCGGCTTGCTGCCGATCATCGGCAACCTGGTCTCGAACAGCGTGATCGTCGTGCTGAGCTTGAGTTACTCGCTGCCGATCGCGGCGGGCTCGCTCATATTCCTGGTCGTCGTCCACAAGCTCGAATATTTCATCAACGCCCGGATCGTCGGCTCGCGCATCAATGCCTCGGCGTGGGAGCTTTTGTTCGCGATGCTCGTGATGGAAGCGGCATTCGGCCTGCCCGGCGTGATCGCGGCGCCGGTATTCTATGCCTACGCCAAGGCGGAGCTCGTCGCGCGTAAGCTGGTTTAAGGCGATTCCGCTGCGCTGCTCCTAGCGCTTTCAGGGCGTTCATTAAACGCGGGTGGTCACCAGCCCGCCTTCTGTGGATATAATTTGTGCCGGGCATGACTCACGCATCGACCACCATGTTTCATTGGACTCGGCTACGGCTTTCAAAACCCGCGTTGGCATTGCGCGTTTTGGCCGGGATACTCCTCGTGCTCCTGCTCGCGTCCCCGTCGCGGGCACAGGATCCCTTTCTCCTGTCGCTCGCCGCCGCCATTGATCAGTCTTCCCTGACACCGCGCGAGCGGCTCGGCCTGCGCGTGTTTTTCGACAGCAACCTGTCGGAACCGGCAGGCACAGCATGCGCCTCGTGCCACGATCCCCGGCGCGCCTTTACGGGCAACAACAACACGCTGATCGGGGTGGCGCAGGGCAGCCGCTCCGACCAGTTTGGCACGCGCGACGCGCCGACGGTGATGTACCTGGCCACGGCGCCGCGCTTTGGCAGCATTGAAAGTCACGGCAAACGCGTGCCGGCGGGCGGTCATTTTTGGGACGGCCGTGCCGATACGCTGGAAGAACAGGCCAGGCAGCCGTTTTTTAACGCGGTCGAAATGAACAACGCCGATCCACCCGCGCTGATTGCCAAGGTCGCAAAAGCCACCTACGCCGACGCGTTTCGCACCGTGTGGGGTGACAGCATTTTCAACAATCCCGAGGCGGCGCTCGACGCGGTGGCGGCCTCGCTCGCCGCCTTCGTGCGCACACGGGTGTTCCAGCCGTTTACCTCGAAATTCGATCATGTGATGCGCGGGCAGGCGAAGTTCACCGCACGGGAAGAGCGCGGCTTGAATCTTTTTATCCTGCCGCAAAAAGGCAATTGCGCGCATTGCCATAGCGTCGATGTCGCTTCACGCGATCCGCAGAAATCGCTGTTCACGGATTTTAGTTTCCGCGCCCTGGGGCTGCCGCGCAGCACGCGCATTCCGAAAAATTCCGATCCGGCGTTTGTCGACCTTGGCCTATGCGAGCGTGTGCCGGTGGCGGGCGTTGCGTTGCCAATGCCAGCCTCGAAGCCGGCGGTGACAGACCCCGCAACCTGCGGTTTGTTCAAAACGCCGACTTTGCGCAATGTCACGATCACCGCGCCGTACATGCACAACGGTTTTTTCGACAATCTGCGCGACGCGGTGGCGTTCTACGCTACGCGCGATACCGATCCGGCGCGGTGGTTTCCCGGAGGCAAAAAATTTGACGATCTGCCGGCCCGGTATCATGCCAACGTCGATGTCGACACCCCGCCTTATCAGCGCCGCCCGCACCAGCGCCCGCAACTCACGAACGGGGAAATCGACGACATTGTCGAGTTTCTGTACACACTCACCGACGGCTACCAACCGGAGGGGAACAGGAGCGGAAACAGGCCGCAGGCCGAAATGACTTCGCCTCGATCTCCCATTCCATCCCCTTCGCAACCCGTTTCGCCGCCGGCTTCGCGCACCGAGTATTAAGTCCCGCAGAGTTCCTCGCCTTGCTGCGCCGGGTCGCAGCAGGTTTTGTGATGGCTGGGTAGTGGAGGGTGGCGACGACCATCATGCCCATCCGGTAAACCGCAGCCCGCAGGCGGCGCGAGCGAAATCCGGGGCTTTTCCCCGGGTTTCGCTTTATTCGCGCGGGTTGCGCTGGCGGGGAGG
>JBKJMN010000414.1:0-5342 GCA_046596405.1 Burkholderiales bacterium
GCCGCGGCCGGGCGCTCGATGACTTCGCCCGCGGCAATCTGGTTGATCAGCAGGTCGGGCAGGACGCGAATGACAGGCATGGGAAATTATAGCTTGATTGACCCGCATCAAATACGGTGCGACGGCCAACCGCCCGGATGGCGTCGCGGCCTTGCTATAATCGCAGGTCTGATGGACGTGGTGTCCGAGTCGTCAATAAACAAGGGGAACTCATGCCTCAGGTCATAGGCGTTCCAAAAGAAACCGCGGACGGCGAGAAGCGCGTCGCCACCGTGCCCGAAGTCGTCGAGAAACTCCTGAAGCTCGGATTCAAGGTCGCGGTGCAAGCAGGCGCCGGCGACCCCGCTAATTTCAGCGATGACTCTTATCGCGCTGCAGGCGCCGATATCGTCGGCAGCGCGGCGCAATTGTGGTCATCCGCCGATATCGTATTCAAAGTACGCGGCCCGAGCGCTGATGAAGTCGCGCTGCTGCGCGAAGGCGGCACGCTCGTTGCATTCATCTGGCCCGCGCAAAATCCCGAATTGATGCAGCAGTTGGCGGCGCGCAAGGCCACCGTGCTGGCCATCGATGCGCTGCCCCGCGTGCTGAGCCGCGCCCAAAAGATGGATGCCTTGACCTCACAGGCGGGCGTCGGCGGGTATCGCGCCGTCATCGAAGCCGCCAACGCTTTCGGCCGCTTCTTCAACGGCCAGATCACGGCCGCCGGTAAGGTGCCCCCCGCCAAAGTCTTCATCGCCGGTGCTGGCGTCGCCGGACTCGCGGCAATCGGTACGGCCGCTGGCCTCGGCGCCATCGTGCGCGCGAACGACACCCGTGCCGAAGTTGCGGACCAGGTCGCGTCGCTGGGCGGCGAATTCGTGAAGGTCGACTACGAAGAAGAAGGTTCGGGCGGCGGCGGTTATGCAAAGGTCATGAGCGAGGGCTTCCAGCAGGCCCAGCGCGAGATGTACGCGAAGCAGGCGCGCGAAGTGGACATCATCATTACTACCGCACTGATCCCCGGCAAGCCGGCGCCGAGACTGATCACCGCCGAGATGGTGAAGACGATGAAGCCGGGCAGCGTGATCGTCGACATGGCCGCCGAGCAGGGGGGCAACTGCGAACTGACCGAGCCCGGCAAAGCGGTCGTGAAGCATGGCGTGACCATCGTCGGCTACACCGACCTCGTGAGCCGGCTCGCCAAACAGTCGAGCACCTTATATTCGACCAACCTGTTCCGTCTGGCTGAGGAACTGTGCAAGACCAAAGACGGCATCATCCATGTCAATATGGAAGACGACGCCATCCGCGGCCTGACCGTCATCAAGGACGGTGCGGTCACCTGGCCGGCGCCGCCCATCAAGATGGCAGCGCCGGCTGCGGCAGCCAAGCCCGCGGCGGTCGCCGTGCTGGCCTCTAAAAAAGGTCACGGCCACGGCGGCAGCGCGCCAATGGCAGCGGGCAAACTGGCGATCATGTTCGCGGTTGCCGCGGCCGCGTTCTGGTTTATCGGCGCCAATGCGCCGGCCGCTTTTCTCGGCCACTTCACGGTGTTCGTGCTCGCGTGTTTCGTCGGCTATATGGTCGTGTGGAACGTGACGCCGTCGCTGCACACCCCGCTCATGAGCGTGACCAATGCGATCAGCAGCATCATCGTCATCGGCGCGCTCGTGCAGATCGCGCCGCCGGTGCTGGCGGGCGCCGGCGTAGCGCGGCCGGATGAAGCAATCCGCTGGCTCGCCGTGATCGGCATCGGGCTCACCGCAATCAATATGTTCGGCGGTTTCGCCGTCACCCAGCGCATGCTGGCCATGTTCCGCAAATAAGCGAGAAGATCCATGTCCTCAAGCCTGGTCACAGTCGCTTATATCGGCGCCACCATTCTGTTCATTCTGAGTCTCGGCGGCCTGTCCAACCCTGAAACTTCGCGGCGCGGCAACCTGTACGGCATCATCGGCATGACGATCGCGGTGCTGGCGACCGTGCTGGGCCCGCGCGTCACCGCGGCCGGCATCCCGTGGATCTTCGCCGCCATGCTGGTCGGCGGCACTATCGGCCTCGTGCTGGCGCGCAAAGTGCAGATGACGCAGATGCCGGAGCTGGTCGCTTTCATGCACAGCCTGGTCGGCCTGGCTGCGGTGGTCGTGGGATATACCAGCTATATCGACCCGACGTCGACGCTGGGATTGAGTTCCGCCGAGAAGATGATCCACGAAATCGAGGTCTATATCGGCGTCTTCATCGGCGCGATAACGCTCTCCGGATCGGTGATCGCGTTCGGCAAGCTGTCAGGCAAGATCGGCGGCAAGCCTCTGCTGCTGCCCGCACGGCACTGGTTGAACCTGATCGGCCTGCTGGCGGTGATCTGGTTCGGCCGCGAATTTCTGCACGCTGAGACCATCGCGCAAGGCATGACGCCGCTGATTGTGATGACGGTGATCGCTCTCCTGTTCGGCATCCACATGGTGATGGCGATCGGCGGCGCCGACATGCCGGTCGTGGTATCGATGCTGAACAGCTATTCGGGCTGGGCGGCCGCGGCGACCGGTTTCATGCTTTCGAACGATCTCCTGATCGTGATCGGCGCGCTGGTCGGCTCGAGCGGCGCGATCCTGTCGTACATCATGTGCCGGGCGATGAATCGCAATTTCATCAGCGTGATCGCCGGCGGTTTCGGTGGCGGTGCGCCGGCTGCGGCGGGCGGCGCAGCGGCGCCGGCCGGCGAAGCCGTGGCGATCAGCGCGACGGACACCGCCGAATTGCTGCGCGACGCGAAAAGCGTCGTGATCGTGCCCGGTTACGGCATGGCGGTCGCGCAAGCGCAGCACACGGTCAACGAGATCACGAAATACCTGCGCGATAAAGGCGTCAACGTGCGCTTCGGCATCCATCCCGTCGCCGGCCGCATGCCCGGCCACATGAACGTGCTGCTCGCAGAAGCCAAGGTGCCGTACGACATTGTGCTTGAGATGGATGAAATCAACGCGGACTTCCCCGCCACCGACGTCGTGATGGTGATCGGCGCCAACGACATCGTGAACCCGGCGGCGCAGGACGATCCAGCGAGCCCCATCGCCGGGATGCCGGTGCTCGAAGTGTGGAAAGGCAAAACCTCGATCGTGATGAAGCGGAGCATGGCCTCAGGCTACGCGGGCGTCGACAATCCGCTGTTCTACAAAGAGAACAACCGCATGTTGTTCGGCGACGCGAAGAAGATGCTGGATGAAGTGCTCGCCGCGCTGAAGGCCTGAGCGGCAGCGACACCCGTAAAAAAGGCCGCTCGCGCGGCCTTTTTCAATGGCGGCGGCGGGCCCGTCAGTCCAGCCGCACGTTGATTTGTTTCTGCACGTCGCGCCAGCGCGCGTCTTCGTCCTGCACGAGTTTCAGGAGGGCCTCGGGTTTGCCCGGCGTCGGATCGAGCGTCAGCGCGACGAAGCGCTCTTTGATGTCCGGTGCGTTGAGCGCTTTGTTGATCTCGCGATTGAGCAGGGCCACGATCGCGGGCGGCGTCCCGGCCGGCGCGAACACGCCGTACCATTGAAACGAAACAAAATCCTTGACGCCCGCTTCCTGGAAGGTCGCCACGCCCGGCAGCAAGTGGTGGCGTTCAGCGGTGGAGATCGCGAGCGCCTTCAAGCGGCCGGACTTGAGAAAAGGCATCGAAGCCGGCACCGCGTTCATCACGAGCGGAATCTGCCCGGCCACCGCATCGGAGAGCGAAGGTCCGCCACCCTTGTACGGAACGTGATTGAGCACGAGCCCGGTCTTCAGCCGCAGCCATTCGTACATCATGTGCGGTCCGCTCGCGAGACCGCTCGATCCCATCGCGAGTTTTTCCGTTTGCGCCCGCGGCATCGCGAGCAATTCCTTGAATGTGTTGGCGCTGAACGTCGGATGCGCGCACAGCGCCTGCGGCGAGGTGGCGAGCAGGTTGAGCGGAGCGAAATCCTTGAGCGCGTCGTAAGGCGGCTTGGCATAGACGAGCGCGTTGATGGTGTGGGGAGAGTCGGCCAGCAGGAGCGTATAGCCGTCGGCCGGGGCCCGCGCCGCGAGCAGCGTGCCGATCAACCCGGTGGCGCCCGGCCGGTTGTCGATGACGAACGTCTGGCCGAGATATTCGCTCAGTCGCGCCCCGATTGCCCGGCCGGTTATGTCGGAGCCGCCGCCGGGTGGGTAGGGCACGATGACGCGGACCGGCTTGGTCGGAAACTGGTCGGCCGCGAGCGCGGCGCCCATCATCAGCGCGGCGCCTGTCAATGCGGCGGTCGTGCAGCGAAGTGAAAGATTCATGCGGCTCCCCGGTTAAACAGTCGTCGAAAACGGCGCTGCGCCGAAAAGAATCACACGTGCATCCCGGCGCTGCTGGTAATGACCGGAAAGCGCGGCGCTGCCAGCGCGGGTATCGATTTCAAGCCCGACCCGGTATTGACTATGATGACGTGCTCATCAGGCCGAATCAGATTTTTCGCGATGGCTTTGCGCAAACCGGCCAGCGTGGTCGCGCTTTCCGGGCACGCGAATATGCCTTCTTCTCGCGCGAGTTGATCGACGGCAGCAAACGCTTCGGGCGTCGACACCGAAATCGCCGCGCCGCCATGCTTCTTCATCAGCGCGAGCACCGCGCGGCCACCCGGCGGATTGGGTGACCGCAAGCCGCCCGGCGGAATTTCGATTTTTCCCCACGCCGTGCAGGCATCTTTGCCTTCGTCGAACGCTTTGACGACCGGCGCGCAGCCTTCAAACTGAGTGACGTAGAGGCGCGGCAGCGTGCCGGTTATCCAGCCCAGCTGCAGCAGCTCTTCGAACGCTTTCCAGATGGCAATCGCGCCGAGGCCGCCGCCCATCGGATAAACAATCGCCGCCGGCATTTTCCAGCCGAGCTGCTCGGCGATTTCGAGGCCCATGGTTTTCTTGCCTTCGAGCCGGTACGGCTCCTTCAGCGTGCAGATATTCAGCCAGCCGTTGCGCTCGCAGGCTTCCGCCACCATGCGCCCCGCTTCATGCCAGTTCTCGACGAGAAAAGCGGGCTGCCCGCTCGCGCGGCAATGCTGCAGGCTCGCCGGCTGCACGTCGGTCGGCAACAGATTGACGCAGGTGATGCCGGCGCGCGCGGCATAGAGGCTCCATGAGCCGCCGGCATTGCCGGAGCTATTGTGCGAGACGGTTTTTACGCCCAACTCGACGTACCGCGAAATGGCGACGGCGGCGCCGCGGTCAAAGACGAAGGCTGCAACCCGAGCGGAACTTTCAAGGACCGCGGCGCCGCCGTCGCCATTTCGCGCTACGTCGAGATGGGCGTGAAGACCGTCTCGCACAATAGCTCCGGCAACGCCGGCGGTTCATGGAGCCTCTATGCCGCA
>JBKJMN010000332.1:0-3752 GCA_046596405.1 Burkholderiales bacterium
CGCTCGCTAGCGAGCGCACGGAAGTCGACCTCGCCGCGTTCATTGACGAACCGGGTCAGCACGTTCTCCCAGCGTTCATACGGATCGGCCGGCTGCTGCGCCCAAGCGGCAGACACCGCCGCGAGCAGTAACAACGCATGAGCGGTCCCGCGCGCCAGGTTTTTCCAACCGGCTATCACGTTGGCGCCTGCGCAACGCGAGGATTGCGCGCGCGGCCCTTTGCGCGCTTGCGGTCCGCTGGCCGCAAACCCGGCGGCGGGATGCCCGCCGGCTCGCTCGCGAGCGCGCCACTCATGGGCTGCCAGTAACGGCGCCCGGCGGGCGTTTGCATGACGATGGGCTGCAGGATAAAACTGTCGCGCTTCGCATTGTGCATGCACATCGACACCGGCCCGTCGCGCGTCATCGTTTTAAAGGCGCACGCATGAATGCGTTCGTGTTCGAGCGCGCCGGCGTCCATGAAGCCGTGCACGAAAAACGATAACGTACCGATGCGGCCACGCGCCGCGAACAAATCGGCGCGCAGCTGCCACGCTTTGCGTGCCGACCATTTGACGATTGCGGGCCAGTAGCGCGGCCGCCGGCAAAGCCAGCGCAGAAACTCTCCGGCCACCTGGCGTGGATGAGTGCGATCGAGTGTCAGGTGCGCGGTCGCCGCCTGCATGCGCGCGATGAAGTCGCCGTCGTCCAGCGCGTCGTAAAGCCGCCCGTTCACGGCAAAACTCAGGCTATAGCGATTGCACCGCGGATGACCCGCCGTGACGGCGTTGAAATTGAGCTTACCGCCGGCCCCGCGCTCGATTTGCGACGTGACCGCGTCGAGCGAAATGTCACGCTGCTTCTCATGCACGCCACGGCCGGTGGCGGCCTGCGCCTGAAACGAAGCCGTGCGTACGCGCCCCGCCTGCGCCGCGAAAAATCCGACCAGTTGCGGAATCTCGTCGAAGTTGCCCTCATAAACAGTCGTGTTGAACATCACCGATAGCGGTAGCCCCCGTACGCGGTCGAGGTAGGCAAGACGCAGGGCATTGAGTTCCATTTCGTTGCGATAGCCTTTGATGCCCTGTGTGGTATCGACATGAAAGGCTACGTCAACGAGCCCCGCATCTGCGAGCTGCGCGAGCAGCGCGCGGGTCGCCCTGCGGCCATTGGTCATCAGGGTCGGGCGCAGCCCCGCCGCGCGCACACGACGCACGATTGCGATCAACTCAGCGCGTTTTCTCAGCGTGGGATCGCCGCCCGTGATCTGGACGTCCGTATTCGCGCCGTAGTATTGGCGAATGAGATCGATGCGGCGGAACACCTCTTCAAGCGGAATGTCGTGCACCGTTTCCGAGTGCTCCGACAGATAGCATAACGTGCAGTCAAGATTACAGCGCTGCGTGATTTCAAGCGCCACGCAACCGATCGGCCAGCGCCGGCCCATCTGCTGATTGCCTGTCCAACAGCCGGCAGCGCGCATGGCATCCCGCGCGAGCTCCAGCGGCCGCTGGTCCGGCGCGGGCAACTCATCCGGTTTCCAAGCGGCGATTTCAAGTGGGCTCATAAGCGGCATTCGGCTTCTCCTTGGTCAAACATGGCCGGGCGCCATGCAGGGCACGCGATCACTTCGGCGGTTTTCATTTCTTCGACAGAAAATTCACCACCGCCTGCGGTAGACAGCCGACGCCACGCTAACCGTCACTGTTCCCGGCGGCCTATCGGGTATTTGCAGCGGAAAGTGGGGGAGAACACTTCCGACATCCAGTTTGCGGGTCAGACTTTGCGCCATGATTTGCTCTTTCTTAAGAACCGGTACTGATCGATATGCGACGGGCCGCGAACCTCAGCGCGAGTCACGACAAGCGTCCCTGCGAGTCTCATGCGGCGAGTGTCGCCAGGTAGCTTCGTTCGAACTCCTGCCCCGAAACCGGCTTGCCGAGCAGATACCCCTGCACCTCGTCGCAACGGCGGCGACGCAGGAACTCGAGTTGCCGTTCGTTTTCCACACCCTCGGCAACGATCAGGGTGCCCAGAGACTGCCCGAGACGCAGAATGGCACTACAAATGGCCTCGGCATTTCTGTCGATACCGATGTCGTCCACAAAGGACTTGTCGATCTTGATCGCTTTGACGGCGAATTTGCGCAGGTATGCGAGCGACGAGTAACCGGTGCCAAAGTCATCAATCGACACCTTGATACCGAACCCGTGCAGACGCCGAATCGCCTCAATCGTCCTGTCCACGTCCTTCATTGCCACCGATTCAGTCATTTCGAGTTCCAACTGTCCCGCGGACAGATTCGCCACGCGCAAGGCCCGGTGCCACCGGTCGGGAAGGACGCCATCGGCGAATTCATGGGCTGAGACATTCACGGCAACGCGCGGCGACACACCGAACCGGTTCTTCCATTGCTGCATCTGCCGGCATACCTCATCAAGCACGAACTCACCCAGCAAAGAGCTGAGCCCGGTAGACTCGGCGATTGGTATGAACACGCCGGGACTGACCATTCCGCGGGTCGGGTGGCGCCAACGCAGCAGCGCCTCGGCGCCGCTCAGGACCGGACCTGCGTGTCCGAGCACGGCGAACTTGGGCTGGTAGGCAATATACAGTTCGCCGCGGCCGATTCCCTGTTCGAGATCACGTTTCAGTTCCTGCCGCTCATGCGCCGCCTGCGCGTCTTCGGCGGCAAAAAATCGGTAGCCCCCATCTTCGCGAGCGCGCTCAAGCGCGAGATCCGCGTGCGAGAGAAGTTCGGCCCCGCTCAGCTTGCCGCCTTCGGCAACAGCGACACCCACTCTGGCCGCCGGCACCAGTTCCACGCCGCCGCATTTCAGCTTGCACCCCACTTTGCGCAACAGTGATTCGGCGAAACGCGCGTCGTCCGCAATGGAGCCCGCCCCCGTTCGCACGACCGCGAAGCGGTCGGCGCCCATATGCGCCACGAAGTCGGAAGCTGTGGCAACGCGCCGGACTTCGCCGGCGATAGTCTGCAGAACCTGATCGCCGAGTGCAGTCCCGTAGCGCGAATTGATGACCCGGAACTCGGCAATATCCAGCAGGAAAATCGACACCCGCGCTGCGGCCTCCGGTGCCGCGTCGCGCAAGCGTTCGACATGATCGAGCAGGGCGACGCGGTTGGGAAACCCGGTGAGTATTTCGTGGCGGCTGGAGAACCGCGCCCGTTCCTCTGCAATCTCGCGGTCGCGGCGCTTGCTGGCGGCGATTCTTGAGAGCAATTCGTTGTGGGCGCGTATCGCCTCACCGATTTCGTCATTGCGCCGGGTAGGCACCGCAAAGCGCTCGGCGGCATCCGGATCGGCGCTCGCAGCCAACATGCTCGCGCGCAATCTGAGTAAGGGCCGCAGCAGGGTGAAATGCAGAACCACCATGGTGCCCACGGTCACGAACAGGACAATCAGACCGACCAGCGCGCCGATCCGCAGAACATAAGCGATCAGCTTCGAAGTGGCTTCCTCCGCACCGATCCGCACCGCGACCGTGGCGGCGCCCGCGCCCGCGCTCCAAATCGCGTCGATCCGCGACATTCCCGCGCCGCGGATGGCGAACCCGTCGAGTGCGGCCGCGGAATCGCGTTGCCCGAGGTTAGTCTGCTCACCAGTCCGCGCGACCGTCTCGCCCGCCGCGTTGAACACCGTGACGCCGGTGAGCTTGTGGCGGCCCAGAGTTAGCGGCAGGCGTTCGCCGAGCATAGGCCCGGTGCCATATTCTTCCAGCGGCAATTCGACCGTGGCGCGCGCGAGTTCAGC
>JBKJMN010000426.1:0-12562 GCA_046596405.1 Burkholderiales bacterium
TCTCGATCACGGTGGCGCTGATTCAGCCCATCGCGATGGAAGAAGGCTTGCGCTTCGCGATTCGCGAAGGTGGCAAGACCGTCGGCGCCGGCGTCGTCGCTAAAGTCATCGAGTAAAGCAATTGAGGGGCGGGACGGCGAAGCTTGCTTCGCCGTCCCGCCCGTTTGCACTTTAAACAAGGATTAGGCCAGTAGCTCAATTGGCAGAGCGTCGGTCTCCAAAACCGAAGGTTGGGGGTTCGATTCCCTCCTGGCCTGCCAGCAAAGCTGTTGAGCGTGGATGGTCAAGAGTTTCAAGGGTGAGCCAGAAGCGGGTGTAGGCAGCAGGAAAATTCACTCTGGACTTCGAAGTCGAAGCGCTGAACGGGACACATGGCAGACAAGATAAAAATTGCATTCGCGGTTGTTCTAATGATCGCGGGTATCGCGGCGTTTTACTACCTGGACCAGAGTCCGCTGATCGCGCGCGTGGGCGCGGTGATCGCCGGCGTGGTTGCGGCGGTCGTGGTGTTCTGGACCAGCGCCCCGGGCAAGGAATTTTTTGTGTTCGCGCAGGAATCGATCGACGAGACCAAGCGCGTCGTATGGCCGACCCGCAAGGAAACGTTGCAGACCACCGGCGTCGTATTTGCGTTCGTGTTCGTGATGGCGTTGTTTTTATGGCTGATAGACGCGGGGTTGCTATGGGCAGTACGCATACTGATGGGTCAGGGCGATTCATGAGCAAGAAATGGTATGTAGTCCACGCGTACTCCGGTTTCGAGAAAAGCGTGCAGCGCGCTTTAATCGACCGCGTGGCGCGCGCAGGCATGCAGGAACAGTTCGGCCAGATCCTGGTGCCGGTGGAAGAAGTTGTCGAGATGAAAAGCGGCCAGAAGAATATCTCGGAGCGCAAATTCTTTCCGGGGTATGTGCTGGTTGAAATGGAAATGACGGACGACACCTGGCACCTCGTCAAGAGCACCGCCAAGGTCACCGGTTTCGTCGGCGGCACGTCCACGCGGCCGACGCCGATTTCCGAGAAAGAAGTGCAGAACATCCTGCACCAGATCCAGGAAGGCGTCGAGAAGCCGCGGCCGAAGGTGCTGTTCGAGATCGGCGAGATGGTGCGTGTCAAGGAGGGTCCGTTCACCGATTTCAACGGCAACGTCGAGGACGTGAACTACGACAAGAGCAAGATCCGCGTCGCCGTCACGATCTTCGGACGGTCAACGCCGGTGGAACTGGAGTTCGGACAGGTCGAGAAAGTGTAACGCGACAAATTTTGCAGTTCAGCAGTGCGCAGTTGTTTTTAACGGGGAGGGCAGCGTCGAACCGCGGCCCGCTACCACCCACTAAAAGGAGCAGTCATCGTGGCAAAGAAAATCGTCGGCTTTATCAAGCTGCAAGTGCCCGCCGGCAAAGCCAATCCGAGTCCGCCGATCGGGCCGGCATTGGGCCAGCGCGGGCTCAACATCATGGAATTCTGCAAGGCGTTCAACGCGCAGACCCAGAAAATGGAAGCGGGCCTGCCGCTGCCGGTCGTGATCACCGCGTTTCAGGACAAGAGCTTTACCTTCATCATCAAGACGCCCCCGGCGTCGGTGCTGATCAAGAAGGCGCTGAAGCTCGACAAGGGCAGTAAGACGCCGCACACCGACAAAGTCGGCAAGCTTACGCGCGCCCAGGCCGAAGAAATCGCCAAGACCAAGATGCCCGATCTGTCGGCGGGCGATCTCGATGCCGCCGTGCGCACGATCGCCGGCAGCGCCCGCAGCATGGGCGTCGAAGTGGAGGGTGCGTAACATGGGCAACGTCTCCAAACGCTACAAAGCGCTGCTGCCCAAGGTCGATCGCGCCAAGGCCTATCCGCTCGCCGACGCGATGAAAATGGTCAAGGAAAACGCGACGGCCAAGTTCAACGAGTCAATCGATGTCGCCATCAACCTCGGTATCGATGCCAAGAAATCCGACCAGACCGTGCGCGGCTCGGTAGTGCTGCCGGCCGGCACCGGCAAAACGGTGCGCGTCGCCGTGTTCGCGCAGGGCGATAAGGCCCAGGCGGCCAAGGACGCCGGCGCCGATATCGTCGGCCTCGACGATCTGGCCGCAGAAATCAAGGGCGGCAAGATGGATTTCGACGTCGTTATCGCGACCCCCGACACGATGCGGGTCGTCGGTCAGCTGGGCCAGATCCTGGGCCCGCGCGGCTTGATGCCGAACCCGAAGGTCGGCACGGTCACGCAGGACGTTGCCGCCGCGGTCAAAAACGCGAAAGCGGGCCAAGTCCAGTATCGCGCCGACAAGACCGGTATTGTCCAGTGCACGATAGGCCGTGCGTCGTTCACGGTCGATGCCCTGGTCGAAAACATGAAAGCGTTGCTCGATGCGGTGAACAAATCGCGTCCCACCGGGATCAAAGGCGTCTACCTGAAGAAGGTTTCGGTGTCGAGCACGATGGGCGTGGGCGTGCGTGTGGATCAGGGCGGCGCGCAGGCGTAATTGCGGAAATACGAATTGTCCGAACGCAAGAATTGGTAATGAAGGCTTTGGGCTGCCGGTGCCCGCAGTTGTAGGCGGGGCTGGCAGGTTGTCAAAGACCGTAGAGGCTTGGCGCAGGGAGTTTTGCAACAAGCTTAATCGAAGGTGAAGGCGTCGTTGATTCAGGTTTTTCGATTCCTGAATCGCGGCGCCGGCATCCTGAACTCTACGCAGACGGCGGGTCCCGACGAATCAGGTTTGTTGCTAATGCCTGGAACTAAGGTCGCCGTGGTTGGAAGGATGAAGGCGGAAGGCGGAAGGATGAATTTTTCATCCCTCGTCCTTCATCCTTCAGCCTTAACTTATATGGAGGTAGGCCTTGGGTCTTAATCTGGAAGAGAAACAGGCGGTAGTGGCTGAAATCGGCGCGCAGGTTGCGCAGGCACAGGCCATTGTAGTCGCCGAGTATCGCGGCCTTGGGGTCGCAGCAATGACTGATCTGCGCAAAAAAGCGCGCGGTTCGGGCGTTTACCTGCGCGTCCTCAAGAATACACTCGCGCGCCGCGCCGTCGCTGAGACGCCGTTCGCCGGGCTGTCCGACAAAATGGTCGGGCCGCTCGCGTACGGTATTTGCAGCGATCCGGTGAAGGTCGCGAAGGTATTGCACGAGTTTGCCAAGAGCAACGATAAGTTCGTCATCAAAGCCGGCGCGCTGGCCAATCTGGTCATGTCTGCAAAAGACGTGGCCAATCTGGCCACCATGCCGAGCCGCGAGCAACTGATCGGCATGCTGTTGGGAACCATGCAGGCGCCGATCGCAACGTTCGTGCGGACACTGAACGAAGTGCCCGGCAGGTTCGTGCGTACGCTCGCCGCCGTGCGGGACCAGAAAGAAAAGCAGGCTGCGTAGCAGCTCGCTTCAAATTCAGACAAATTTCAGGAGAATGACATGGCATTAGCAAAAGCAGAAATCCTCGACGCAATTTCCGGCATGACGGTGCTCGAACTGTCGGGCCTTATCAAGGACATGGAAGAAAAGTTCGGCGTTTCGGCCGCCGCGGCCGCGGTCGCGGTGGCGGCTCCTGCCGCCGGTGGTGGCGGTGCCGCTGCCGCCGCCGAGCAAACTGAGTTCACCGTGCACCTCTCCAGTTCCGGGGCCAGCAAAGTGAACGTCATCAAAGTCGTGCGCGCCGTGACCGGCCTGGGCTTGAAAGAAGCCAAGGACCTCGTCGATGCCGCGCCGAAAGCGGTTAAGGAAGGCGTGTCGAAGGCCGACGCGGACGCAATACTCAAGCAGTTGCTCGAAGCCGGCGCAACGGCCGAAATCAAATAGTTTGGCAGACGTAACGGGGCTGGCGGGCAACCGCCAGCTTTTCCCTATTGTTTTCGTGGCGGACCAGCCACAACCGAGCGCATCGTTTGAGGTGCGCTGGCTTATGGACGGTTTTACCTGCGGACAGTCTTACCCGCGGATAGTCTTTCACCCCGCATTTCATATTTGAGGAGCCCCAATGAGCTACTCGTTCACTGAAAAAAAGCGTATTCGTAAAAGCTTCGCCAAACGGGCCAGCGTGCTGCCCGTGCCATACCTGCTGGCGACGCAACTCGACTCCTATGCGGCATTTCTGCAGGAATTCACCGCGCCGGACTCGCGCAAGAGCGAAGGTCTGCAGGCGGCGTTCCAGAGCATCTTTCCGATCGAAAGTCATTCGAAGAATGCGCGGCTCGAGTTCGTGAGCTTCGTGCTCGGGCAACCGCCGTTCGACGTCAAGGAGTGCCAGCAGCGCGGCCTCACGTTCGCGGCACCCTTGCGCGCCAAAGTCCGCCTGACGATCATGGATAAGGAAGCGTCCAAGCCGACCGTCAAGGAAGTGAAAGAGCAGGAAGTTTACATGGGCGAAATCCCGCTCATGACCACCACCGGTTCGTTTGTGATCAACGGCACCGAGCGCGTGATCGTCTCGCAGCTGCACCGTTCGCCCGGCGTGTTCTTCGAGCACGATCGCGGCAAGACGCACTCGTCCGGCAAGCTGCTGTTTTCGGCCCGCATCATCCCGTATCGCGGTTCGTGGCTCGACTTCGAGTACGACCCGAAAGACTACCTGTATTTCCGCGTCGACCGCCGGCGCAAGATGCCGGTGACTATCCTCTTGAAGGCACTCGGTTACACGCCGGAGCAGATCCTCGTCGAATTTTTTGCGTTCGACGCATTCCGCCTGCACAAAGAAGAGATCGAATTCGAGCTGGTGCCGGAGCGCCTGCGCGGCGAAATCGCGCGGTTCGACTTCGCCACCAAGTCCGGCAAGACCATCGTCGCCAAGGACAAGCGGATTACCGTCAAGCACGTGCGCGAAATGCAGGAAGCGAAACTCGAGAAAATCAGCGTGCCGCAGGAATTTCTGCTCGGCCGCGTGCTCGCGCAGAACGTGATCGACAAGGAAAGCGGTGAAGTCGTTGCCAACGCGAACGACGAGATCACCGAAGACCTCCTGAAGAAGCTCACCGACGCCGGCGTCGAAAAAATCCACACCATTTATACCAACGACCTCGACCAGGGCTCATATATTTCGCAAACCCTGCGCGTGGATGAGACCGCCGATCAGATGGCGGCGATGGTCGCAATCTATCGCATGATGCGGCCCGGCGAACCGCCGACCGAAGATGCGGTTAAAACGCTCTTTAACGGTCTCTTCTTCTCGGAAGACCGCTACGACCTGTCGGCCGTGGGCCGCATGAAATTCAACCGCCGTGTCGGCCGCTCGGAATTGACAGGTGCCGGCACGCTGTCGAAAGAAGACATCGTGGCGGTGATCAAGATTCTCGTGGAACTGCGTAACGGCCGCGGCGAGATCGACGATATCGACCATCTCGGCAACCGCCGCGTGCGCTCGGTCGGCGAGCTGGCGGAGAACCAGTTCCGGGCTGGGCTCGTGCGCGTCGAGCGCGCGGTGCGCGAGCGCCTCTCGCAGGCGGAGTCGGAAAACCTGATGCCGCACGACTTGATCAATGCGAAGCCGGTATCGGCCGCGATCCGCGAATTCTTCGGCTCCTCGCAGCTGTCGCAGTTCATGGACCAGACTAATCCGCTGTCCGAGATCACCCACAAGCGCCGCGTTTCGGCGCTGGGACCGGGCGGCTTGACGCGGGAGCGCGCGGGCTTCGAAGTGCGCGACGTGCATCCGACCCACTACGGCCGCGTATGCCCGATCGAAACGCCGGAAGGCCCGAACATCGGCCTCATCAATTCGCTCGCGCTTTATGCGCGCACCAACGAGTACGGCTTTCTCGAGACGCCCTATCGCGTGGTCAAAGCCGGTCACGTCACCGACGAGATTCATTACCTGTCGGCGATCGAAGAGAGCAAGTACGTGATCGCGCAGGCGAACGCCGAACTCGACAAGAAAAACAAGTTCACGGACGAACTCGTGTCCTGCCGCAACAAGAACGAATTCACGCTGGCAACGCCGGATCGCATCGAGTATATGGACGTGGCCCCCGCGCAGATCGTGTCGGTCGCCGCCTCGTTGATTCCGTTCCTCGAGCACGACGACGCGAACCGCGCATTGATGGGGTCGAACATGCAACGCCAGGCGGTGCCTTGCCTGCGTGCCGAGAAGCCGCTGGTGGGCACCGGACTCGAGCGCACTGTCGCGGTCGACTCGGGGACTGCCGTGCGCGCCAATCGCGGCGGCATCGTCGACTACGTCGACGCCAGCCGCATCGTGGTGCGCGTCAACGACGAAGAGGCGACCGCCGGTGAAGTCGGCGTCGACATCTACAACCTCGTCAAATACACGCGTTCGAACCAGAACACCAACATCAACCAGCGGCCGCTCGTGCGCGTCGGCGATCATATCGCCAAGGGCGACGTCGTGGCCGACGGCGCGTCGACCGATATGGGCGAGCTGGCGCTGGGTCAAAACATGCTGGTCGCGTTCATGCCGTGGAACGGCTACAACTTCGAGGATTCGATCCTGATTTCCGAACGCGTGGTCGCCGACGAGCGTTTTACTTCGATTCACATCGAGGAATTGTCGGTCGTCGCTCGCGATACGAAGCTTGGTCCGGAAGAGATCACGCGCGATATTTCGAACCTGTCGGAAACGCAGCTCGGCAATCTCGACGAGTCGGGCATCATCTACATCGGCGCTGAAGTCGAGGCGGGCGACGTGCTGGTCGGCAAGGTGACGCCGAAGGGCGAAACCCAGCTCACGCCGGAAGAAAAGCTGCTGCGCGCGATCTTCGGTGAGAAGGCCTCGGACGTCAAAGACACGAGCCTGCGCGTGCCCTCGGGCATGTCGGGCACCGTGATCGACGTGCAGGTATTCACGCGCGAAGGTATCGACCGCGACAAGCGCGCCCAGCAGATCATCGACGACGAGTTGAAGCGCTACAAGAAAGACCTCGCTGACCAATTGCGCATCGTCGAAGACGACACGTTCATGCGCGTCGAGCGTTTGTTGATCGGCAAGACCGCCAACAAAGGGCCGAAGAAGCTGGTCAAGGGCGCCAAGATCGCCAAGGCCTATCTGACCGAAGTCGAGCGCCACAGCTGGTTCGACATCGATATCGCGAACGACAAGGTCAATCGCCAGATGGAGCAGTTGAAGGAGAGCCTGGCGCAAAAGCGCGTCGAGTTCGACAAGGCTTTCGAAGAGAAGAAAAAGAAGCTCACCAGCGGCGACGAGCTGCCGCCGGGCGTGCAGAAGATGGTAAAGGTGTATATCGCCGTCAAGCGTCGCCTGCAGCCAGGCGACAAGATGGCCGGCCGTCACGGCAACAAGGGCGTGATCTCGAAAATCACGCCGGTCGAAGACATGCCGCACATGGCGGACGGCACGACGCTGGACATCGTGCTGAACCCGCTGGGTGTGCCTTCGCGCATGAACGTCGGCCAGATCCTCGAAACGCATCTGGGGTGGGCTGCCAAGGGCCTCGGGTTGAAGATCGGCGAGATGGTGAAGGCGCAGGCCAAGTTGATCGAGGTCCGTAAATTCATCACCAAGATCTACAACTCGAGCGGCAAGCAGGAAGACATCGACTCGCTCACCGACGGCGAGGTGATGGAACTCGCGAAGAATCTGCGCAGCGGCGTGCCGTTTGCAACACCGGTGTTCGACGGCGCCAACGAAGCGGAGATCAAGGACATGCTTGAGCTCGCCGATTTGCCGCGCTCGGGCCAGATCACGCTGTATGACGGCCGCACCGGCGAAGCCTTCGACCGCCAGGTCACCGTCGGTTACATGCAGATGCTGAAGCTGCATCACCTGGTTGACGACAAAATGCACGCGCGTTCGACCGGACCGTACAGCCTGGTCACCCAGCAGCCGCTGGGCGGCAAGGCGCAATTCGGCGGCCAGCGCTTCGGTGAGATGGAAGTGTGGGCCCTCGAAGCTTATGGCGCTTCGTACACGTTGCAGGAAATGCTCACGGTCAAATCGGACGACACCGAGGGCCGCCGCAAGGTCTACGAGTCGATCGTCAAGGGCGAGCACAAGATTGAGGCCGGCATGCCGGAATCGTTCAACGTGCTGGTCAAGGAAATCCGCTCGCTGGCAATCGATATCGACCTCGACCACGAACGCTACTGACCGCGACGCACTACGGGATACGCGCAGCGAATTACGGAAATTTGTGCATCACGCCACTTTGGAGTGAAAAATGAAAGCACTACTGGATTTATTCAAGCAGGTAACGCCGGAAGAAGAGTTTGACGCAATCAAGATCGGGCTGGCATCGCCCGACAAGATTCGTTCGTGGTCGTATGGCGAAGTCAAGAAGCCGGAGACCATCAACTACCGCACCTTCAAGCCCGAACGCGACGGACTTTTCTGCGCCAAGATTTTCGGCCCGGTCAAGGACTACGAGTGCCTGTGCGGCAAATACAAGCGCTTAAAGCACCGCGGCGTAATCTGCGAGAAATGCGGTGTCGAGGTGACGCTGTCGAAAGTGCGCCGCGAGCGCATGGGCCATATCGAACTCGCCTCGGTCGTCGCGCACATCTGGTTCCTGAAATCGCTGCCGTCACGCCTGGGCATGGTGCTCGACATGACGCTGCGCGACATCGAGCGCGTCCTGTACTTCGAAGCCTACGTCGTGACCGACCCGGGCATGACACCGCTGCAGCGCTGCCAGCTGTTGTCGGAAGACGATTACCTCGCCAAGGTAGAAGAATTCGGCGATGACTTCACCGCGATCATGGGGGCGGAAGGCGTGCGCGAACTGCTGCGCGCGATCGAGCTCAATCACGAAATCGAAACGCTCCGCGTCGAACTCGCAGCCACCACGTCCGACACCAAGATCAAGAAAATCGCCAAGCGCCTGAAAGTGCTCGAAGCGTTCCACAAGTCTGGCATCAAGCCCGAATGGATGATTATGGAAGTTCTGCCGGTGCTGCCGCCGGAACTGCGCCCGCTCGTGCCGCTCGACGGCGGCCGCTTCGCGACCTCCGACTTGAACGATCTGTATCGCCGCGTGATCAACCGCAACAACCGTTTAAAGCGCCTGCTCGAATTGAAAGCGCCGGAAATCATCGTGCGCAACGAGAAGCGCATGCTGCAGGAAGCCGTCGATTCGCTGCTCGACAACGGCCGCCGCGGCAAGGCGATGACGGGCGCCAACAAGCGTCCGCTGAAATCGCTCGCCGACATGATCAAGGGCAAGGGCGGACGTTTCCGCCAGAACCTGCTGGGCAAGCGCGTCGACTATTCGGGCCGTTCGGTCATCGTCGTCGGTCCGCAGCTGAAGCTGCACCAGTGCGGGCTGCCGAAGAAAATGGCGCTCGAACTCTTCAAGCCGTATATCTTCCACAAGCTGGAAGTGCTCGGTCTCGCCACGACCATCAAGGCCGCCAAGCGCCTGGTCGAGCAGGAAGTGCCCGAAGTGTGGGACATCCTGGAAGAAGTCATCCGCGAGCATCCGGTCATGCTTAACCGCGCGCCGACCCTGCATCGCCTGGGCATCCAGGCGTTCGAGCCGGTGCTGATCGAAGGCAAGGCCATCCAGCTGCATCCGCTGGTATGTGCGGCTTTCAACGCCGACTTTGACGGCGACCAGATGGCCGTGCACGTGCCGTTGTCGCTCGAAGCCCAGCTTGAAGCGCGCACGTTGATGCTGTCGTCGAACAACATCCTGTCGCCCGCTAACGGCGAGCCGATTATCGTGCCGTCGCAGGATATCGTGCTGGGTCTGTACTACTTTTCGCGCGAGAAAATGGGCGCGCGCGGCGAGGGCATGGCATTCTCCAATGTCGGCGAAGTATCGCGCGCCTACGAGTCGCGCCAGGTCGAAGTCAACGCCAAGATCCTGGTGCGCATCAAGGAAATCGAGATCGACGAAGCCGGCGAGAAGAGCGAAAAAGTCACGCGCTATCAAACGACGGTCGGCCGCGCGCTGCTGTCGGAAATCCTGCCGCCCGGTTTGCCGTTCGAGCTGATAAACAAGTCGCTCAAGAAAAAAGAAATCTCAAAGCTGATCAACCACTCGTTCCGCCGCTGCGGACTGCGTGAGACCGTGATATTCGCCGACAAGCTGATGTACAGCGGCTTTACGATGGCGACGCGCGCGGGCATTTCGATCGCGGTCGACGACATGCTGGTGCCGACGCAGAAAGGCGCGATCATTTCCGAAGCCGAAAAAGAGGTGCAGGAAATTGAGGCGCAGTACACGTCGGGCCTGGTTACCCAGGGCGAGCGTTACAACAAGGTGGTCGACATCTGGGGCCGCTCGGGCGACAAGGTCGCAAAGGCGATGATGGACCAGCTCGGCACCGAGAATGTCGCGGCGTGGGACTACGCGAAGCAGGACTACGTGCCGCTGAAGGACAAGAAGGGCGTGGCAGTCACGCAGGAATCGTTTAACTCGATCTATATGATGGCCGACTCGGGAGCGCGCGGTTCCGCCGCGCAGATCCGCCAGTTGGCCGGTATGCGCGGCCTGATGGCCAAGCCTGACGGCTCGATCATCGAGACGCCGATTACCGCGAACTTCCGCGAAGGCCTCAACGTGTTGCAGTACTTCATTTCGACGCACGGTGCCCGCAAAGGTCTCGCTGATACGGCATTGAAGACGGCGAACTCGGGCTACCTCACGCGGCGCCTGGTCGACGTCACGCAGGATCTGGTGGTGACCGAGGAAGATTGCGGCACGTCGCAAGGCGTCGCCATGAAGGCGCTGATCGAAGGTGGCGAAGTCGTGGAGTCGTTGCGCGAGCGCATTCTGGGCCGCGTCAGCACGGCCGAGCTCATCAATCCGGAAAGCGGGCAACTGATGTTTCCGGTCAATTCGCTGCTGGACGAAGATGCGGTCGAAGCAATCGAAGCTGTGGGCCTGGACGAAATCAAGGTGCGCACGCCGCTCACCTGCGAAACGCGCTATGGCTTGTGCGCCAAGTGCTACGGCCGCGATCTGGGCCGCGGCTCGATCGTGAACGTCGGCGAAGCGGTCGGCGTGATCGCCGCGCAGTCGATCGGCGAACCGGGCACGCAGTTGACGATGCGCACGTTCCATATCGGCGGTGCCGCATCGCGCACGGCGGTCGTAAGCCAGGTCGAGAGCAAATCGGCCGGCGTCGTGCGCTATTCACCGGGTATGCGTTATGTGACCAATGCGCGCAGTGAATTAATCGCGATTTCGCGCAGCGGCGAAGTGCTGATCCACGACGAGCACGGCCGCGAACGCGAACGTCATAAAGTTACCTACGGTGCGACGCTGCTGGCGCGCGACGGCGAGCAGGTCAAGGCCGGCCACGTACTGGCGATGTGGGATCCGCATACGCGCCCCATCATTACCGAATACGCGGGACGCGTGCGCTTCGAGAACGTGGAAGAAGGCGTGACCGTAGCCAAGCAGACCGACGAGGTGACGGGGCTGTCCACGCTCGTCGTGGTCGATCCCAAGCGGCGCGGCAGCGCACAGGTCAAGGGCTTGCGCCCGCAGGTCAAGCTGCTCGACGCGAGCGGTCAGGAAGTCAAGATCGCGGGCTCCGATCAGTCGGTCAACATCACCTTCCAGATCGGTTGCATTATTACCGTGAAGGACGGCCAGGAAGCGTCGGTCGGTGAAGTGCTGGCGCGGATTCCGCAGGAAACCTCGAAGACTCGCGATATCACGGGCGGTTTGCCGCGCGTCGCTGAACTCTTCGAAGCGCGCTCGCCGAAAGACGCCGGCCTGCTGGCGGAAATCACCGGCACCGTGTCGTTCGGCAAGGACACCAAGGGCAAGCAGCGCCTGGTGATCACCGATCTCGACGGCGTCGCGCACGAGTATCTGATCCCGAAAGACAAGCACGTGATGGCGCACGACGGCCAGGTCGTCAACCGCGGCGAAGTCATCGTCGACGGTCCGGCCGATCCGCACGACATCCTGCGTCTGTTGGGAGTCGAAGCGCTCGCGCGTTATATCTGCAACGAAGTGCAGGACGTTTATCGCTTGCAGGGCGTGAAGATCAATGACAAGCACATCGAGGTGATTGTGCGGCAGATGTTGCGCCGCGTAACCATCGCCGATGCCGGCGACACGCGCTTCATCGTTGGTGAACAGCTCGAGCGGGCGGAAATTCTCGATGAAAACGATCGCGTAACGGCCGAAGGCAAGAAGCCCGCAAGTTATGACTTCATGCTGCTCGGCATCACCAAGGCTTCGCTGTCGACCGATTCGTTCATTTCGGCGGCTTCGTTCCAGGAAACCACCCGCGTGCTTACCGAAGCGGCAATTATGGGCAAGCGCGACGAATTGCGCGGTTTGAAGGAGAACGTGATCGTCGGCCGCTTGATCCCGGCAGGCACCGGACTCGCTTACCACAACACGCGCAAGCGGCAGGTGGCAGCCGGCGAATTGTTGCCGATGACCGAAGCGGCGCCTGAAGAGGCGGCGGCCCCCGAAACACGCGAGCAGGTTGCTTGACAGGGGTGCTGTAACCCTCTAAAATTTACAGTCTTTTTAGCTTCAAACCCAAAAACGGACGGGACGGCATTGTTGCCGTCCCCTCCTTTTTTCAGGCACAGGAAATCAGCGGAAAATTGCTGGCGAAATGAGCGTGCCTGAGTATGTAACCAGAGTAGCGCAACCAGAGCAGGAAGCAGATAACCGACCATGCCGACGAT
>JBKJMN010000128.1:0-4108 GCA_046596405.1 Burkholderiales bacterium
GCCGTCGGCCAACTGTCAAACGCCGGTCGTCAACAGCGTCGCCGCCGGCGCTACCGGTCAGTGGTACCAAGCGTACAATCTGCAGGCGACGGGGCCGACGGGTTTCGTCCACGAGTGCCTGGCCGATTCCGCAGCGAACAACGGCGGCACGAATATCTATCCGACTTCTTTCATGCGCCCATTTGGCACCGCGTTTAATACGGCCTCGACCACCAACGCGACAACTAATCTCGCGCAGGGCTATACGACCGGTGGTGGCCCCCAGCAATATACCGTAGACGCAAGCAAGAACATCGACGTCTATTCGACCAATTACATGAATTTTTTGTACGGCGCGAAGGCGTGCCGCGATTCGAGCAGCAATCTGATCACGACCAGTCCCGTCAGCACGCCGCCGGCCGGCGCTACTTGCAGCCCGATCGCGCGCAAAACGCGCTTGCAGGTCGCGAAGGACGCATTGTCCGGCCTCGTTACCACGACGGACGGCGTGCGGCTTGGATTGATGGTTTATAACAAGACCGACACGACGACGGCGGATGAAGGCGGCAATATCGTTTACGCGGTCCGGCGCATGGGCGGCAATTCGGGCGACCTGCCGGCCTACAACAACCGGGCGTCGCTGGTTACCGCGATTCAGGGCGTGGTTGCATCGTCGCGCACGCCACTGACAGAAACGATGTACGAAGCGTACCGCTACTTCGCCGGCCGCACCCCTACGTTCGGCACCCTCGCGACCACTGCGCAAGGCGGGGGGTCGGTGTCGGCCGGCAGAGAAGCGACCATCGGAGCAAACATCGATCCACCCAGCGCGTATGCCAATGTCTTCGTCACGAACGGGGGCGGAACTTACAATTCGCCGATGCTCAACAATCCGAACGTGGCCGGGCCGGCGAATTGCCAGAAGAATTACATCGTCATGATCACGAACGGCCAGCCTGAAGAAGACGCATCGGCAAATGCCGCAATCAAGACCATGGCCTATGCCGCCGCAACCGGGGCGACGGTCGCGCCGCGCACCGACTTCGATACTGCGGGTGCAACGCCCAATAACGCCGGCGCGCCCGATTACCGGCAGATCCCGACCGTCGTCGGCGGCAGCCCTTACGGCCCGACAGACGCAGCGGGCACCGGCGCGGACGGCGGCTTCGTGTGGCTCGACGAGCTGACGTATTTCATGTCAGCCGCCGATGTCAGTCCCGGCGCGGCGAATTACCAGTCCGAATACAGCAGTTGCGCCAGCCCGTCGGGAACCCATATCTGCAACGGCCCGACGACCACAGACCTCATTTCGGGACGCCAATCGATCATTACCTACACTATCGGATTTGCCGGCATCAGCGCACCGGTGGTGCAGAATGCCGCGGTCGTGTCGGGAGGCGTCTACTATATCGCGCAAAATGCGCAGCAACTGCAGGCCGCGCTGACGGCTGCATTCATCGCCATCGTGAGCTATGACGCCACCACGGCCGCGGTTACGGTGCCGATCTCCTCGCTCAATCGCGGTGTGAGCTCGAGCGACATTTACCTCGCGTTCTTTGCGCCGTCGGCGGCCTCGGTGTGGCCGGGGACGGTGAAAAAATTCCAGTTGAGCACGCTCGACTCGGACTGCGGAGTCGGTATCGCGCCCTGTCTGATCGGTCAGACGCTGGTCAACGGGGTTTACAACATCGAGACCCACGATCCGGTAACTGGGCAAGGGGTCGTCGATCCGACCGTGACCAGCGGCCCCAACGATACCTTGCATCCGCCAGGCAGCGCGTGGTACGCGAGCACCGTGCAGGACGGTTCCAAACCGAACAAGGGCGGGACGGGCCATGTGCTGATCAACACCGCGGGCTACACGCCTGACCAGCGCAAGATCTACACCTATCTGACCAACAGCGTAGCGCTGTACAACGCGGCGACCTTGTCGACCAGCACCAGTCTGACGAATGCCAACAATGCCGTCGACTACAACAACAACCGCAACTATATCGACCGCTGCCGGCTCGGCGACACGCTGGACTGCATTGCTGCGCCCATTATGAGCCGGGCGACCCAGGAAACCCTGATCAGCAATATCCGCGGCGGCAACTTGGGCGACAGCCAGTGCACCGACGGCGCTCAGGGCACTACATGCTCAACGTGGACCACCTGGCCGCATACCGGCGTCGAACATTCCAAGCCGGCAGTCGTCACTTATGACAGCACCGATCCCATCAACGGCCAGTTCATGTTCTATGTGCAGACTAACGGCATGCTCACCGCCGTTAACACGCGTACGGGCAAAGAACAGTGGTCGTTCCTGGTCGAAGAAGCGCTGCCGAAACTCCAGGCCATGCAGACGAACGCGAACGGCCCGGAAATCTACGCCGCCGACGGCGACCCGGTCGTGTATTACGACGACCAGAATGGCGACGGCATCATCAACGGCGCCGATCGCGTATGGATCTACTTCGGCCTGCGCCGCGGGGGCAAGGTGTACTACGCGCTGGACATCACGAACAAGATCTCCCCGATATTCAAATGGAAAATCACCAATGAAACCGGTGCGGGCAAGGTTTGCAACGGCACCAGTACGTGCTCGGCGGTCGCCGCGTATAACGAACTGGGACAGACGTGGTCGACTCCGGCTATCGCAAAGATCAAATATCTGTTTGGCGCCACCAATAATCCGCCGGCCCTGATCTTCGGCGGCGGCTACGATCCGGGCGAAGACAGCGTGCCGCCGAGTTCCCGCACGATGGGCCGCGCCGTGTATGTCGTCAACGGCAATGACGGTTCGGTGATCCAATCGTGGGGCGCCGGCGCCCAAACGGGCAGCTACCGCACGGGCGGGACGATTGCCACCTATGCGATACCGTCAGCGGTCACCGCCATTAATGCCGACTACGACGGCCAGAACTATGCCGATCGCCTCCTGGTCGGCGACCTGGGCGGCAACGTCTGGCGCTTCGACATCGACGATCCGGTGCCCGCCAACTGGCGCGGATTGCAGCTCGCCAGCCTGTCCAACAATCCGGTCGCGGAACCGAAGCGCAAGTTCTTCTTCCAGCCCGCGGTGGCGCTGCAAAACGCGACGGGGTTCCCTTTCCATGCGGTATACATCGGGTCCGGGGACAAGGAGCATCCGCTGCTTACCACTGCCACGACGCCGGCGACGACCGATGACGTGATGTTCATGCTGATGGATGACCCAAGCCTTAACTCAGGAGGCGGCACGCCGACCGCTGCTGGCCCTTCCGCGCTGGCTACGCCGATCACGCCTTCAACGCTGACCGCCATTGCCAACATTCAAACGACCGGCGTTTCGGCAGCCAGCCTCATCGGCACGCAAGGCTGGTTCCGGCGCCTCGACATAGGCGAGAAAGTAATCAACGCGGCAGCGGTGTTTAAGTTCCAGTTATCGGTCAGCCGCCTGACCTTCGGCACTTATGCGCCCACCTCGCAACTGAACGCGTGCACGCCGCCAGGCGAAGGCCGGCTGAACGAGATCGATTCATTGACCGGCGATCTAATACAGCTGAACGGTGCCGCTTTGCCGCCCTCGCGCTATTTCACCGACTTCAAAGGGCGAGGCTATGTGTCGAGCTCTCAGTCGTTGATTCTGGATACGGCCGCAGGTAGGCAATCGCTGCAGGTGGTCTGTATTGGACCTTCGTGCAAGTTCCAACCGACCGGAACTCTGGGTGCACCGACCAAGATCTACTGGTACATGGAGCCAGAGCAGTAAGGAGCCCTCGGACCAAAAATCCCCGCTCATCGGCGGGGATTTTTTTGTCCTGCGTTATCGATGTATACGGCGGGCTCGCCGGCGGGGCTTCAGGACGCGCCGACCGCCAGATTTTTAGGCAATGGGAAAGTCACGCGCTCGGTAATGCCCGCGGCTTCGGTAACCTCACTCGCGCCCAACTCGCGTAAGCGCGCGACGACTTCCTGCACCAGAACTTCCGGCGCAGAAGCACCGGCGGTGACGCCTACGCGCGTCGCTCCAGCGACCCATTCGGCTTTCAGCTCGCGCGCATTGTCGACCATGTAGGCCGCTACGTTTTGATTCGCCGCGACTTCGCGCAGGCGATTGGAGTTCGAACTATTGGGCGAGCCGACAACGATCACGACGTCGCATTGC
>JBKJMN010000167.1:0-26065 GCA_046596405.1 Burkholderiales bacterium
GAAGTGCAGCTGCCGTTCCTGCAGCAGGCGCTCGGCGAATTTTCGCTGGTGCCGTTGGCGGTCGGCGATGCCAGCGCCGCCGAAGTCGCCCAGGTGCTCGACACGCTATGGGGCGGCGCCGAAACGCTGATCGTCGTCAGCTCGGACCTTTCGCATTACCTGGCTTACGCCGACGCGCAAGCAGTCGATCGCGACACCGCGCAGGCGATCCTCGCGATGCGCACCGACATTTCATCCGCGCAGGCCTGCGGCGGCACGGCGTTAAACGGCCTGTTGCAAGCCGCGCGCAAGCGCGGCCTCGCCGCCGAGCTGATCGACCTGCGCAATTCGGGCGATACCGCGGGCGATCGCCAGCGCGTCGTCGGCTACGGCGCATTTGCTTTCCATGCAGCGGGTACGATGGGCGGCATGAGCGCAGATGCCGCGCGCAGCGCGCTGTACGGGGATGACAATTCCACGGCGACGCCCGCCGACGCGGGCAGCGTGCTGCTCCCGCTCGCGCGCGCCGCGATCGCCACCGAGCTCGGCCTGCCCGCGCCGCCGGGCGCAGAAGCGCGCTGGCTCGAAAAACCCGGTGCGTCATTCGTGACACTGACCAAGCGAGGCGAATTGCGCGGCTGTATCGGCACGCTCGAACCGCACCGCGCGCTCGGCGCCGACGTCAAAACCAATGCGGTCGCCGCGGCCCTGCGCGATCCGCGCTTCAAACCGCTGACGCGGGCTGAGTTCGCCGACATCGGCATCGAAGTATCGGTGCTGTCTGCGGTCGAACCGCTCAACTACCGCGACGAAGCCGCTGCGCTCGCGCAACTGCGTCCCGGCATCGATGGCGTGATATTTCAGTACGGCTATCACCGCAGCACTTTTTTGCCGCAGGTGTGGGAGGACTTCCGCGACCCGCGTCTGTTCATCGGCCATCTCAAGCACAAAGCCGGACTGCCGCCCGACTTCTGGGATCCGGCGGTCAAGCTGTCGCGCTACACCGTGACCAAGTGGCGCGAGCAGGAAACCTGACGCGATGAGTTACGCTGGACGCTGGTGGCACATGCTCGACGACGGCCGCATGCAATGCGACCTGTGCCCGCGCGACTGCAAGCTGCACGAAGGTCAGCGCGGCGCCTGCTTCGTGCGCCAGCGCGGTAATGGTGAAATGCGCGACTCGATGATGCTCACCACCTATGGGCGCTCGTCGGGCTTCTGCATCGACCCGATCGAGAAAAAACCGCTCAATCATTTTTATCCCGGTTCGAGCGTGCTGTCGTTTGGCACCGCCGGCTGCAATCTCGCGTGCAAGTTCTGCCAGAACTGGGACATCAGCCGATCGAAAGACATGGACAAGCTCGCGGCTGAAGCGACGCCGGAAGCGATCGCCGCCACCGCCGTCAAAAACGGCTGCAAGAGTATCGCCTTCACGTACAACGATCCGGTCATTTTCGCCGAGTATGCGATGGACGTCGCCGATGCCTGCCGGGCGCGCGGCATCCATACCGTCGCGGTCACCGCCGGTTATATCCACGCCACCCCGCGCCGCGATTTCTACGCCAGGATGGATGCGGCCAACGTCGACCTGAAAGCATTCACTGACGAGTTTTACTTCAGGCTGTGCGGCGCCCGCCTGCAACCCGTGCTGGACACGCTCATCTATCTCAAGCATGAAACCAGCGTCTGGTTCGAGATCACGACGTTGCTGATTCCCGGCAAGAACGATTCGGCGCAGGAAGTCACCGCGATGTGCGAGTGGATCATGCGCGAACTCGGCCCCGCTGTGCCGCTGCATTTCACCGCGTTTCACCCTGACCACAAAATGACCGACATCATGGCGACCCCGCCGGCGACGCTGACACGCTCGCGCAAGATCGCGCTCGACGCCGGCTTGCACTACGTATATACGGGCAACGTGCACGACCTCGATGGCGGCACCACCTATTGCCCGCAATGCCACGCCGCGCTCATCGTGCGCGACTGGCACCAGATCAATTCATACGAGCTGACGCCCGAATCGAAATGCCCGCATTGCACCACCGCCATCGCGGGCGAATTTGAAGTCTTCCACGGCCAGTTCGGCCGGCGGCGCATTCCCGTCGCCATCGTCAACGGGCGCGCAACCGGATGACGATCCGATTGCGCTCGACGCTCCCCTCGCCCTCCGGGAAAGGGGCTGGGGGTGAGGGATCGCGCGGCATAACGAAGTTATGTGTAGCTCGACAACAGGCGCTGGTATCTTGAATCGCATTCACTTCTGCATCGCAGCCGCATGCGCGCTGCTGCCGGCTGCACATGCCCAGCAGTTTCCGAACCGGCCGATACGCCTGATTTCGCCGTACCCTCCGGGCGGCGGCAACGACATTCTCGCGCGCCTGATCGCCGACAAACTGGGCGACGGGCTCGGCCAGCGGGTGATCGTGGACAACCGCGCGGGCGCCAACACGATAGTCGGCACCGAAATTGTCGCGAAATCCGCCCCCGACGGCCACACGCTGGTGCTCGTGCCCAACAGCTTCGTCACCAACGCCGGTTTCTACGCGAAGCTTCCGTACGACACCGTGCGCGACTTCGCGCCGGTCGCGCTCGTCGCGTTGTCGCCGCAAATGCTGGTCGTGCATCCGTCGGTCCCGACCACCACCGTGAAAGAACTGATTGCGCTCGCGAAAGCCAAACCCGGCTTTTACAGCTACGGCAGCTCGGGCAACGGTTCGGTCGGCCACCTGGCGATGGCGTTATTCGACATGATGGCCGGCGTGAAAACCGAACACATCGCGTACAAAGGCACGGCACCCGCGGTTACTGAACTCCTGGGCGGCCAGATCCCGCTCATGATGTCGTCCATGCTTTCAGTGCTGCCGCACGTGAAGGCCGGCAAATTGCGCCTGCTCGCCGTCACCACCGCCAAGCGCTCGCCGGCGGTGCCCGATGCGCCGACCGTCGCCGAAGCGGGCGTGCCAGGTTACGAGGCGACGCTCTGGTACGGCCTCGTCGCGGCCGCGCGCACCCCCGCACCCGTGCTCGACAAACTGAGCAGCCAGATCGAAAAAACGCTGCGCGATCCGGAGATCGTCGAGAAGCTCGCGCGCCAGGGCGTCGAACCCTATTACTATGGCCCGCCGGAATTCGCGAAGCGGGTGCGCAACGAAATTCCGAAGTGGGCAAAGGTCATCAAGGACGCGGGCGTGCGCATCGAATGAGCGCAGGTTCCCGTAACACTTTGCATCAGTTCGCGCAGACCGGCGTCGCGTGTCTGCTGGCAAGCGGCTTCGCACCTGCTGCCGCCGCTGATTTCCCGTCGCGGCCCCTGCGCATGATCGTGCCCTACGCGCCCGGCGGCAACGCCGACATCATGGCGCGGCTCATCGCGCAACACCTGAGCCTGAACATCAACCAGCAGGTCGTGATTGACAACCGGCCCGGCGCGAACGGCATCATAGGCACCGAGCTCGCGGTCAAGGCAGCGCCCGACGGTTACACGCTGGTCCTCGTCGCGAGTTCCATCGCAACCAATCCCAGCCTCGTCAAAGCGATGCCCTACGACGGCCAGCGCGATCTCGCGCCTATCACCATCGTCGGCTCCACCCCGCTGATACTCGCCGCGTATCCCGGCCTGCCGGCCGCCAACGTCAAGGAACTCATCGCGCTCGCGAAAGTGAAGCCCGGTCAACTGAACTACGCGTCGTCCGGCAACAGTTCGCCCGCCAATCTTGCCGGCGCCCTACTCGGCTATATGACCGGCATCGCTCTCGTGCACGTCACGTATAAAGGCACCGCGCAGGCAATGACCGACTTGCTCGGCGGCCACGTGCAGCTCGCGTTTCCCAGCCTGACCGCGGTGCTGCCGCACGTGAAATCAGGCAAATTGAAAGCGCTCGCCATGACCGGATTGCAGCGCTCGCCGCTCGCGCCCGACGTGCCCACGGTGTCCGAATCCGGCGTGGCGGGATATCAGGCCAACATCTGGAACGGCGTGCTCGCCCCCTCCGCAACACCGCGGCCACTCATTTCAAAATTGAACACAGAACTCGTGCGCGTCCTGACATCGACCGAAACGCGCGAACGCTTTGCCGCCGCGGGCGCCGACATCGCGCACGGCACGCCTGAGGAATTCCGCGCGTTCATCGCCGCCGAGAAAATCAAGTGGGCCAAGGTCATCCGCGAATCGGGAATGCGCGTCGAGATTGAACGCTAGCACACGCCCCGCGCGCGCGTCAGCCCGGCGACGCGCGTCAACCCATAATTACTTGTCGCCGCTCCAGAACTTGCCGTCCAGATCCGGCGCAAAATCCCCGTCGATCAGCACGTATAACATCTTCACTTCCTTGCCCGAACGATTGCTCCACGCGTGGCTGGTGCCGCGCTGTATGACCACGTCGCCCGCCTTGAGCGTCACGTCGCCCTCGTCGAGCAGCAGCGTGATCTCGCCTTCGAGCACCACCGCGTAATCCACGGTTTCGGTCCGGTGCATCATAGGGTGACGGCCGCCGCGCCCGAAAGTCGAGGCCTCGCCGGCGCCGCTTTTTTTGAAGAGTTCGCGCGCCTGTTCGGGCGTGAGATTGCGCGTCTCCTCGCTTTCCGGCGGAACGACGGAAATACGAAATAGAGTCCCCTGGCGCGGCGGCTGCAGCGAACGAGGCCCCGTCGTGGGCTCGGGCTCGGTTGCAGCAAGTGGCACGGGCATGGCATGGGTTTTCCAGACTTCAAAGGAAAGCTGGCCGGGACGGATCGGATTGCCGTGGACCGTGGGCACGGGACCGTCGGACAATACGATGGCTTTCCCGTTTGCGTCGTGGCCGGTGACCACGCGTCGAATTTGGGTCATGCGTTCCTTTCGTTGGTTGGTCGAATTGCAGCCGATGTAGCGGCGGTGCATTACTGCGGTTTGATGCCCGCGGCCTTAATCACTTTCGTCCACTTCTGCGTTTCGGACTTGATGTAGTCCGCGAATTCCTCCGGCGTGCCGCCGACGACTTCAAGCCCCTCGGCGGTCATGCGCTCCTTCATGTCGGCCGTGCGCAGTGCGCGCGCCGCTTCCTGATACAGGCGATCGATAATCAGACGCGGCGTTCCCGCGGGCGCCAGAAGGCCGAACCACTGGGTCGCTTCGTAACCGGGCAGCCCGGCTTCAGCGATGCTCGGCACATCGGGCAAAGCCTGCGCGCGCTTTATCGTGGTGACGCCCAGTCCGCGCAAGCGGCCCGCTTTGACGTACGGCATGGCGGTCGGCACGCTCGGAAAGTTCGCCGCGATCTCACCCGCGAGCTGGCTGATCACGCTTTGCCCGGAGCCCTTGAAAGGCACGTGCACCATGTCGATACGGGCGAGCGTCTTGAACAGTTCGCCCGACAGGTGCGGACTCGATCCCATGCCGGCGGAGCCGAAGGCTAGGCTGCCCGGCCTGATTTTCGCGAGCGCGATGAGCGCCTTCACCGTTGTTGCCGGCACCGACGGATGCAGCGTCAGGATGTTGGGAGAGGAAACTACCTGCGAAACCGGCGCAAAATCGCGCAGCGCGTCGTACGGGAGCTTCGCGTACATGCTCGGATTGATCGCGAGCGACGACAGGCCCATCAGCACCGTGTAACCGTCGGGCGCGCTTTTGGCGACGGCATCGTTGCCGATGATGGAGCCTGCGCCCGCGCGGTTGTCGACCACCACCTGCTGCCCCAATTGCTCGCTCAGTTTCTGCGCCAACAGGCGGCCGACGATGTCGGTGCCGCCGCCCGGCGATGACGGCACGACCAGTTTGATCGCGCGGGCCGGATAATTTTGCGCAAGCACATCCGGCGCGATGATTCCGAGCAACGCCAGGACTACCGCGGTTCGATATCGAATCATGCCTGGGCTCCGGTTATTCAAGCCACGCCGCCGTGCGAAAAGTATGCCGGGTACTTTACCAGCCCGGGCCTGTCCCACCTACATTACCGCCAGCGTAAAACGCGGATAACGGCTGTATAATGCGGCCTTTTTTGCGCAACGAAGAATGTTGATGGAAGCACAGCCGCCCGGGCACAAGAGCCGGGTCGGCCCGTTTCACGGCTCGGCCGATGCGTTAGCACTCGCCGAACTGGCGGGAAAGGTGCGTCCGCTGCTCGTGATAACCGCGTCCGCGGCCGCCGCGCAGCGCCTGCTCGATGAAATCCCGTACTTCAATCCGCAGCTCAAGATCCACCTGCTGCCCGATTGGGAGACGCTGCCCTACGACAGCTTCTCGCCGCATCACGATCTCGTCTCCGAGCGGCTCGCCACGCTGTACCAGATCACCCAGCAGGCGTTCGACATCGCGATCGTGCCGGTCACGACCGCGCTCTATCGGTTGGCCCCGGTCGAATACCTCGCCGCGCGCACGTTCTTTTTCAAGCAGGGCGAAAAACTCGCGGCCGCCGAACTGCGCAAGCAACTGACGATCGCCGGCTATACGCACGTCGCCCAGGTCCTCTCCCCCGGCGAATACAGCTTTCGCGGCGGCCTCATCGACTTGTTCCCGATGGGCAGCGTGCTGCCTTACCGGATCGATCTCTTCGACGACCAGATCGAATCGATCCGCAGCTTCGACGTCGATACCCAGCGCAGCATCTATAAGGTCAACGAAGTGCGGCTGCTGCCGGCGCGCGAGTTTCCGCTCGACGAAGACGGCCAAACTATGTTCCGGCGCAATTTCCGCACGCGCTTCGAGGGCGACCCGTCGCGCTCACGCGTCTACAAAGACGTGAGCAACGGCATCGCGCCGGCGGGCGTCGACTATTACCTGCCGCTCTTTTTCGAGCACACCGCGCTGCTGACGGATTATCTGCCGCCGAACACGACGCTCGTGCTGCATCACGACGTGCAGCCCGCGATCGAACAATTCTGGCAGGACACGCAAGCCCGCTACGACCTGCTGGGCGGCGATCGCAGCCAGCCGCTGCTGCCGCCGCGCGAATTGTTTCTGACCACGGATGCATTTTTCGGTGCCATAAAACCGTTCGCGCGGATCGAGATAGATGCCGTTGAGAGCAGCGATTCTTCCGCCGCTCTCCCCTCCCCTCTCTCCTCACTCGGCACGTCGTCCCTGCCGCCGGTTGCCGTTGACCGCCGCGCCGATGATCCGCTGAGCAAGCTGAAAGCATTTGTCACCGGCTACGACGGCCGCGCGCTGGTGCTCGCCGAAGCGCTCGGCCGCCGCGAGACCATGCTCGAGTATTTCCGCGAGCACGGGATTACCCCGGCGCCGTCCGCGAGCTACGCCGAATTTCTCGCGGGCAGCGCGCCGGTGATGATCGGCGTCGCGCCGCTCGCAGCGGGCTTCCTGATCACGGACCGCCGCGTCGCAGTGATCACGGAGAACGAGCTTTACGCTTCCCAGGTGCGAACGCGCCGCGAGCGCGAAGCGCGTAAAACGTCGAGCGAAGGCATGCTGCGCGACTTGTCCGAAGTCAAGATCGGCGATCCGGTCGTCCATCTGCAGCACGGCATCGGCCGGTACCTCGGCCTGCAGAATCTCGATTTCGGCGAAGGCGCGACCGAATTTCTGACGCTCGAATACACGCGCGGCGACAAGCTGTACGTGCCGGTTTCGCAATTGCACCTGATCAGCCGCTATAGCGGCGCCCCCGCCGAGACTGCACCGCTGCACGATCTGGGCAGCGGCCAGTGGGACAAGGCCAAGAAAAAAGCCGCGGCGCAGGTGCGCGATACCGCCGCAGAACTGTTGAATCTCTACGCCCAGCGCGCGCTGCGCGAAGGCCATGCGTTCAACCTGCAGCAGCACGACTACGAAGCGTTCAGCGACGCGTTCCCGTTCGAGGAGACGCCCGACCAGCGCGCCGCGATCACCGCGACACTCAACGATCTGCAGCAGGGCAAGCCGATGGACCGGCTGATCTGCGGCGACGTCGGGTTCGGCAAAACCGAGGTCGCATTGCGCGCTGCGTTCGTCGCGGTCAACGAGGGCAAGCAAGTCGTCGTGCTGGTGCCGACCACGCTGCTGGCCGAGCAGCACTTCAATACGTTTTCCGACCGCTTCGCCGACTGGCCGGTGAAAATCGCCGAGCTGTCGCGTTTTCGCTCGGCGAAACAGGTCGCCGAGACGCTCACTGCGCTGGCCGAGGGCAAAGTCGACATCGTAATCGGGACGCATAAGCTCCTGCAGCCGGACATCAAGTTGAAGAACCTCGGTCTGGTCATCATCGACGAGGAGCACCGCTTCGGCGTGCGCCAGAAGGAAAAGTTGAAGGCGATGCGGGCGGAGGTCGACGTCCTGACGCTGACCGCGACGCCGATCCCGCGCACCCTCGGCATGGCGCTCGAAGGCCTGCGCGACTTTTCGGTGATTGCGACAGCACCCCAGCGCCGGCTTGCGATCAAGACGTTTGTCGCACGCCAGAGCAAGGGACTCATCCGCGAGGCCGTGTTGCGGGAACTGAAGCGCGGGGGCCAGGTATATTTCCTGCACAACGACGTCGACACCATAGGCCAGGCCGAGGACAGCCTCGCGCGCCTCGTGCCGGAAGCGCGTATCCGCATCGCGCACGGGCAGATGCGCGAGCGCGAACTCGAAATGGCAATGCGCGACTTCTACCAGCAGCGCTTCAACATCCTGCTTTGCACCACCATCATCGAGACCGGCATCGACATTCCGACCGCCAACACGATCATCATCAATCGCGCCGACAAGTTCGGCCTCGCGCAACTGCATCAGCTGCGCGGCCGCGTCGGCCGCTCGCATCACCAGGCATACGCGTACCTGCTGCTGCCCGACGAAGGCAATATCACGAGCCAGGCCAAGAAACGGCTGGAGGCGATCCAGCAGATGGAAGAGCTCGGCTCCGGCTTCTTCCTCGCGATGCACGACCTCGAAATTCGCGGCGCGGGCGAAGTGCTCGGCGACTCGCAGTCGGGCGAAATGCAGGAGGTCGGCTTCAACCTGTATTGCGCGATGCTCGACACGGCGGTCAAATCGCTGAAAGCGGGCATCGAGCCCGACCTGTCCGCGCCGCTCGGCATCACGACGGAAATCAACCTGCATGCGCCGGCGCTGCTGCCCGACAATTACTGCCAGGATATTCACGAGCGCCTCGTGATCTACAAGCGGCTTGCCAATTGTGAAACGCCGGCGGCGCTCGACGCCATGCACGAGGAGCTGGTCGACCGCTTCGGCCTGTTGCCACCGCACGCCAAAACGCTGCTCGAAAGCCATCGCTTGCGCGTGCTCGGCAAGCCGCTCGGCATCGCGCGCATCGACGCCTCCGAATCCGGCCTGCAGCTTCAATTCATTCCGAATCCGCCGATCGACGCCGCGCGCGTGATGAAACTCATCCACAAGAACAAGCATTACAAGCTCGCCGGGCCCGACCGCCTGAAAGTCAGCGCCGATCTGCACGCAGTCGAAGAGCGCATCGCGAAGGTCAGGCAGGTTTTCGGCGAACTAACCGGCGGCTAGGCGATGCCCGCGATCAAGGCCATCCTGTGGGACAACGACGGCGTGCTGGTCGATACCGAGCACCTCTACCGCGACGCGACGCGCGAGATCATGGCGAGGGTCGGCTTCAATCTCAGCGATGACCACTACCGGCAACTGTTCCTGAGCCAGAACCACGGCGCATGGCACATGCTCGCGGAACAAGGCCATTCAGAAGCGGCGATTTCACGCATGCGCGGCGAGCGCGATGAGTTGTACAGCGATCTGTTGCGTGAACGCAAACGCACCATCGAAGGCGTCGAAGAGGTTTTGGAGTCCCTGCACGGCCGCTATGCGATGGGCGTGGTGACGAGTTCGCAACGCAAGCACTTCGAAATCATCCACGCCCAAACCAACTTGCTGCGCTATTTCGACTTCGTGCTGGCACGTGAAGACTATGCGAACTCCAAGCCCGATCCGGAACCCTATGTTGCAGGTATTGCAAGGACCGGCTTCCGCGCCGACGAGTGCATAGCGGTCGAAGACACCCCGCGCGGATTGACGGCGGCGACCGGCGCCGGCATAAAATGCATCGTGATACCGAACGGTCTCACCGCCGACGGCGACTTTTCCGGGGCATACAAGGTTCTGCGCGATATCCGCGAACTGCCCGCGCTGCTTGACCAATAACGCTAAGGCACACCGGTATAATCGCTCATGGACCTGGTAATTCATGGTGCCGAGGTCGAAACCCCCGATCTCAAGCAACTGGCCAAGCTTGCCAACGCATCGGCCATCGAAGCCATTGCGCCCAATGCGTTCCGCCTGCGCAACGCGACTCCCAATCCCGCAATCGCTCCGCATTGCGAAAAAGCGCAACTCGATCACGCGTTCGTTCCCGAATCGCGCAAGCTCGCCGACATGCGACTGTGCGTGATGGACATGGACTCGACGCTCATCACCATCGAATGCATCGACGAGATTGCGGATATGCAGGGCCTGAAGCCGCAGGTCGCGGCGATCACTGCGGCGGCGATGCGTGGTGAGCTGGATTTTCAGCAAAGCCTGCGCCAGCGCGTCGCGCTGCTCAAAGGCCTGGACGCAGCCGCCTTGCAGCGCGTCTACGATGAACGGCTGCGCCTGTCGCCCGGCGCGGAGGTCATGCTCGCGAAGTTTAGGCAGCTCGGCATCAAAACGCTGCTGGTGTCGGGCGGCTTCACGTTTTTCACCGAGCGCCTGCAAAAACGCCTCGGGCTAAATTACACGCGCTCCAATGTAATCGAAATCGCCGGCGGCCAGCTGACCGGCAATGTCATCGGCGATATCGTCGACGCCGAGGTCAAGCGTAGCGCGCTGCTGAAATTGCGCGACGAGTTGGGATTCAACAGGGAACAGGTCATCGGGCTCGGCGACGGCGCTAACGATTTGAAGTTTATGGCGGAAGCCGGCGTCAGCGTCGCCTATCATGCGAAACCCGTCGTGCGCGCGCAAGCGACTCACGCGCTCACTTACGTCGGGCTCGACGGCGTACTCAACCTGTTTAATTGACCGGCCGGCGGCCGCCGCTGTCGCTCAACTCGTAAGCTTGCCATTCACCGCCGGCGCGACACATGCCGTAACGGAAAGGCATGCGTCCACGGCCCGGCGTAAAGAACCGCAGGTCTTCGAACCACGCGCACGTTGAATCGCCACGGTCGATGCGATAAAGCACGGGATGCGCGGAAAACCAGCGGAAGAACGCGAATTTCGGATGCTGCCAGGCTTCGCGCGCAAGCGTCTGGTCGTCCGCGCTCGCGCCGTACCGCGCCGCGTTAATCCAGACCGCCTGAGCAGGCGGCATATAGGGCGCGCCGATGCGCGTAAAAAAGCCCGCGTCGGCATCGAGAGGCGACGGCGGCCCGGTGCGCACGAAGCTCACCAGGCTGTAATGCTCGCGCTCCGGTTCGGTCACGAACACATTCCAGTTGAACGGCAGCGGCGGCTGGGGCACCGCGTCCACGCGGTATACAGGATAGCCGGCGCCGCGCGCGTGGGCTTCGCCGAATTCGAGCGCGCGCTGGCGTTGCAGCCACTGGAATCCGATATAGGCTACGAGCACGCACAAAGCAGCGACCGCAGGCGTGCGGGTTTTTCGCCATAACGCGCACGCGATGAGGCCGGCGAGAATGATGCCGCTAAACCACAAGTCGATGATGAACGTCGTCGACCACGCATAGCGCACGTCAGACAGCGGCGCGAAAACCATCGTGCCATAGGGCGTGATCAAGTCCGCGATGATATGCGCGCCTACGCCGAGGCCCGCCATCGCCGCGCAGGCGCGCCAGCGCGCGGGCTCGCGCCATAGCAAGTACGCGCCCGCGACGCCGAGCAGCACGGCCCACAGCGGCAGCATCAGCAGCGAGTGGGTCACGCCGCGATGCTGGTAGAGATAGGCGAGTGGGGCGACCGGCGCGACGACGATGTCGCAGTCGGGAAACGCCGCCGCGACGAAACCAAGCGTCATGCGCGCGCGCAGGGACAAGCCGCCCGGTAGCGCTGCGTGCGGCGCCGTCGCGCGCCCGAGCAGCGCGCCGCTCAACGCGTGAGTCAGTGTGTCCACGCAAAAAAGGCGCGGCTACTTCAGCACGAGGCCGATCGCCTTGCCGAGGCGGTCGTAAGTCTCGAATTGCTCTTTGACGAAACGCGCCGTTTCCTCCGGTGGCAGGATGCGCGGCACCGAGCCGATGCGCTCCGTCGCGGTAATCCATTGCGGATCGCGGGCGACTTTGTTGAGCACGTCGCTCCAATAAGCGACGAGCTTGCGCTCCATGCCCGGCGGCCCGTACAACGCGCTCCAGCCGATGATGCGTTCGAGCTGCGGATAGCCGACCTCTTTCGCCGTCGGCACATTGGGAATTTCCTTGTAACGCTCCGGCGTGGTCGTCATCAACGCGCGCAACTGGCCGGATTTAATAAACGCAAGCGCGGTGCCGAGGTTCGTGCAATTGATGTCGACTTCGCCCGACATCAGCGCGACTGTCGCGTCGCCGCCGCCTTTGTACGGGATCTGGATGCCGGCGTCTTTTCCCAGCTTCAGGATGTCGAACAGCATCTGCGGTCCCATCTCGTGGATGGTGCCCACGCCGGCCGTGCTGTATTTCAGCTTGCCGGGATTTTTCCTGATGCCTTCGACCAACTCGCCAAAAGTCTTATACGGGGAATCGGCGCGCACCACGCACACGTACGGATTCAGCTCGAGCAGGCCGAGAAAAGTGAAGTCGTTCCATTTATAGGTGAGGTCCGGTTTCAGCGCAGGCAGCGTGGCTTGCGAACCGACTCGCGCGAGCAATAGCGTATAGCCGTCGGGCGCGGCTTTCTTCACGTATTCGGAACCGATTGCCCCGCTCGCGCCGACTTTGTTAAGCACCACGCCATTCTGACCCGTGTATCTGGGAAACATTGCGGTCAGGTTGCGCGCGGCAAGATCGGAATCACCGCCGGCGGAAAATCCCGCGACCACGAGGACGGGTTTGTTCGGGTATTGGGCGAGTGCACTCGTCGCCACTGTGGCTAACAGGGCAGCACCCGCGAGTGAGCGGGCCGCAATTATCCAGCGGCTGGCAACGGTCATGTTGACTCCTCCATCTTATTTTCGGCCGCCCACGCGGACGACACCGGCACTCAAGATAACTTAAATCGCAGCCCCGCAGCAGAGGCCGGGCCGCAGGACGAGCTAAACTGCGACGACTTCGATGTCGGGCTCGATCGATTTCACGAGGTTCTCGATGCCCTGCAGCGTGCCCGACAAAGAGCTCGGGCAACTGCCGCACGCGCCCTGGTAGTGCACCGATAGCGTGTTGCCGGCAAGGCCCATCACGTACAGGTCGCCGCCATCCCCTTGCAGATAAGGCCGGATCTGCTCGTCGAGCAACTCGTTGATCTTGTCGAGGCGCTCCTGGTCGGCCGGAGTCAAATCCGCCAGCGACGCGGCCGCCGCGGACGTTGCCGCCGCCGTCTGCTCGTCTGCGGCGGGCGCTGCCCGGATCGGCTCGGCAAGCTTACGCTGCAAGTCGTGCCAATCGGCGCCGCCGTCCTGTGTGACGGTGATCCAGTGGTCGACATAGAACACGTTGGTCACGTGCTCTATATCAAAAAGCTGGCTGGCGAGCGCATCGTCCTTTGCCAGCTCGGCGTTGTCGTACGAACGCGTGATTCCCCAGGTCAACGGCTCCTTGAGGATGAACTTCATCGCGTTGGGGTTCGGCGTGCCTTCGATTTCAGCTATTTTTGGCATATATGTCAGGACCTGAAAACCTTAGCCACAGAGAGCACAGAGTTCACAGAGAAAATCCAATACAGAAAACAATCGCGGATTTTGTTTTCCTCTGTGTTCTCTGTGTCCTCTGTGGCAAAAAAAAACGCTTTGTCATTAAGCATCTCCGATCGGTGCATGCATCGGATCGTCTTCGGCCTCAGTCGAGGTGCTGGTGACGGAATTCAAGGCGGCGTGCAGCGTGTGCCACGGCAGAATCGCGCACTTGACGCGCGTCGGCAGGTCGCGCACGCCGGCGAACACAGTCAGGCGGCCGAGATGGTGCGGCTGGTGCGTGCAATCGAGCATGCCGGTCGCCATGTCGCGGAATTCCTGGACGAGGGTTTCGGCTTCCGCGCGCGCCTTGCCTTTGACGGCTGCCGTCATCATCGAGGCCGAAGCCTTGCAGATCGCGCACGATTCGCCGGTAAACGCGATGCCATCGACGCGCTCGCCAGCGAACTTTAACGCAAGCTGCAGATGGTCGCCGCACAGCGGGTTGTGGCCTTCCGCCTGGTGGGTCGCACCTTCGAGCACGCCGTAGTTGCGCGGCTTCCTGTTGTGATCGAGGATAACCTCCTGATACAGCGCCTTGGTGTCCGCCATAGCGCTACCGCGTGTGAAGGGTGAATGCGTGAATGCGTGAATCCCCTCTCCGCAACCCTCTCCATGGACACGGGACGAGGGAGATTTTCAATTCACTGTTCACTCTTTCACTCCTTCACCCAAAGATCTTCTGCACGCTGCGGATGCCCGCGATCAGCGCATCGACTTCCGCCATATTGTTGTAAAACGCGAACGACGCGCGCGAAGTCGCCGGCACCTTAAAGCGCTGCATCACGGGCTGCGCACAATGGTGGCCGGTGCGGATCGCGATGCCGTCCTGGTTGAGCAGCGTGCCAACGTCGTGCGGATGCACGCCCGCGATCGCGAACGACAGCACCGCGGCTTTTTTCTCGGCCGTACCAATGATGCGCACGCCCGGCATGGCGTTGACCTGCTCGGTCGCGTAATTTAAAAGATCGATTTCGTGCGCGGCGATCCTGTCCATGCCGATTCCCGACAGGTAATCGACCGCCGCGCCGAGCGTTATCGCGGCCGCGATCGGCGGCGTGCCGGCCTCGAATTTATGCGGGATCGTGTTATACGTTGTTTTCTCGAACGTGACCGACAGGATCATGTCGCCGCCGCCTTTGAACGGCTGCATGCGCTCGAGCACCGCCGCCTTGCCATACAGGATGCCGATGCCCGTCGGACCGCACAGCTTGTGGCCGGAGAATGCATAAAAATCGCAATCGAGGTCCTGCACGTCGACCTGCATGTGGGGTACCGCCTGCGCGCCGTCGACGAGCACCGGCACGCCGCGCGCGTGCGCGAATTCGATCATGTGCTTGATCGGATTGATTGTGCCCAGTGCGTTCGACACGTGCATGACGCCGACGAATTTCGTCCGCTCATTGAATAGCTTCTCGTATTCGTCGACCATTAATTCGCCGGCGTCATTGATCGGCACGACGCGGATTTTTGCGCCTTTCTCTTCGGCGAGCATCTGCCACGGCACGATATTCGAGTGATGCTCGAGCGTCGTCAGGATGATTTCATCGTCGCGGCCGATGAACTTGCGGCCGTAGCCGTGCATCACGAGGTTGATACCCTCGGTCGTGCCGCTGGTGAACAGCACCTCGCGCTCTTCGCGCGCGTTGATGAAGCGCTGCAGCTTGCGCCGCGCCTCCTCGTAGGCGGCAGTCGCGGTTTCCGACAGGTAATGCACGCCGCGATGAATGTTCGCGTGCTCCGAACTCTGGTAGCGCACGAAGCGGTCGATCACCGGCTGCGGCATCTGGCTCGACGCTGCATTGTCGAAATAGACGAGCGGCTTGGTCCCGACCTTGAGCTTCAGGATCGGGAAGTCGGCGCGAACGCGCTCAACGTCGAGGACCGCAGGCGAACGGGTTTTGAGTGCAGTCGTGGTGGCGATCATGGCAGACGGCTGGTTTGCACGAGTACAGTTTGCTCGAGCGTGTGTTTGAGCGTGGCGATGGGAATGCGGTCGATGATTTCGGCGCCGAACGCATAGGTCAATAAATTGCGCGCCGCGGCGTCGGACAGGCCGCGGCTCTTCAGGTAGAACACTTCGTCGGCGTCGAGCTGGCCGACGGTCGCGCCGTGCGCGCATTTGACGTCGTCGGCGAAAATTTCGAGCTGCGGCTTGGTATCGACGCGCGCTCTGGCGCTCAGCAACAGGTTGCGGCTCGACTGGGATGAATTAGTGAGCTGGGCATCCTGACGGACCATGATCTTGCCATTGAACACCGCATGCGCGGCGCCATCGACGATGCACTTGTGCTGCTGGCGGCTCACGCCGTGCGGCCGCGCGTGATCGATCAGCGTATGCGTGTCGGCGAGCTGGGTCTGGCCGATCAGCGCGAGCCCGTCGACCGCGCACTCGGCGCCCTCGCCCGCCTGCTCGATGGTGAGGTTGTAGCGCGAGATGCGCGCGCCGAACGCGACGCTGACCGACTGATAGCGGCTCGCGCGGGCGAGCGCTACCGCGCAATTGGCGATGTGAAAGGCCTGCATGCCTTCGCGCTGAACGCGCACGTGGCTGACAGTTGCGTTGTCGGCGATGACGATTTCAGTGACGGCGTTGGTGAAATAGGACGCCTCCTGCAACGTGACGAAGTCTTCGAGAACGGTCACCGCACTGCCGGGCTCGGCGACCACGAGGCAACGCGGGTAGCTGGCGGCTTCAGGCTGGGTCGCGACAAATAAAAGGTGCACCGGACCCGCCACCGCCACATCGCGCGGCACGACGATCAGCGCACCGTCGTTGAGGAACGCTGTATTGAGCGCGGCGAACGCATTGATCTCGAACGCGGCGTGGCGTCCGAGCTGGGCCTGCATTAACGCGGCATGGCGGGCGACGCCCGCCGCGATCGTCGAGACTTCAACGCCGGATTTGTTGAACGAATGCTGCGGCGCATACACGCCGTCGACGAAGGTCAGCCGCGCGGCCGCTTCGGGCAGCGCGAAACGCTCGACGTCAGCGGCTTCCAGCGTGGCGGCGCCGCGCGCCGGCTGAAACGAAATCTTCGTGAGCGGCGAAATGTCGGTGAAACGCCATTCCTCGTCACGCGTGGTCGGCACGGTTGCCGCGCCCACGCGATCGACGGCATGCGCGCGCAAATCATTGAACCACGCCAGCGGGCTCGCCGGCGCCGCCGGGCGTCCCGCGAGCAGGCCGGTCAGGTAACTATTGGTTGCGACAACGCTCATGCGAGCGCCCCCGCGCCCGCCTTATATTCGGCGTTGACCCAGTCGTAGCCACGGGTCTCGAGCTCTAGCGCGAGGTCCTTGCCGCCGGTCTTGATCACGCGACCCGCCTCCATCACGTGCACGTAATCGGGCACGATGTAGTTCAAGAGGCGCTGGTAATGCGTGACGAGCACCACTGCGTTGTCCTTGTTCGCGAGCTGGTTCACGCCGCCCGCCACCACGCGCAACGCGTCGATGTCGAGCCCCGAATCGGTTTCATCAAGGATCGCGAGGTGCGGCTCGAGCAACGCCATCTGCAGAATCTCGTTGCGCTTCTTTTCGCCGCCGGAGAAACCTTCGTTGACGCTGCGGTCGAGAAAATCCGGATTCATTTCAAGGAGCTTCATTTTTTCGCGCACGAAATCGTCGAATTCGAGCGGATCGAGCTCTTCCTTGCCGCGCTGCGCCTGCACCGTGTTGTAGGCAAGGCGCAGGAACTGGCTGTTGGCGACCCCCGGAATTTCGATCGGATACTGGAAACCCAGGAACACGCCGGCACGCGCACGTTCTTCCGGTTTGAGGTCGAACAGATTTTTGCCCTGAAACAGGATTGTCCCGCCAGTAACTTCGTACGCGGGATGGCCGGCGAGCACTTTGGCGAACGTGCTCTTGCCCGAACCGTTGGGCCCCATGATCGCATGCACTTCGCCGCTTTTGACGGTCAGGTCGATGCCTTTGAGGATTTCGATGCCGTTGACCGTCGCGGTGAGGCCGCGCACTTCGAGCAGTGATTTGCTGTCCTGATAAATCATCCGACGCTTCCTTCGAGCTTGAGACCGAGCAGCTTGGTCGCCTCGACCGCGAACTCCATCGGCAGTTGTTGAAACACATCCTTGCAGAACCCGTTGATGATCATCGACACCGCTTCTTCGGCGCCGATGCCGCGCTGCGCGAAGTAAAAGAGCTGGTCTTCGCCGATCTTGGAAGTGGACGCTTCGTGCTCGACCTTGGCGCTCGGATTGCGCACGTCGATATACGGAAAGGTGTTCGCGCTGCAGCGGTCGCCAATCAGCATCGAATCGCACTGCGAATAATTGCGCGCGCCCGCCGCCGTTGGCGCGATGCGCACCAGGCCGCGATAGCTGTTGTTCGAGCGGCCGGCCGATATTCCCTTGGAGACGATCGTGCTGCGCGTGTTCTTGCCAAGGTGGATCATCTTGGTGCCGGTGTCGGCCTGCTGCATGTGATTGGTGAGCGCGACCGAATAGAATTCGCCGACCGAATTGTCGCCGCGCAAGATGCAGCTCGGATACTTCCACGTGATTGCGGAGCCGGTCTCGACCTGGGTCCATGAAATGCGCGAATTCACGCCTTTGCACAGGCCGCGCTTGGTCACGAAATTGTAGATGCCGCCGATGCCGTTCTCGTCGCCCGCGTACCAGTTCTGCACGGTCGAGTACTTGATATCCGCGTTGTCGAGCGCCACCAGTTCGACGACCGCGGCGTGCAACTGGTTGGTATCGAACTTGGGCGCGGTGCAGCCTTCGAGGTACGACACCGACGCGCCTTCCTCAGCGACGATCAGCGTGCGCTCGAACTGGCCCGACGACTCGGTATTGATGCGGAAGTACGTCGACAGGTCCATCGGGCATTTGACGCCCCTGGGAATGAAGCAGAACGACCCGTCGGTAAATACCGCGGAGTTGAGCGCCGCGTAATAATTGTCGCCGACCGGCACTACCGTGCCGAGATACTGCTGAATCAATTCCGGATGCTCGTGCACCGCTTCCGAGATCGAGCAGAATATGATGCCCACCTCGGCGAGCTTGGCCTTATACGTCGTGGCGACCGACACGCTGTCGAATATCACGTCAACTGCAACACCCGCAAGCTTCGCGCGCTCGTTCATCGGCACGCCGAGTTTCTCGAACGTGCGCAACAGTTCCGGATCGACCTCGTCCATGCTCTTCAACTGCGTCTTCGCCTTCGGCGCCGAGTAATAGCTGATCGACTGAAAATCGATTTTCGGATAGTGCACGTTCGGCCACTTGGGCTCTTCCATCGTCAGCCACTTCGCGTACGCATTCAGGCGAAATTCGAGCAGCCACGCGGGCTCGTTCTTCTTGCCCGATATCATCCGGATCGTGTCTTCGTTCAGGCCCTTCGGCGCGGTGTCGGACTCGATGTCCGTGACGAAACCGTGCTTGTAAGGCTGATTGACCAGATTTTGCAGAACTGAACTCATATTGATCCAAATTCCTAAATTCTTTGACCGCTAAGGACGCTGGTGACGCGAAGGGGAACCCACGGGAAGCAGAACGATTTAGATTTTCCTTCGCGCCCTTCGCATCCTTCGGGGTTCAAGCTTTGCCGGTTTCCTTGACGTTGAAGCTCTCGCCGCAACCGCAGGTGCTGTCGACGTTCGGATTCTCGAACTTGAACATCTGCTTCAGGCCTTCTTTGACGAAGTCCAGGCGCGAACCGTCGAGCACGGCCAGGCTTTCGGTGTCGGTAACGAGCCTGGCTTCATGCGCTTCAAACGCGCAATCGCCGGCGCGCACGTCGTCGGCGTAATCGAACGTATAGGCGAAACCCGAGCAGCCGACTTTCTTGATGCCGACGCGTAGTCCCAGCCCCTTGCCGCGCTTTGCCAGCTGAGCACGGATTTGTTTCGCTGCATTTTCAGTCAGTGTGATTGCCATTGCCGTTCACCATTTTGATAGATAAGTTTTAGACTGCAACCGCGGTCAGACGTTTCAGCTTCGCCAATACGCCCTCGAGCGCGCGCAAGAAGGAGTCCACCTGCGCGGACGTATTGTCCTTGCCGAGACTGAGGCGCACGGCGCCCCGCGCGACTTCCGGTGCGATGCCCATCGCCAGCAGCGTAGCGCTCGGCTCGGTGCTGGTGCTCGAGCACGCGGCGCCGCTCGCGACGGCAAAGCCCGCATGGTCGAGCTCGATCACGAGGGTTTCGCCTTCGATACCGGGAAACGCAAAATAGCTGGTATTCGGCACGCGCCGGGCCGCGCCGCCGAATATCACCGCGTCCATGCCGCACAATCCCCGCTCGAGCTTGTCGCGCATTTCCGTCAGCCGCGGCGCGAGTTCGCGCATGCGTCCCGCCGCCAGCTCACACGCCGCGCCGAAGCCGACGATGCCGGCCACGTTCTCGGTGCCCGAACGCAGTCCCTGCTCGTGGCCGCCGCCGCTGATCAGGGGTTTCAATTCGATGCGCTTGTCGAGCACCAGCGCGCCGACGCCTTTCGGTCCGTAAATCTTGTGCGCCGACAGCGTCATCGCATGCACGTTGAGCGCGGAAAAATCGACAGTTATCTTGCCCAGCGCCTGCACGGCGTCCGTGTGCATCCACGCGCGTGCCGCGCGGGCGCGCTCTGCGACCGCCGCGACGTCCTGGATCACGCCGGTTTCATTGTTCGCGAGCATCACCGACACGATGCCGGTCGGCTCGGTCAGCGCCTGCGCGACGTCGGCAAGATCAATGCGCCCCGCGCTGTCGACTGCCAGCCGGTGCAGTTTCCAGCCCGCGCGCGCGAGCTCCTGTGCGGGCCTGGCGACGCACGGGTGCTCGATTGCGCTGACCGCGATCTGGGAGGGCTTCAGCATCCCGGCCGCCCCCTTGATGAATGCATTGTTGGCTTCGGTGCCGCCGCTCGTAAAAACGAGCTGCACCGGCTGCACGCCGACCAGCGCCGCCACCTGCTCGCGGGCCGCGTTGACGGCCTTGCGCGCGAGCGTACCGAACTCGTGACGGCTCGACGCATTGCCGTATTGCTCGCGTAGATAGGGCAGCATCGCGTCGAGCACGCGCTCGTCGAGCGGCGTCGTCGCGTTGTGATCGAAATAGACGTGCGTCATTGCAGCGGGTTCAGACTGCGGCCGGCGAACGCTCGCGCTTGGCCGCGTTGGCGCGCATATCGTGAACCTGCACGACACCGCTCTGCTTGGCTGTCTGCTCGTCGACGAGCTGCTTCAGCGTGACCGCGCGCAGATAATCGATGATGTGCTGATTCAGGTTCGCCCACAGATCGTGCGTGATGCATTTATGGTCGTCATGGCAGTTTTCCTTGCCGCCGCACTGCGTCGCGTCGATCGGTTCGTCGACCGCGAGGATGATGTCGGCGACCGATGTCTTCGCCATTTCGCCGGCCAGGCAATAGCCGCCGCCCGGCCCGCGCACGCTGTCGACAAGCCCGTTGCGACGCAACTTGCCGAACAGTTGTTCGAGGTAAGACAGCGAAATTTTCTGGCGCTGGCTGATCTCAGCCAATGTCACCGGACCGCCGCCGTGGCGCATACCCAAATCGACCATGGCGGTCACCGCGAAGCGGCCTTTTGTTGTCAGTCTCATAATAAATCCTCTCGTAAAATCAGTGAGTTAAGCTGACAAACTGGTGATTGGATTAATACACGATGAATTTAGTCGAGTATACAATACCCGATGAATTTAATCAACAATCCGGTTCAGGTAAGTGGCGTCGAACTGGTCGCGCTTCCCGACTTTGCCGCAGTCCGCCCCGAGCTGCTTCAGTTGCTCCAGGATCTGCTCTAGCCGCTGATCGGTGCTAACGCTGTGGTCAATCAATTCGTGAATCGCTTTCGCGATCGGGTCATTCATATCGCTGCCCACGGCATAGGCCGAAAAGCCGCCCTGGTCGCCCGCCTGCTCCGCGAGAACGCGCGCCGGAATGCCGATCGCCGTCGCCCCCGGCGGAACATCCTTGACGACCACCGCGTTGGACCCGACGCGCGCACGGTCGCCTACCGTGATCGGGCCGAGGACCTTGGCGCCCGCGCCGAGCACTACACCATTGCCGAGCGTCGGATGGCGCTTGCCCTTGTTCCACGATGTGCCACCCAAAGTGACGCCGTGATATAGCGTGCAGTCGTCGCCGATTGCCGCAGTTTCGCCGATGACGACACCCATGCCGTGATCGATGAAGAACCGGCGGCCAATCTGCGCGCCGGGATGAATCTCGATGCCGGTAAGAAAGCGGCCGATGTGCGACACCATGCGCGCGAGCCAGCGGAGACGCGCGCCCCACAGCCAGTGCGCGAGCCTGTGTATCAGGAGCGCGTGGAACCCCGGATAGCACGTGATGACTTCCCACGCATTGCGGGCTGCCGGGTCGCGCTCGAAGACGACCGCGATTTCTTCTTTAAGTCGCGTGAACATGATTGATTCGAAAGGAAATAGCTGCCCAGCATAGCTTGCCCCACTAATTTAGTCAACTATAGTAGCGGGCCGGTTTGGGTAACCTGCATGCGCTTATTTGGGCGGCGGCTTGCTCGCGGTATTGAGAAATCCGCGCAGGATATTCACCTCATCGGATTCGAGCCGCGCGCGCGCGAGCAAACGTCGCAGCCGCGGCAGCAGGCGTTTCGGATTGGCGGGATCCAGAAAACCGGTTGCGATCATAGTCTGTTCGAAATGCCGGTAAAGCTGCTCCACCTGCTCACTGGTGGCCGGCGCGAATTCGGCCGCCTGCCGCACTTCGCCCTTGCTAACGGCCATGCGCAGCTCGTACGCGAAGATTTGCACGGCGGCGGCCAGATTGAGCGACGCGTAAGCCGGATTGGTCGGCACATACGCCCACAAGTTGCAAAACCCCGCTTCCTCGTTGCTCAAACCGGACGTTTCGTTGCCGAACACCAGTGCGACCGGATGCGTAACCGCGGCATTTATCAGCGTATGGGCAACCTCTCGCGCATCGGTCAACTCGTGCCGCAATTCGCGCTGGCGCGACGAGGTGGCGACCGCCAGCACGCAGTCGCGCAATGCCTCGGGCAGATTCGCGCAGACCTGCGCCTGTTGCAGCACGTCGATTGCGCCGGTCGCGCGGGCGTCGGCGTCAGCGTGCGGGAAATGGCGCGGATTGACCAGGTACAGCGCGCTGAGCCCCATCGTCTTCATCGCGCGCGCAGTCGCGCCGATATTGCCGGGATGACTTGGTTGCGTCAGCACGACGCGAATATTTTTGAGCGGATCGCCTTGAATCACTTAGATCACTTAGAATACGCGCCATGAAAAATGCCATGATATGCGTAACGGCCCCGCCAAGGGTAAAAAGCCGCGCCTTGAACGGCATCGCCCCTTCCTCTACGCGGATCCGGTGCTGAGATGCCCGCCGTAATGCACCCGATGCTCAACACCGCGGTCAAAGCCGCGCGCCGCGCCGGCACCATCATCAACCGCGCGTCGCAGAATCTCGACATTCTGGCGGTCACCGAAAAAACCGCCAACGATTACGTGTCGGAAGTCGACCACGCCGCCGAGCAGGCGATCGTGCGCGCATTGCTTGAAGCCTATCCGACGCACTCGGTGCTGGCGGAAGAAAGCGGCGCCAGCGGTAAGTCTGAATTCCAGTGGATCATCGATCCGCTCGACGGCACGACCAATTTTCTGCACGGCTTTCCGCAGTACGCGGTGTCGATCGCGCTGGTCCACAAAGGCGTGCTGTCGCAGGCGGTGATTTACGACCCGGTGCACAACGATCTGTTTACAGCATCGCGCGGCCGCGGCGCGTATTTGAACGACAAGCGTCTGCGCATCAGCAAGCGCACCAACCTGCAAAAAAGCCTGATCGGCACCGGCTTCCCGTATCGCGAGTTCTCGCACATCGATACCTATCTCGCGATGTTTCGCGATCTGACCCAGAAAACGTCCGGCTTGCGCCGCGCGGGCGCGGCGACGCTCGATCTTGCATATGTGGCGGCGGGACGCCTCGACGGCTTCTGGGAGTTCGGCCTTTCGCCGTGGGATATGGCGGCGGGCAGCCTGCTGATTACGGAGGCCGGCGGCCTGGTCGGCGATCTCGAAGGCAACGGCGGCTACCTCGAGTCGGGCAATATCGTCGCCGGCAACCCGAAAATTTTCTCGCAGCTCATCCAGGCACTTGCGCCGCACCTCACACCGGCGCTGAAGACGAAAAAGTCGTAGACCGCCGCGCGCCACGCGCCGCGGGCCATTTTAACTATCGGATATTCCCCGTGCTCAGCACCACCAACATCACGATGCAATTCGGCGGCAAGCCGCTGTTTGAAAACGTCTCGATTCGCTTCGGCGACGGCAATCGCTATGGCCTGATCGGCGCCAACGGCTGCGGCAAATCGACGTTCATGAAAATTCTCGGCGGCGATCTCGAGCCGAGCGCGGGCTCGGTGGCGATCGATCGCGGCGAACGGCTCGGCAAATTGCAACAGGACCAGTTCGCGTACGAAGATATGCGCGTGCTCGATGTCGTGCTGATGGGCCACGCCGAAATGTGGAAGGCCATGCAGGCCCGCGATGCGATCTATGCGAATGAAGAGGCGAGCGAAGACGATTACATGCGCGCGGCCGAGCTCGAGCATGAGTTCGCGGAGTTCGGCGGCTATACCGCGGAGGCGCGGGCAAGTTCGCTGTTGACGGGCATCGGCGTGCCCATGGCGCAGCACGCGGGACCGATGAGCGAGGTGGCGCCCGGCTGGAAGCTGCGCGTATTGCTCGCGCAAGCTCTGTTCGGCGACCCCGACATCCTGCTGCTCGACGAGCCGACCAACCACCTCGACATCAACACCATACGCTGGCTCGAGGGCGTGCTGAACGAGCGCAACAGCACCATGATCATCATCTCGCACGACCGCCATTTCCTGTCCGCCGTGTGCACGCACATGGCCGACGTCGACTATGGCGAAATCCGCGTCTACCCGGGCAACTACGACGACTACATGCTGGCCGCGACGCAGGCGCGCGAAGGCATGCTTACCGCCAATGTAAAGGCGAAAGAGAAGATCGCCGATCTGCAGGATTTCGTGCGCCGCTTTTCGGCCAACGCGTCGAAAGCGCGCCAGGCGACTTCACGCGCGCGCCAGATCGAAAAAATCAAGGTCGAAGACATCAAGCCAACGTCGCGTGTGTACCCGTATATCCGGTTCGACGTTGACGACCGCGACAAGCTGCACCGCTATGTATTTGAAGCGCAGAAGCTTGCCAAGGGTTACGACAAGCCGTTGTTCAATAATTTCAATATCCGCGTCGAAGCCGGCGAGCGCATCGCGATCATCGGGCCCAACGGCATCGGCAAGACGACACTACTGCGCTGCCTCGCCGGCGATCTCACACCGGATGCCGGCACCATCCGCTGGACGGAAAAAGCAAAGTCCGGCTACTGCGCGCAGGACCATGCCACGGAGTTCACCGAAAAAGAAACGCTCGCCGAATGGCTGGCCAACTGGCGGGGTCCCAACGATAACGATCAGACGGTGCGCGCGGCACTCGGGCGCATGCTGTTCTCGGGTGAGGACGCGACCAAACTGACCCGCGTCCTGTCGGGCGGCGAGGAGCAGCGCATGATATTCGCCAAGCTCGCGCTGCAGAAGCCCAACGTGCTGCTGATGGACGAGCCGACCAACCACCTCGACATGGAATGCATAGAAGCGCTCAACACCGCGCTCGAAAAGTACTCGGGCACGCTGATTTTCGTTTCCCACGACCGCGAGTTCGTATCGTCGCTGGCCACCCGTATCATCGAGATGACGCCAGCCGGCATCGTCATCCATGCGGGCAATTACGACGAATATCTCGCCGCTCAGGGCCTGGCGGCCTGACGCCCGCCGACCCTCGGGGCGATGGTGATGTGCGTCGTTATTGATCGCTGTCAAATGTGCGTTACCGTACAGCCATCCCGTCAGGCGCGGGCTATGTTGAGCGGTCACCCCTAATCGCTTGCGCCCGTTCGGGCGCGCGCGGTTAGCCTGTTTTTCCGAACCCTTCTGGAGCAATGCCATGTCACTTACTCACGCCGTCGTGTGGCTCGACCACACCGAAGCCCATATCCTGCATTTCGACGACAAAGCCGCCGAGAACGCAAAGATTCGCGCGCACTCGAAGCATAAACAACTGCACTCGAAGTCGGGTACCGTAGGTTCAGGTCACGCGTCGGAAGACCAGAAGTATTACCACGAGGTAGCGCACGCAGTGGCAGATGCCGCAGAAATCCTGGTGGTCGGTCCGTCAAATGCCAAACTCGCGCTGATCAAACATTTGCACAAGCACGATCCGGCCGTCGCCGAAAAAGTGGTTGGCGTTGAATCGGTCGACCATCCCAGCGACGGCCAGTTGCTGGCCTATGCCCGGCACTATTTTCTCAAAGTCG
>JBKJMN010000216.1:0-7444 GCA_046596405.1 Burkholderiales bacterium
TGGCCAAGCTGAGTGCCGCGTAGCTCGGGCCGTGCCCGGAACGCCGGAACGAAATGATGAACACGCACGTGCATCACCGGCCGGATGAACCGCAGGCGAATGCGGCCGATCATCGCGACAGCCCGGAATCGCCCGCGGCGCCGAAGGACCCGGTGTGCGGCATGGCGGTGACGGTGGACTCGCCGCACCATCTGACGCACGCAGGCAGGCCGGTCTACTTTTGCAGTGCCGGCTGTCAGTCGAAGTTCGCGGCCGATCCGTCGGCCTATGTCGCGACGACGGCTGCACCGACGGCGCCGGCAATCCCGGCGGCCCCGGCCGGTGCGATCTACACCTGCCCGGTGCACCCCGAGATCCGGCAGGACCGCCCGGGCAACTGCCCGAAGTGCGGCATGACGCTGGAGCCTGTCGTGCCCAGCCTCGACGACGACGAGAACCCGGAACTCGTTTCCTTCACACGCCGCTTCTGGTGGACGCTGCCGCTGACCGTCATCGTCACGACGCTGGCCATGTTCGGCCACCAGCTGGGATGGTTCGACATGGCCACGCAGAGCTGGATCGAGCTGGCCCTGTCCCTGCCCGTGGTGCTGTGGGCGGGCTGGCCCTTCTTCGCCCGTGGCGCGCGGTCCGTCGTGCAGCGCAGCCCCAACATGTGGACGCTGATCAGCCTGGGCACTGGCGCTGCCTTCGTCTACAGCGTGGCGGCGACGCTGGCGCCCGGCGTCTTCCCGGCGTCCTTCATCTCGATGGGCCGCGTGGCGGTCTACTTCGAGGCAGCCGTGGTCATCATCTCGTTGACGCTGTTCGGTCAGCTGCTCGAATTGAAGGCCCGCTCGAAAACCTCGGCGGCGATCAAGTCGCTGCTCGGGCTGGCGCCCAAGACGGCCCGCCGCGTGAAGCCGGACGGCAGCGAGGAGGACATACCGCTCACGAACGTGCACGAAGGCGACAGCCTGCGCGTGCGTCCCGGGGAGAAGGTGCCGGTCGATGGCGTGGTCATCGAAGGCAGCAGCGCGCTCGATGAATCCATGCTGACCGGCGAACCGCTGCCGGTGACCAAGCGCGTCGGCGACAAGCTCATCGGCGCCACGCTCAACACCAGCGGCGCCTTGCTGATGCGCTCCGAGCACGTGGGGTCGGCGACCGTGCTGTCGCAGATCGTCCAGATGGTGGCGCAGGCGCAGCGTTCGAAGGCACCGATGCAGCGCATGGCCGACAGCGTGGCTGCGTATTTCGTCTATGGCGTCGTGGGCATCGCGCTGCTGACTTTCTTCGCCTGGGGCATCTTCGGCCCGCAGCCGAGCTGGGTATACGGCCTGATCAATGCGGTGACGGTGTTGATCATTGCCTGCCCCTGCGCGCTGGGCTTGGCGACGCCAATGTCCATCATGGTGGCCACCGGTCGCGGTGCGACCCAGGGCGTGCTGTTCCGGGATGCCGCCGCGATCGAGAACCTCTGCAAGGTCGACACGCTGATCGTCGACAAGACCGGCACGCTGACCGAAGGCAAACCAGCGTTCGAGCGCGCGGTGGGCGTCAATGGCTTCAGCGAAGACGAGGTGTTGCGCCTGGCCGCCAGCCTCGATCAGGGCAGCGAGCACCCTTTGGCGGCGGCGATCGTCAACGCGGCGCGGGAGCGCAAGCTGAACCTGGAGAAGACAGAGCAGTTCGACTCCGCGTCGGGCATCGGCGTGAAGGGTGTTGTGGGCGGCAAGTCCCTGGCGATCGGCAACGCGACGCTGATGCAGCAACTCGGCGTCGATGTGGCGCCGCTGGCGAGCCAGGCCGAAGCACTGCGCGGCCAGGGCGCCAGCGTCATGCATCTGGCCATAGACGGCAAGCTGGCGGGGCTGCTCGCGGTGTCCGATCCGGTCAAGGCGACGACCGCGGATGCGCTCGCGTCGCTGCGCAAGTCCGGGCTGCGCATCATCATGGCCACCGGCGACGGGCTGACCACTGCGCAGGCCGTGGGCAAGCGCCTGGGCATCGACGAAGTCCACGGCGAGGTCAAGCCGGCCGACAAGCTGCAGCTCGTCGAACGCCTGCAGAACGAAGGCCGCATCGTCGCGATGGCCGGTGACGGCATCAACGACGCCCCGGCGCTGGCCAAGGCCGATGTCGGCATCGCCATGGGTACCGGCACCGATGTTGCGATGGAAAGCGCCGGCGTGACGCTGGTCAAAGGCGATCTGCGCGGCATTGCGCGCGCCGCCGTGCTGTCGCGCGCCACGATGCGCAACATTCGCCAGAACCTCGCATTTGCGTTTGGCTACAACGCGCTGGGCATTCCTATCGCAGCCGGCGTGCTGTATCCCGCGTTCGGTCTGCTGCTGTCGCCGGTATTCGCCGGCGCCGCGATGGCGTTGAGTTCGGTGTCGGTGGTGACCAACGCATTGCGGCTCAACCGCGTCAAGTTGTAAAAACCCCGCCCGCTACTTGACGCGCTTCGCGCGGTACGCGGCGACCGCTCTTTCGAGATCGTCGAGTTCCTCGCACGGCAGCAGACAGATGCCGCGCAACGCGGCGAGATGCTTTTCCGCGTTCGGCAGATCGTTGACCATCAGATACGCTTCGCCGATGTACTCGTGCGCGCCGAGATGGCGCGGCTCCAGCTCGATCGCGCGCTTGTAGTACTTGAACGCGAGATCGAACTGCTTCAGGTTGCGATGCGTATAGCCGAGATAGTTCTGCAGGTCGGCGCTGTCGGGATTGCGTTTGAGCGCCGCTTCGAATCGTTTTGCGGCCTCCGGCCAGTTCTTCTTTCCTATGGCCTGCTTCCCGGCGGCGAAGTCGGTGTCGGTCGCCGCCAGATTCGGGTTGGACTCGAAGGGGTCGGCGATGGCGGGCGCGGCGGCCAGCGCCGCGCTTACAAACACCAATGCGGCAAGTGCGTTACGACTCATCGTTGCGCGACGTATTGCTTGGCGCGCGCGAGCTCGGGCCGATTGCCGTCGGAATTTTTCGCCAGCGCGAGCAGCTTGCCGTAGTAGTCAGCGGCTTTCTGACGGTCACCGGCAGCCTCGGCTGCGCGGGCCGCACCGTAAAATCCGCGAAAGCGGTTGGGTTCGCGCAACTGCGACGCCTCATACTCCTTGAGCGCGGCGGCCGGTTGCTTCAGTTCGAGCAGCATGTCGCCTAGCAGTTCGCGCGCGGGGATGACGCGGCCGGGCGTGACGATGCTCTTCTCGTTCTTGTCTTCCAGATCGGCGGCCGCGCGCATGAATTTGAGCGCGTTGTCCGCGTTGCCCTGGGCAAGCGCGATCCATCCCCCGACCGTCAATCGCATGACTTCGACTTCGGTGGCCCAATAGGTGTCTTTCGCATCCTGCAACGTTTTGTGCAACCGCGCGAGTTCGTCCGCGTCCTTCTGCGCCGCCGCGGCATCGCCGCTGCGGGCCGTCCCGATGGCCCGCGCGGAAACAGTGAGGGCGTCCACATACGGCATTTTGGTTGGCTTGACCTGCAGGTTCATCGCCTCCCGCCACGCGCCGCGCTCCAGCGCATACCGCGCGGGCATCGCGGCCATCGCATACGGGGCGACCCGTACCGCCGGATTGTAATCGGTGACCTTGAACACTTCTTCCATCGTGCGCTTGGCGTCCGCGTCGCGTCCCAGTTGCAGATAGGCGTACACGGCATAGTCGCTGGCGTGATACGCCTCGTTCGGCTCGCCGCCCTTTTTCGCGGCTTCCGCCGAACGCAGATTGGTCGCCACCGATTCTTCCCACGCACCGACGCGCGTGAAAATATGCGAAGGCATGTGCAACGCATGCGGCGCTTCAGGCGCGATGCCGGCGTAGCGCCGCGCCGCGTTCAATCCCTTCTCTGCGATCGGCGGCGCGTCGTAGCTGTGGATCAGGTAATGGGCGACACCCGGATGGTCGGGGTATTTGACGAACTGCTTTTCGAGGATCCCGGCGGCCTTCAGATAGGCCGCATAGGTCTGGTCGGACTGCAATTGCGTGCCGGCGATATAGAGCGCCGAGAAAATCTGCGCTTCGTCGTCCTGCGGGTAGCGCGCGGCGAGCGCTTCGTACGCGTTGGCGCGAGCGACCTGGCGCGCGCGCTCGCCGCGGTTCGCCCAATCTTCGTAGTAGGCCGCGACTGCTTCGATGTAATCGCGTTCGCGCTGGGTCTTCGCGCCGATCTTGCGACCCTGCGCGAGCATTGCGAGCGATTCCTCGGCGCCCTTGGCGGATGCGCCCTGGCCGGCGAGCGGGTTGGACATCGTGATCGAAGCAAAGCCCCACGTCGCGATCGCGCACGTCGGGTCCTGCGCAAGCACGTCGCGGAAGGTTTTTTCGGCGGCGCTGTACCAGAACGAGTGCAGCATCGCGACGCCGCGCTGCAGCAGCGGCTGAACCTTGGTAGAACATGAATTCTGGAACGCGACCACGCCGAGCTTGCCTTTGACTTCGTCGTCATCGTGCGCGAGCGCGACGGCGGGAGCGAGCAGCGCGAGTGCGGATAATGCGGCGAGCGATGGGCGGAATTTCATGGCGTCCTCCTGGTTTACGGGATAGTCAAGATCCGGTCCGGGATGGCCGGCAAACGATTGCGCGGGAAAAAAATTATGATGACCCGCACCAGGGGGCATGTCAACCGGCGCGCGTTCGGCAGTCTGCACACCCTGGCAGGCGCGACAAGGTACGCGGCATCGGTATAATCCACTTCATCGCCGGCCGCTGTGGGTCGCGCACCGTTAAACGAGATTGCCAATGCGCGCATCGCTGCGGATCGTGGTCGGAATGCTGGCTGCAATGGCGGGGGCGAACGCCGCCGGCCAGAGTGCCAGATCCGACTATCCCACCAAGCCCATCCGCCTGGTCGTGCCGTATCCGCCCGGCGGCACGACCGACATCGTCGCGCGCGGCATCGGCATCAAGCTCGCCGAGCGTTTCGGTCAGCAGGTCGTCATCGACAACCGTGGCGGCGCCAGCACCATCATAGGCGCGGATGCAGTGGCCAAAGCGCTGCCCGACGGCTACACGTTGCTGCTCACGACCGCGACGACGATGTCGATCAATCCACAAGTCAATCCGAAACTGCCGTACGACCCGGTCAGAGACTTCGCGCCGATCACGAGCGCGGTCAACGTGCCGTTTATGATAGCCGTGCACCCGGCGGTGGCGGCCAATTCAATGCCCGAATTGATCGCGCTCGCCAAGGCGAAACCCGGCGCGCTCAAATATTCGACGCCGGGCAACGCTTCGAGCAATCACGTGGCCGGCGCACTGCTCGAGGCTATGGCCGGCATCAAGCTGACGCACGTTCCCTACAAGGGCTCGGGACCGGCGACGGTGGCGGCGCTTGGCGGGGAAGTCGAGATCGTAATCACCGGCATTGCGACCGTCACGCCGCAATGGAAAGCCGGCAAGCTCAAGATTCTCGCGATCGGCGCCGATAAGCGGCACCCGAGCTGGCCGGAGATTGCGTCAACCGGGGAGGCGGGGCTGCAGGGTTACTATGCCGGCACGTGGTTCGGGGTGGTCACGCGCGCAGGCACGCCGCGCGCGATCATCGACCGGCTCAATCGCGAGACCGTGGCTGCACTCGCGCCCGGCGAATTAAAGGACCGCCTGACCGCGATCGGCTTCGATGTGTTCACCGGCACGCCCGAGGAATTCGCCGCCTTCATGAAGGCCGACATGGCGCGCGCGGCGCGGGTCATCAAGGCGGCCGGTATCAAGGCCGCCGATTAAGCCATTGACGCGAGGGAGCATCGCCATGCATGCACTGCTTTGGAGCGTCGTCGCACTGGCGGCCGCGCTGTCGACAGGCCAGTCCGCTGCCGCGGATTATCCGACCAAGCCGATCCGCTGGATCATCGACTTCCCACCCGCGGGGGTGTCCGACATCCTGACGCGCACGGTCGGCCAGAAGCTGACCGAATATCTCGGCGAGGCGTTCGTCTATGACAACCGGCCGGGCGCGAATGGCGTCATCGCGAATGCGCTCGTCGCCAAAGCGCCACCCGACGGCTATACGCTGGGGTTTATCAGCCAGCCGCTATCGCTGCAACTCACTCTGGTGCCCAATCTCGGTTTCGGTCTCAACGATTTCGCGCCCGTCGCGTTGATCGCTGAGTATCCGAGCCTGCTCGTCGTGCAGGCGAAAACGCCGGTCGCCAATGCGAAGGAATTCGTGGCGTGGGCGAAGCAGAAATCGCCGTCGGTTTCGTACGCATCGAGCGGCGCGGGCGGCGCGCAGCATCTCGCCATGGAACTCTTTCGCAAAGCCGCCGGATTCGAAGCGCTGCACGTGCCGTATAACGGCAGCGCCGCCGGCATGCTCGATCTCATGGGCGGGCGCGTGGATGCGGTGTTCGTCAACGTGCCCGGGTCGCTGCCGCACATCCGCGCCGGTCGCGTCAAAGCGATCGCACTCGCTGGACGCGCGCGCATGCGCGTGCTGCCCGATGTGCCGACGTTCGCCGAGAGCGGCTATCCGTTCGACACGCTCGCGGGGTTCGCCGGCGCGGCGTTTCCGGCGGGCACGCCGAAAGCGATCGTCAATCGCATGGCCACCGAGATCGCGCGGGTGGTGAAGCTGCCGGAAATCCAGGAGCGCATCTACAACGCGGGCGGCGAGCCGCGTTACCTGGGTCCGGAAGAATTCACAAAATATCTGCGCGACGATGTGAAGCGCTGGGCGCCGCTCATCAAGGAGGCCGGCGCTACGCCGCAGACTTAGACGTTAAAGCTTTTACCGCAAAGGATTCTTTTCAATACCCCCTTGAGGGGAATTATATACTTGACTAAAGCTAACCAGTGTATCAGAATGGCCGCACTTACTCGGAGATTTAGCCATGTGTGACATCAGCAACCCGATATTCCAAGACGCCGAACAGGCCCGCCTGCACCTTGAGGCGTTGCGCTGGGAGCGTGGCCGCTCCTGCCCTCACTGTGGCGATCTGGAAGCGTCCAGCCCAACGGCAAGCAAGAACCATAAGCCGGGTATGTATTACTGCAATTCATGCGCTAAGACCTTTACGGTGACCGTGGGGACTATCTTCGAGCGCTCGCACATTCCGCTTAACAAATGGATTCATGCGTTTCATTTGATGGCGTCCAGCAAAAAAGGCATCAGCGCACATCAATTACACCGCATGTTCGGTATCACATACAAGTCAGCATGGTTCATGGCGCACCGCATCCGTGAGTGCATGAAACCGGGAGGCGGCATGTTTAACACTGGCGGCGGCACGATTGAAGCCGATGAAACCTACGTGGGCGGCAAAGAGCGCACCAAACACGCGAACAAGCGCAACAAAAAGAACATTGGCGGCATGGGTAAGGAAATGGTGCTTTCTCTGATTGACCGCGAGAAAGGCCAAGTCCGCTCTTTTCATCTGTCGTCCGTTAGCGCCGATAATCTCAAGCCGATTCTTCAGCAACAATTAAATACGAAGAAAACGCACCTTCGCACCGATGGCGAGCGCCAG
>JBKJMN010000139.1:0-12321 GCA_046596405.1 Burkholderiales bacterium
CGACTTGCACGGTCTCCTTGTCATCAGCGAGCCAGACCTGCTCGTCCTGGATCGTGCAATTCAACTGCATATTTCGATCCGCCAACAGCGCGAGCGCCTTGCTCGAAGGCTGGGCGATGCATTTGACCGTCAGATTGCGGCTGCGCTCGAGCTTGTCGCTGATCTGAGCCCACCACAGTTTGCTCGCATGTCCGCCGTAGCAATAGACGTATACCTGACCGGCGCGGCCGCACGCGCGGCGAACGCGCTTGTCGTCAGGCTGACCGACGTCTATCCACGTTTCGATAGCGCCGGTTAGATCTTTTTGCCATAGATCGGGTTCCTCTTCCGCGCTTAACCCTCTGCCGAACATCAGTGCGTCATTCGCGTGCAGCGCGAAAGCCAGAATACGGACCATCATGCGTTCATCCGTTTCCGACGGGTGCCGCGCCACCGTCAGCGCGTGATCACGGTAGTAATTGCGATCCATGTCGGCGATCTGAAGAGTTGCCTTGCATATCGTTGCTTTGAGCGCCATGGCCGCATAATGACACACCGCGCGTTGCAGCTGCGAGATGGTGCGATCGTGAATCCGCACAGCGAGCAGTTGGGCGGGCAGACCAAATAAAAAAACCAGGTGCGCGAGCACCTGGCTTTCTTCCGAGCCACTGCTTAAATTAAATCAGGCAGCGTAACGATTGCTTTTGCGGCGTGCGATAAATCCAAACAAGCCCAAGCCGGCGAGTAGCATGCCATAGGTGTCCGGCTCCGGAATCGCAGCCAATGCAAACGTCGCGTTGCCGCCGCCACCGTTAAGCGAAAGACGGGTGCCACCGTTGTTGGGCAGCGCAAACTGCGTAATGACGGTCCCGGTATTGGTGAAGGCACCCGAAATGTCCAGCGTCTGCGACGAGTTCGGGTTTACGAAAAACGCCGAGAACGCCGGATTCGGGACGAACGACGCGAACACAGAAGCGGCCGGGTTAAGAAGTCCCGTAACCGGATCGATCGTCAACGAAGTTGTGCCTGGCGACTTTAACGAGCCCGTAGCCAAGGTCACCGCAGGTGCGCCAGTTGAGCTGAAAACTCCCGCGGCGTTAGCGCTGAACGAGGTTACACCGGCCGCGCCTAGCAACGAGTAATTCAGGCTAGTGAACGACCCCGTTGACGGAATTCCCGGTGTTTGCGTTCCCGTGGCGGTGAAGGAGATATACAGGCTGTATGGCGTGCCAGCCGGAAACCCTGCCGTCGGGATCGATGTTACCGTCGGTCCGTTGAAGAAGATCGACAGTTTCAAGAAGCCCGTTTCCGTAAACGCCGTACCGCCCCCGGTGATATCGATGTTGGCGTACGTGTTCAGAACCACGTTGTCGAACGTGAAAGGACCCTGGGTACTGATACCTGCCCCGGCGGGATTCCATGTCACGGCGATCGGGGCAGCAGCATTCGCTACCGAAGCCCCGGTTACAAGCACAGCGGCAAACATCGCCGCCAAAAATTTCCTAAATTGCATATTGATTCCTTTCACTGGCAGGGGTTAATGAAAAAAACGTATGGCCTTACTAAACTCTTCAGACGCGCAACTGTCAGCGATCGATTCCTCGATGCTGTCAAACACGGCCAAAAGAGAATCAGGATCCGCAGTCATTTCTGCGAGGGAGTTTTTTCGCACAATCGGCGCGGTGCGTGCAAACAGGGTTTTCTGATTTATCATCGTATTCGCCATGGTTGAAGGAGTGATTTCCGGCACAAATTTCGACGGAGCAATTATCTGTTTTTACCTCCACAAAAATCTGTAGGTCGGTACCCGATATTCGTATAGGACAACGTTAGGGTTCCTCCTACGTTTATGGAGCCGAATCGTGCACCCCAAATCGTGAGCACACATTCCAGTTGTAGGACGCCAAATAACGAGGCCTTCTTTGCGGCTTCTCATTCGCGTAAATCTTCGCCAAAAACTGCGCGATCGGCGACTGTAGGAGTGTCGTCAGATGGCGACACATATTTTCGTGAAACTGGAGTTTCGGCAGCTACCCGCGCGTTTTGTAGGACAGCAAACCGTACTTCGCGTCGAGATGGTAACGGTGCGTTTCCCATATGAAACGCGCGATAGTTCAGGACATATTGCACACTCTCCAACGGCCCGATAACGAGGGGCGTCGCCGGACAGCAACACAAAAAAAGTTCTCGTAGGACAGAGGGCTTTTAGGGGCGACTTTTTTGAATCTAATCAACAAAAATCGTTTTCTAATTTTTGTTTGCGCTGTATTATTTGACTCGCCTGCAGGGAATGGATCCGTCGAGTCGAAATGCGGACAAATCGGTGGCATCCGATTGCCTCCCGTAATGGTTCGTAGGGTGCTGCGCAGGTTGCAGCGGACCGCGAAAAAGAAATGCGCATACCGGGGTCGGCAAGAATTGAGGGGTCAGCGGACGGCGAACACGCCGTTTGCTTGATGTTCGGAACACAATGAGCAGGGAGTGCGAATGACTCTACCGGCGTACAAAACGAATTCCTCGCCGCGCCTGGCTGAATACGACAGCAGATTTATATTTCATCTGGAAATGAAGCACGGTTGGCCTGAATGCACGCTCGAGTGCGATGATTACCGCGTGCGCAGGGCAGCGACTGTTCTCGAATACATGAGCACCGCGAGCCTCGTCACGCAAATGTACTCGCGAAGGGGATACCTGACCGACGGCGTCGCGACGGCGCCGCGGCGCGACAGTACGATCACGCTGGACGCGCATAATGCGCAGCAGGTGATGGGTACGGTGACGGTGAGGCTCGATAAGCGCGACGGCGGGTTGCTCGCAGATGCTCTTTACAAAAAAGAGATCGACGCGTTCCGTGCCGACGGCCGCAAAGTCTGTGAGGTTTCAAAGCTCGCGGTTGATCCCCGCTATGGCTCGAAAGAATTGATGGCTTCGTTGTTTCAGCTTGCGTATCTGTATGCGCATCGCATCTATCGCGCGTCGGACGCATTTATCGAGGTCAATCCGCGTCATGCTGGTTTTTACAAGCGAATGCTCGGCTTCCGCGAAATCGGGGAATTGCGGATCTGTCCGCGCGTCAATGCGCCGGCGGTCTTGCTGCACGTCGAACTCGACTATATGCGCGCGCAGATTGCATTGCACGGCGGGTGCGGCACTTCAGTTGCGGAACGGTCGCTTTATCCGTACTTCCTGAGCTGCAATGCGGAAGATTGGATCGACCGCGCGATGCGCGCAAAAAAAGCGCACTAACGACCCGGCCGTTTACCGCATGCCGGTTAACGTCCGGCGGTGATCAGTGTATTCAGCGGCAGGCGCAGAGAGCGCGCCGTGGGTGCCGGGCCGGCGCCTAAGCGCGCACAAAATACCGCGCTCCCGGCGGCGTCATCGCCTAAGATGGCGCCCAGTTCACGCGTCGACGCGACCGCCTGCTCCCACAATGACGGCGAACTCGAAAACCGCTTACCAGCCCTCACGTACCAGCCAAAAATCAACGGCGTCATCTCCGGCTGCAACAACAGTTCGGCGTGCGTCGCAGTCAGCCACAAGCGCTGCAGAGCGCGCCCGGCAGCGACGAAGTCGTCGATAGTAGCCGGCTGGCGGTCCGCCACGATTACGAGGTGGGCCGCGCATGCGACTCCCGGGATCAGGTCGAGCTCTATCCTCGGGAGCACGGTGCCTCCAAGATAGGCGTTGAAGAAGCGCATACGCGACCAACTCCCCATCATCCATTGCATTGCGCGAGTTGCGAGGGGATCCAGTCCCACCGCCTGGTCGGGTATACGGTCTTCGCTGAACCGCGCGTTAAACTCGATCACGGCGTGATGAACACGATAGGCTTCCGGCATCGTGAGCCTGATCTTCGCGTTCCGATACATGAGCATCGCCATGCGCGCGCGCTCGGCGAGCGGCTCGCGCCAGACGACGCGAAATCCCGGGCCCAAGCTCATTTCCAGGATGTTTTTTTGCTCTGCGGTGAGCGGAGACAGTCGCATCGCCCGGCGTTGGACCGTGCGTTTCTTAATGCTTCCGATCAGCGGACTCGGTTGCAGTTGCTCATCGCGTAGCAGCCGGACATCGAAGGTCGGCTTGTCGTCGGGCGCCTCAGCGCGCCGAGAAATGTCTGCCCGCATGCGAAAACCGCTCGCTGCGATGGTGAGCGTTTCGAGCATCGCTCCGAGCGAGATCTGGCTCGGACGGCCTTCGAAATCATAGACGCAGTATTCGCGCGTATCGAAGCCGTGCACGACGAGCGAGCGCTCCCCGGTGAGTTCGAAGCGCCACGGTTGGGTATTGTCGCCGCTTGGCGCCCAGCGCGCGAGGTCGAGTATCTGTTCGATGACGGGGGCGTCTTCGGTGGTCACGGTTATCCCAGTTTCCGGCGCGCGATAGCCAGGGTCAGGCGCTGGAGCGGATTGCGGTTGCCCCACGGGCGCCACGTAGTCACCATTTTGTTCCTATACGCATCGAACTGCATGCCATGTGGTGCCGCGCTGACGCCGCCGCGCTTTAACAATATTTTCAATGCCTCGGTCGCGGCTATGCCCGCGCAGAGCGCGCAGGCCATCGCGGTCGACGGCCCGCGCCCCTCTTCGAGATCGACCGCTGTGCGGTCAACCAGATACAAGCGCTGCAGCATGGCAGGGGACAGCCCGATCAGAAAGCGCAGTGCCATCTCATGCTCGCTGCAGCCCTGCCAGTCGAAATATTCGTCGAACGTCATATGGCCCGGCAAGAAGTTGAGCAATGCTGCGCCCATGCCCAGGGGAGCGGCGGTGATGGCGGGAATGCCGCGCTTCGCGCATTCGCGAAACATCAGCTGGCGCGCGGAAAATGCAAAGAAGTCGAGGCCATCGATGTAGAGATCGACCCCGTCGAGAAACGCACCGATATTGGTAGCGGCGACGCCCTCGGCAAATATGTTCAGCAGGAGCCCGGGATTTACGTCGAGCGCCATTTCGCTCAGCGCCGCGGCCTTGCTGCGCCCGAGATTGCGCATGCCGGCGCCTGTTTGACGGTTGATGTTGGCAATGTCGAAGTCATCATAGTCTGCGACATTAAAGGCGCCGACGCCGAGCCGTGTGAGCGTGATGAGGTGCGCGCCGCCAACGCCGCCAAGGCCTGCGATCGCAATGCGGCTGCGGTGCAATGTTTGCTGTTCTGTCCGCGTAACCCAGCCAATGTTGCGGGAGAACGCCTCTTCATAGCTGAATTCGCGCGACAAGTAAGATTTCCTTCGCAAGCCGGGCGCCGCGACATTCGGGGAATATCCGGTGACGACACGTTCAAAACAAACGCAGTATAACTGGCGTTGCGGAAATTGCGCATGCGACGTCAACGCTGAGACTGCACGACATCCCGCAGGTTGTCGCGCATGGGACACGCCACAGCTATGGCGCAAGTAAGTCCCTACGAGGACGCGTGCACACCCCAGGATTGGGGAGCATCCTACACAAAATTCCGCATCAGGCTTACGGCGAGCGCATGCCTGTTTGGAGCGGATTAGGCATTCCGCATACGGCAATGTTAGTGTTGGTCCCGCAGCAGAGCACGCAGTGGTGGTCGCGGGAAGTACCGCGGACCTCGGTTCCATCTTTAGCACCGTTACAAGGAGTTTCCGAAATGACGCAAGAAAACCGAGAATTGGTCGTGCTTATGACACATGGAGCCGACCACGAACTGTCGTCAGTCGGCTTTACGGTCGCCTGCGGCGGAATCACAGCAGGTCTCAAAGTCTGCGCCTTTCTGACAAGTTCGGCAGTGGATCTCGTCAGGCGCCGCGGCATTGACATGACGCATGTGCAGCCCATGGATCCGCTGAAAAACTTGATTGAGGACTTCCTCAAGCGCGGAGGTGCGGTGATTGCCTGTCCGCCCTGCGTTAAGGCGCGCGGTTTCACCCAGGAAGATTTCATTGATGGCGTAACCATCGCAGGCGCCAGTGTCATTCATGAGAAGTTAAAGGCGGGTGCAGCCAGTCTAAGTTTTTAGGTCTACAAACGCCGGGCGGCAACAACAACGAGTGCCGGGGAGCGCCACGTAGCTTGAATCGCGACGTTTGATTTCACTGTTCCCCGGGGCTTGCCCCGGGCTAATTGTTCTTGATGAGGGGTAGAACCATGACAATCGTCTGTCCGATGAACTTCGACAAGGATAAACTCAAGTCCGAGGTGCGGCTGACCTATACCCAGGTCGCTGAAGATCCCGCCGGGGACTACCACTTCCACCGAGGCGCCGACTACGCCGCGAAACACCTTGGCTACGACCTCGCGGCACTGAAAGCGCTGCCGCTCGCGGCCACTGAAGTATTCTGCGGAATGGGCAATCCGTTCAAGATGGGCGCGCTGGAAACGGGCGCCACGGTGATTGACATCGGCTCCGGAGGCGGCATGGATTGCATGCTCGCGGCCAAGCAAGTCGGTCCAAGCGGGACGGTCATAGGTATCGACATGACCGACGCCATGCTGGAGCGCTCAAGCGGTGCGGCACGCGCCGCGGGACTGGTCAATGTTCGCTTCGAAAAGGCGGACATGACCCGTTTGCCGCTCGCCGACGAAAGCGTGGACGTGGTGATTTCGAACGGCGTGATCAACCTCGCCCCGGACAAGGAATCAGTGTTTGCCGAGTTGTTCCGCGTGGTGAAGCCCGGTGGCCGGTTGCAGTTCGCCGACATCATCATGAAAAGCGACCTGTCGGAAAACGCGCGCAACAATATCGATCTCTGGACCGGGTGAATTGCCGGCGCTCTGCAGGCTGCAGAGTATCTCCAGGTAATTGAGCAGGCGGGTTTCCGTGACGCGAAGGTGGTCGAGATATTTGACCCGTTCCTCGGCACTAGCAAGGAGAAGACCGCGCGCAAGTACGGCGTCGACGGCGTGAATTTCCTCGCCTACAAACACTGATTGCGGCTAGCGGTTTCGTCCCTGCATCAAAATACGCGTCCGTCCCGAAATTGGGACGTAAGCTACAGTAGGTAGAGCAGCGGACTCTTGGTCGCCCCCCTGCAAATCGCACAAAAGCAAAAGGCCACCCCGAGGAGTGGCCTTTGCTTGTATTTGGCTCCACTTCCTCAGCACGTATCGAACCATATGTATAGCGCCAGATGCCAGTTTTCGCCCCGTCTTGGAGGGAATTATGGAATTGCGGCTCGTGCAGCGAGTCGAACAGATTGGAACTTATCAAGCCGAGCACGTACGCGCAGGACCTCCACCGTTGACCCGCTGCATGGCCAGTTCCCTGAATTCCGCCGTGTATTCCTGTGTCGGTAGCCTTTTCATCTCGTCTTCTCCTTCCACGTTTCAGGGGTTAGCCCCAGTCTTGGCAGACGAATTTTCGGAGGAAGCTCAGGTCTAGAATGAGACACTAAAAAGGCGCATACCCGCTTTGCCGCCCCGTTCATCGCACCCTACAACGCGCACGCCCCTGCGATGTGAATCGCCCTGCTTGACAGGAGATAGCGTTGAGTCCGATTGAGCAATTGACCTACAGACAGGCAAGGAGGTATTCGGTAGATGTTCTGCGTACAAGCAACCCGGTACTGGGACAGTCTCAGATGGGTGGCGGGCGAGTTCGTTTTTGCATTTGTCCATTCAAGGAGATCCCAGTGAAGAACCGAATCGACAGCAATTCAAGCCGCGTCCGCATAGACAAATCGCTGTCACCCATCCGCACTTGTGTATTGGCGCTGACGGCACTGGCGATCCTGTGCCCCTCTGCCGCGCTTGCAAACTTCACCGCAGACGTTCAGGGATACGCCAGCACCGCCGCTGGCAGCCTCGCTAATTGTCTCTTCCCTAGCGGCGACTATGGCGTGGTGGGACGGGAGAACTATGAGTCGCATGGGGCCCAGGGATCCGCGAGCGGCGGAGCATCGTCCTCCAACCCATGCTCGCCAGGGGCCTCGGCGGCGGTTGCGACCTCTTCGGCTGCACTCGATACGGGGCAGCTGAGGGCATTCGCGTCTGCTCCCCGCGGCGCGAATGATGCCGCGCCGCCCGGCACGCCACCCTATATGTCGGAGGCAGATGCGCGAGCGTCTTTCGCGGATGACGTGAATCTATTATTCAATGGTCTGCCGGTGAATTCTCTGGCCAACGGCCTGTTCGGACAACTGCGGCTGGACATACACGGCAGTAGATCGATCGGGGCCGGGGCCTTTGCGACGCTCGATCTATTCGGACCCAATGATCCAGGCGCCGGGGCTAGCAACTACGACCTGCAAGGGGGCGAGAGTCTCGTTGTGCAGTTCAATGGCCCGTTTACTTTTCGCGCCAACCTGGCTGTCCATCCGTACGACGGCCAGATTGCGAACTTCGGCAGCACCGGGACCCTCTCGATCACCCTTCCGAACGGCTACACATTCGGGTCCAGCTCGGGCGTTCTCCTCACCGCGGTTGCCGCGGTTCCAGAACCCGAGACATACGCGCTCATTCTGGCCGGCTTGGGCCTTATGGGCTTCGCCGTGCGGCGGCGGGGCAGAGGCACGCGGCAATCGCAAGCGTAGGCCGCATGGGATGGCTAAAACAGAAGTCTGGCAATCGTCACACTGTTTGGTCGAGTCCTACTTTCGCGACCCACGGATAGCGCTCGTTCAAACCGGGCGAGACCCACGCGAAGAAAAAGTCACTCAGTTCGCTGTAGAGAACGAAGTCGAAGGAGGGCGGATCGCTGATAACCGTATCAACTGACTTGTCTGGCATGGGCGGATGCGGGGTGTCTCCGTTAAACAAGCTCAGTCTGACAGAACATAACTGAGTATTGCAGGGGGACGGTTGTTCTGTTTCTCCTCTGACACATCCCATCTCTCTCACCGTAGATGCCATCGTCATCTGAATTTTTTAATCTTTAAGCGTGTGGTAGGGGATTCTAAGCGTCCAGAAAGATCATCGTCATCGATCCCGCTGTCGCGCATGTCATCGCCAAGCTGTTCGAGTGGTGCGCCAGCGGCCAGTATTCGGTGCGCGATGCGACCGTGAAGGTGCGCGAACTCGGGTTGGTCTACCGCAAGAGCGGCACCAAGGTCCCGGCAAGCACGGTAAATTCGATCCTGCGTAACCGGCTCTACTGCGGGCGGTTCGAGTGGAACGACAAACAATATCAAGGCAGCCACGAGGCGATTGTTTCGGTCGAACTCTGGGAGCGGGTGCAGGGCGTGATGGATGGCCGGCTGGCGAAGAAGCACCGCCGCATGACACGTGACTTCGCGTTCTCTGAGTTGATCACGTGCCATGCCTGCAGCTGCGCGGTGGTCGGCGAGATCAAGAAGGAACGCTACGTCTACTATCACTGCACTGGTCACGCCGACAAATGCCAAGGCAACCCGGCGACTTGCCTGCGCAAGTATGTGTGCGAGGAGGTGCTTGAGAAGCAGTTCACCGAACTCCTGGGCCGGCTGCACTTTGATGACGAGGTGCTGGAATGGGTGCGCGATGCACTGCACGCTAGCCACGCCGATCAGCGGCGCGAGCACGACGAGGCTATCAAACGCCATCAGGCCGAATACAAGCGCCTTGATGACCGCATCCGTGCCATGTACGTCGATAAGCTCGACGGCATCGTTGAAGCGGCGTTCTACGACAAAATGTCGAACCAATGGCGCGAGGAGCAGAACCGCTGCCAGCTAGAGATAGACCGGCTACGAACCGCGAACTAATCCTACATGGACGAGGGCGTGCAGATTCTCGAACTCGCGAGCAACGCGCAAAAGCTCTTTGAAAGCCAAGAACCGCGTCAAAAAAGGCGGCTGCTCAACTTTTTACTATCGAACTGCTCATCGAAGGACGGTGACGTGGTCGCGACCTTTCGACAACCGTTTGATCTCTTGGCCGAAACCACCGCCACCGCAGCTAACCACAAGGCTGCCGCAACAGCGGTTTTGGCGAGAACTGAGATTTGGCTCCCCGACCTGGGCTCGAACCAGGGACACACGGATTAACAGTCCGTTGCTCTACCAGCTGAGCTATCGGGGAATGGACGAAAGGCGGCAATTATACCGGAGCGCAGGCCGCGGGCAAGCTTTGGGCTATACGAGTACCTTGGCGACGGCCTTCGCGACGTAATCGATGTTCTTCGAGTTCAGCGCGGCGACGCAGATGCGGCCGCTTTCGATCGCGTAGATCGAATATTCCGACCGCAGGCGCAGCACCTGCTCGCGTGTAAGACCCGAATACGAGAACATGCCGCGCTGCTCGTTGATGAAACTGAAATCGAAATCGGCGCGCAGTGCGCGGACTTTGTCGACGAACTGGCGCCGCATCGTTTTTATGCGGTCGCGCATCTGGCCGAGCTCGACGTCCCACAGCTTGCGCAGTTCCGGCGTGGTCAACACGGTGGCGACGGTCTGGCCGCCGAACAGCGGCGGATTCGAGTAATTGGTGCGGATCACGCGCTTGACCTGGCTCAGTATGCGTGCCGATTCATCGGCGCTGCCGGTGGCGATGCTGAGCGCGCCGACGCGCTCACCGTAGAGCGACAGGGATTTCGAGAACGAGCTCGATACGACTGTGATCGGGCATGCCTGCGCGAACCGGCGCACCGCCGCGGCGTCCGGGTCGAGACCTTCAGCAAACCCCTGATACGCGATGTCGAGGAAAGGCACCAGCGAGCGCGCATTGACGATTTCGATCACGCGCTCCCACTGGGCCGGCGACAGATCGGCGCCGGTCGGGTTGTGGCAGCACGCGTGCAATACGACGATCGCTCCGGCAGGAAGCGTATTCAGCGTCGCCATCATCGCGTCAAATTTAACGCCGTGCGTCGATTCGTCGTAGTAGGGATAGGTATTGACGGTGAAGCCCGCATATTCGAATAGCGCGCGGTGATTCTCCCAGCTCGGATCGCTGATCCAAACCTGCGCGCCCGGATCGATCCGGCGCAGGAGGTCGGCGCCCAGCTTCAGTCCGCCGGTGCCGCCCAGCGCCTGCACGGTGACCGCGCGGCCCGCGCGTATCGTCTCGCTGTCTGCCCCGAAAAGTTCCGCCTGCACCGCTTTATCGTAAGCCTGCAAGCCGTCGATCGGCAGATAGCTGTGGGGCGCGGCAGCGGCGGTAATTTTCGCTTCCGCGCGCCGCACGCATTCGAGGATCGGCACCTTGCCGTTGTCGTCGCAGTAGACCCCCACGCCCAGATTAACTTTTGCCGGATTGGTGTCCGCCATAAAAGCTTCGGTTACGCCCAGGATAGGGTCGCGGGGCGCCATTTCGACGGAAGCAAGCAGGGGTGAGGTCATGGTTGGAGTCGATGAAGTTGGAAAAAAGCCGCGGCGCGAGCGCGCGCGAGCCGCTAGTTTACCTGCTTGGCGGTATCTCTGTCGTCCGAAGCGACAGGACGGCAAAAGTATGGCTTGCAATTCACCCATCGTGGGACAATATGCGGTTGACCGCCATCCCCTGAACACATGACCCAACCCGCAACGAAGACCGCGGCATCCGCGGCGGTTCCCCAGGTAATTACATTTCCGGACAGCCTCTACCGGCTGCACCAGACGTTCGAGCCCGCCGGCGACCAGCCTGAAGCGATAAATATGCTGACGGAAGGCATCCGGGACGGGCTGTCGTATCAGACGCTGCTGGGCGTCACCGGCTCGGGCAAAACCTACACAATGGCGAACGTCATCGCGCGCATGGGCCGCCCGGCGCTGATCATGGCGCCCAACAAGACGCTCGCTGCCCAGCTCTACTCCGAGATGCGCGAATTCTTTCCCGAGAATGCGGTCGAGTACTTCGTCTCCTATTACGATTACTATCAGCCCGAAGCTTACGTGCCGTCGCGCGATCTCTTCATCGAGAAGGATTCGAGCATCAACGAGCACATCGAGCAGATGCGGCTGTCGGCTACCAAGGCGCTGCTCGAACGGCGTGATACCGTGATCGTGGCCACCGTGTCGGCGATCTACGGCATCGGCGACCCGTCCGATTACCACACGATGATTCTGCATTTGCGCGAAAACGAAAAAATCTCGCAGCGCGATGCGATCAAGCGCCTGACCGAAATGCAGTACGACCGCAACGACGTCGAATTCAAGCGCGGCACGTTTCGCGTGCGCGGCGACGTGATCGATATTTTCCCGGCGGAGAACTCCGAAACCGCGATACGCGTGAGCCTCTTCGATGACGAAGTCGAGGGGCTGTCGGTGTTCGATCCGCTGACCGGGCATATCCTGCAGCGTGTTTCGCGATTCACGGTGTATCCGTCGAGCCATTATGTGACGCCGCGCGCGACAACGCTGCGCGCGATCGAAGCAATCAAGGTAGAACTGCGCGAGCGCATCGAATACTTCCAGCGCGAAAACCGGCTGGTCGAATGCCAGCGCATCGAGCAGCGCACGCGCTTCGATCTCGAGATGATGAA
>JBKJMN010000107.1:0-18184 GCA_046596405.1 Burkholderiales bacterium
GGCAGCGGCGCGTGGCCGCATTTGGGACAGACGGGATAAGCCATGGGGGCGGGCTTTATCGTTATTGTCGCGCAGGCACGACGATACTCGATTCGCGCGCATCAGGCCAAATTTTTCGCGCCTGCCTCACCGATAAAACTCGTCCGCCACCCGCGGCTCTATTTGGCATAATGGCGCGGTCAAAGGGAGCGTCGATTGTTCGAACGTCAGATAAGACCGAATTTCTTCGTGCTGAGCCCGGCCGTTGCGCTCACGGTGGGTAGCGCGCTGTATATGTTGATCGTGGTGTCGGATTACGTAACGACGTACGAGCTCACCCTCACGCCGTTTTATCTTTTCGTCGTGCTGCTGGTAACCTGGAACTGCGGCTGGCGCTGGGGGCTGTGCTTCTGCGCGCTGTCGTTCGGCGCGCCCTTGATTATCGGCGGCCTGGAAGGGTCGCCGTACTCCGAGCCGAAATATTTTTACATCGACAACGCCAACCGCCTGATTTCCTATCTCGTCGCGCTGAGCCTTACCAGCCAGTTGAAGTCGCAGCACGAGCATGAGCGGGATTCCGCCCGGCTCGACTATCTGACCGGGCTGGCCAACCCGAAGGGGTTCTATGAAGCCTTCACGATCGAAATAGCCCGGCATCGCAGGGAGCGCAAGCCGATGTCCGTCGCTTATCTCGACTGCGACAACTTCAAGCAAGTCAACGACCGGCACGGGCATAAAGAAGGCGATCGCCTGCTTGAAAAGATTGCTCAAACGTTGAAGGCTAATCTTCGCAAGACCGACGTTCCAGGACGCCTGGGCGGAGACGAATTCGTTATCGTTCTGTCGAACGTCGATAAAGAGCATGCGGTCGCGGCATTGAACAAGTTGAGACGCGAGCTCGACCTGGCGATGGCCGAACACAACTGGCCCGTCACCTTCAGCATCGGCCTGGGAATTTTCCTTAACGTGCCGGCATCGGAAGACGAAATAATTTCGTTCACCGACAAACTGATGTATCAGGTCAAGTCCGGCGGGAAAAATGACATCCGGACCGAGATTTTCACGAAGCCGGGTACGCAGGAAGCCGGTTCAATCTCACGGCGATGAGCACTCTTCGGAGCTTGTTAATACTCTGCTTCTAACCGCAGAGCAACCGCTCCTGAGCCAAGCGTCGAACCGCCGGCTGCGACCGATAAGTCCATGTTCTCAGCCAAAGTGGACATTTGCACAAATGCAAAGCGATACAGGTTGTCCTTGGAAACAGGCATCAGTCGAACAAACTTGACGGTGCCGAACCGGGCGCATTTCTGGATTAAGATCGCTTCCAGCTCGGGTTCTGGAAGCTGAATATTAACGTTCAAAAAAGCGTCTCCCTCCATCAGATCAACCAGACTGAAATAGTCTTGCGGACCATAATTCGCTCCTTGCAACAGGCTTCCAGTGAAATCGCACCTTAAGCCGTCGCAGCGAGCGATTCGGTACGGTAGCGTACGAAGTCAATCACTCCGCGTTTTCCACTGAAAGGGCGATTCCGGAGCGCTAATTAATAGAACGACGCCTTTCGGCGCTCCCAGCAGATGCTGGCGCTGGCACTCACCCTGGTGATGGTGTTGATCGTGCTGTCGCCAAGCGAATATCTTAATCCAGCCCGGCCGCAATTTAACGGCAGACTTAAACGTTCAACCCTTAAACGTTCAACACTTCAGCACCCGGACCGGCTTCGAGCTCAACCGCGTTCGCCATCATGCACAGCATGCTGTAGTAGCCGATGGCGCCGGTGAACTCGATCATGCCCTCGTCGCCGAATCGCGCATGCAACGCCTTCGCGCTCTCGTCGTTGACGCGATGCTTGCGGATCAACTCGCGCGTGTATTCGACGATCTGCGCGTCCGCGGCGGGGATGCCGCGCGAGTGCTGCTCGCGGATCGCGGTGATCGTCGACTCCGGCACGTTCTGCCGGCGGGCCGAGCCGGTCTGCGCGCCCCACACGTAGAGCGTATCGAATTCGCGCGCGACTGCCATTGCGGCAAGCACGCGAACCCGCTTGTCGAGTTTGCCCTCAAAGCGCACAAACCCGCCGATGTTCACCATATGCGCGGCGAGTTCCGGGCAGTGCATCAGCATGGTGAACGGACCTTGCACCGCGCCGCGGCTTGCAACGATGGCATCGAAAACCGGCTGGTGCCCGGGTGCCACCTGGTTCCGGCTGGTGATTGAAGGAAGTCTTGCCATGATCGTTCTCCGATTGGGGTTGTCGTCCTGGCGCGCGCTGCATCTCTGCGCAACTTTCACGTTCACCTTCACGTTGCCAATGCCGCCGCCACCGCTACGATAATGGAGATCATAGCCAACGGGCAAACAACTTTTGCCGCTCAGTTATCAGCCGGCATCGGCCAGTGCGGCATCCACGATCGATTGTGCATCGCGCAGAATTTCGCGCAGATGGCCGGCATCGCGATAACTTTCTGCATAGATTTTGTAGATGTCCTCGGTACCGGAAGGCCGCGCCGCGAACCAGCCATTCCCGGTTACGACCTTGAGTCCGCCGATCGGCGCGTCATTGCCGGGTGCGCGGTCGAGCATGGCCGTGATTTTCCCGCCTGCCAGTTCCGTGCTCGACACGCGCTGCGGCGACAGTTTGGCGAGCAGGCGCTTTTGCGCAGGGGTTGCAGGCGCATCGACGCGGTCGGTAAAGCATTCACCGAATTCGCGCGTCAATTCGCCATAGCGTTCGCCGGGATCCCGGCCCGTACGCGCGATGATCTCCGCGGACAACAGCGCCGGTATGATGCCGTCTTTGTCGGTCGACCAGACGGTTCCGTCGATGCGGCTGAACGATGCGCCCGCACTCTCCTCGCCGCCGAACCCGAGCGAGCCGTCATAGAGCTTGGCCACGTACCACTTGAACCCTACCGGCACCTCGTAAATCCGGCGGCCAACGCGGGCTCCCACGCGATCGATCATCTGGGTGCTGACCACCGTCTTGCCAATTGCCGCGCGCGCGCCCCACTGCGGACGGTGCTGAAACAAATAGTCGATCGCGACGGCGAGATAGTGATTCGAGGGCAGCAGCCCCGCACTGCGGGTGACGATGCCATGCCGGTCGTGGTCGGTATCGCACGCGAAAGCGATGTCGAAGCGGTCTTTGAGTGCGAGCAGGTTTTGCATCGCGAATGAGGACGACGGATCCATGCGGATCTGACCATCCCAATCCGCTGTCATAAAACGGAAAGTGGAATCGACCTCTTTATTCACGACCGTGAGGTCGAGGCCGTAACGCTCGGCGATTGCCGCCCAGTAATGGACGCCCGCGCCGCCGAGCGGATCCACCCCCAGGCGCAAGCGCGCGTCGCGAATCGCGCCCATGTCCAGAACGTTGCCCAGATCGTTTACATAAGCATTGAGAAAATCATGGCGGTGGGTAGTGCACGCGCGCAGGGCCTGCTCGTAAGGCATTCTCTGCACACCGCGCATTTTGGTGGTCAAATATTCGTTCGCCTTCGCCTGGATCCAGCCGGTGGCGGCCACCTCGGCCGGGCCGCCGTCGATTCCGTTGTATTTGAAGCCGCCATCGGCCGGCGGATTGTGCGAAGGTGTGATGACTATGCCATCGGCGCGCCCGGCGGCGCGTCCGCGGTTGTAACTGAGGATGGCGTGGGAAACCGCAGGCGTCGGCGTATATTCATCGCCTGCCGCCAGCATGACGTTCACCGCGTTGGCGGCCAGCACCTCGAGGGCGCTCGCGCAGGCGGGCGCCGAAAGCGCGTGCGTGTCGATACCGATGAATAGGGGACCGTCGGTGCCCTGCTGCTTTCGATAATCGCAGACGGCCTGGCTCATCGCCCAAACGTGCCATTCGTTGAACGTGCTCTCGAAAGCGCTGCCGCGATGTCCCGACGTGCCGAATGCAACCTTTTGCGCTTCGACCGCGACATCGGGCCGGTTGGCAAAGTAGGCCTTGATCAACCCTGGCACGTCGATCAGGAGGTCCTGCGTAACCGGCTTGCCTGCGAGCGGGCTTATACGCGTTGTCGCTGCGGCGTTCATGTCGCCTCCTGAGCGCGCAAATTAAAATTGAGCGGAGATCTGAGTAGCTCAATGGCGGCGGCGCACGGATATGCATAGGGGCAATAGCGCATCAATCAGTGCCTTTACTTCAGTATCGACGGTTGAAGCCGATGGCTTGAAATAGCTAAAAGGGAAAATTCTTACGGGTTTGCAGGAAAGCAGAGATGGGCTCAATCATGTACCGCAAAGACGCCGGTCCTGCCGTGTTGTCACCAACTCCCGTCGGATACGCTGTGAACAATGTTACTTGCCTGGCCCGGCGATTCTGTTCGTTACCGCACACTTACGGCCGCTTCCGAAGCGAAGCATTATTTTGCCGCGGCGACAACATGCTCCGCCGCAATCAAGCCGAACGCCGCGGCCTTGATCAACCCGCCGAGATAGTGAGCGCCGCCACGGCCTTCGAGGCCGCCGGTGGAAGAACCCGCGGCGTAAAGTCCCGGGATCGGCTCGCCCGACTCGCGTAGCACGCGCGCATGTGCGTCGATCGCAATCCCGCCCAGGGTCATAGTGATGCCGGCGCATAGCGGCACCGCATAATAAGGGGGCGTGCTGACGGGCATGGTCGGGATCGGCGCATTGCCGGGTATGGGTTTGCTGCTGCGCGCAGGTTTGAGTTCCGCCAGCCTGCCCGCCGTATAGGCATTGTTATATTCGCTCACAGTGTGCGCGAGTTTGTCCGCCGGCACGGCGATCATTTTCGCAAGTGCCGCCAAAGTCGGCGCCGAATGCACGGTCCCGCCCGCTTCCACCAGCAGTGGATTCGCGGGAATGCGCGCATTCTTGCCCGGCCCCTGCCAGATCTTCTCGTCAAACACCGCGCATGCGGTCAGCGGATCGTCCAGCCGAGCAATTGCATTGGCGACGAACACGCCGCCCCTGCCCTCGTCGACGAAGCGCTCTCCCCTGGCATTGACAACGATACCGGCGACGCCGAGTTCGTCGCATTGCGGATACGGCCATACCTGATCGTTCTTGAACGCGTCGCGCGATAACAGGTGGCCGTAGAAATCCGTGAGCTCGCTGGTTGCAGCACCCACTGCGCGCGCCATGCGAAGTCCATCGCCGACGCCGTTGGCGGCGCCGCGCTGCATGAGCCTGGAGGCCTGCGCCGAGATGTTTTCGCGCAGCAACTCAAGATTGCTCTGGAAGCCGCCATCCGCGATCAGGACCGCGCGCGCATCGAAACGAAGATTATTTCCATCGCGCTGCGCTTCGACGCCGACGACGCGGCCGTCCTCTACGCTGAGGCTGCTCGCAGCGGTGCCGCGAAAAACCTCGCCGCCGCGTAGCTTGATCTTTTTCTCGAGCAGTTGCATCGCGACATCCGCGCCGCGCCCTTTCCAATCGAGCCCCGGCGTGAGCGGCCGCCGCGGCGCGAACACCCATTGCTGATAAGGGATGGTGCCCACGCTCATGAAATCAACGCCTTCATCGCGCAGCCAGTCGACGACTTTCGCCGCATTGTCGGCGAGCGCCTTGGCGAGCTTTGAATTTGCCTTGCCGCCGGTCGCCGCTGCGATCACCTCGAGCAGCGCGCTCGCGGGCTCGCGGATGTTGTGGAATGCAATGTGCAGGATGCCGCCTGAATAGCGCGAGTTGCACGCATATTGCTCTTCGGTGCCGCGCTCGAGCACTGCCACGCGCAGGCCACCCTGTGATGCGCGGCCCGCCGCGGTGAGGCCCGCGATTCCGCCGCCAATGACGATAAGATCGTATTCGGCGCTCATCTGAAGGTACCTTCAACTTTCGAAATACTCATGAATGCATACAATCCCATCGCACAATCAGGCGCTGCCGGCCCGCTTTTGCGCGTAGAAGAAACGGATCATTTCGGCCGACGCATCCGGCCCTGACGGGTCGGTGTACGATCCGCTGCCGCTCCCGCCGGACCATGCGTGACCCGCCCCGTGCAGCACCCAATGCTCAATGATGGCATCGTCGTCAGCGTCCGCATAGACGGTACGGCTATAAGTGCGTCCGCCGGACGCCACACCTCCATGCGTGCTCGTGCGCAAATTCAGTGGATCCGTGGCGGCGATCGTCGACTCGACGATGGCGGCGCCGTTGCGCGCAGCAACGGTACTGTCGGCGTCGCCGTGAAAGACGATCGTGGGCACGGCCGGCCCGCCGCCCGGCACAGGCGCGCGCGGGCGGGAGAACCGGCTGGATAAACCGGCCGGCGCCCCGCCGCTTTTCATCACACTAAAGGCTGAAGACACGTCGTGAGCGGCCGCATACGGCAACCCGGAATGAGCGCCCACGGCAGCATACAACTCGGGATACGTGACACCGAGAATTACCGCCATCGCCGCGCCGGCCGACAGCCCCGCAACAAAAATGCGGCGCCGATCGATTCTGTAGAGCGATGCGACTTCTTGCGTGATGCCGGCAATTAACGAAGGCTCGCCGCTGTCGCGGCGCTGGTCTTCCGCGCGGAACCAGTTCCAGCACTTCGACCCGTTCGCATTCGCGGCCTGCGCGGGATAAACAACCACAAAGCCATATTGCTCGGCAAGCGCATTCATTTGGGTCCCCACCGCAAAATCGTCCGGCGACTGCGTGCAGCCATGCAGCATCACGATCATGGGCACCTCATCCCCGCTGTCGATTGAATAACTCCCGGGGATATACACCTGGTAGGTTCGCGTGCCCGCATCGTTGGTGAACGAGCGGTCCACGACCTCGCCGCCGCGGGCGGGCACTGGCGAAGCTCCCGGCTTCAGACGCACGCTCATGCCCTCGATTGCCGCCGGCGCGCCGGTCTCACGCTGATTCAGTCCGGCGGCTGACAGTGCTTTCTCGATCGTCCTGCCGATCCCCGACACCTGCCCTGATTGGGTGTCGAGGCCGGCGGATGAGAGCGCGCGATGAATCGTGCCGGTGATTGCGTCGGCATCGACAGGACGGGCGGCGCGCAATTTTCCGGACAATGAGATAACCCGGACCAACCGGTCGGACAAGCTAGCAAATAGTTTCAAAATAGATCTTTCGTGGTGACAAACATTTAACGAATGCGATCGGCAAGCGCTTTGCGCACTGCCGCGCTGCAATGAAATACGCCCAGCACATCGATCGAGTCGATGGTCGCGCGGGCGAGTTCCGGCGTGACGTCTGCCGCAATCCGCGCCAGGCCCACAACCTGGATCTGGAGCATTTGCCCCGCGTCCCGTGCCCGCTTGAGATCTGCGCGGCTGAAGTGCTGCAGCCCCAGCACCAGGGTGCGGCGTGCCACGGTCCGCTTCACCTGGTCCGCGTGAACGGCGAGTTGATTGCGAATCGCGGTCCGGATGAGATCGGTCCGGTTCGAATAAAAACCTTCCTGCACCAGCAGATCGATCTGCCCCAGATCGACGACACCGAGATTAATCGTGAGCTTCTCGGTCTCGCCGATTCCCCGCTTGGGTTCAACGGCAGTGGTCGCCATGCGATTTAACCTCCATCTGTATACCATCCATATAGATGGTAATAAAACACGAAAGTTCCCTGCCAACAACTCGAATTAGCAGCGTCGGCGGGCAGCGCGCTAGACTGACGAAAATTACGCGACCTCAACCCACCGGCAGAACGCGCACCAGATGACGTTTCAAGACACATTCGAGATTTCAACCCGCGGGCGCGGCACCACCGGGATCACCGATGAAGTCGCGCGCATCGTGCGGGCCGCAAAAATCGAGCGCGGGATCGCCCACGTGTTCGCGCAGCACACAAGTTGCTCGGTGATCATCACCGAGAACGCCGACCCGACCGTGCGCCGCGATCTCGAAATGCTCGCGCAGCGCTGGGCGCCCGACGGTGACCCCGATTACCGGCACGATACCGAGGGCGACGACGACATGGCAGCCCACGCGCGCAGCGTGCTGGCGGGCGCCTCCGTCACGGTGCCGGTTGCCGATGGCAAGCTGATGCTCGGCACGTGGCAGGGGATTTATCTGTGGGAACATCGCGCGCACGCGCACCAGCGGCGCCTCGTGGTGACTGTGACCGGATAGGTTTTGCGTCGCTTCAAGCATTCCGGAAAGGCGCATTAGCGTGTCACCGCGCACTGATTGACCGTGCATTGACCGGAGCATTGACAGCGCAGACCAACGTCGCATTTGGTCCTACACACCCCCTCGGCATGTGCCTACAGACTCCTACGAAACAGGGCTACTAGTATTAGACGCACGAGCAGTGTGTCTTCATCGTCTGTATCCCGAGTCCCTTTCGATCTCCCGTTTTGCGGTCCGGCAAAAGCTGGTTTTACCCAGGAGGTAATTCGTATGAAAAGCCACTCAATAAATGCATGGAAATCATTGGCCGTAAGCGCGTGCCTGATGTGGACAGCGCCTTCGCATGCGGGAAATATTTTCGTGTCAGGGCATGATGCAGATTTCCACGCAATCTCAGGCAACACCATAGGGGCACAACATCTGATTCAGCAAAGCGTGTTGTTCGCGCGGAACGGGAATTCGGCGCCCATATTGTTCATCCAAAGTGATACCAGTAATATTTCCCTCGGCGATCACCTCAACTCGGAGCAGGGACTGATTAACAGCGGATTTACGGCCGGCAGTACTCCCGGCAATCATTACGTAACCGTGAATGCGGCAGCGTTTGCGACAACCAATCTATCGCTTTATAGCGCGATTTTCGTTCCTTCCGACCACGGGGGAACCTTGACCGGCAATGACCTCCGGGCGCTGAATAATCGGGCAGCCGACATCATTACCTATTTGAATGCGGGTGGTGGACTAGTCGCATTTTCGGAGGACGGCGTTCATCAACCGGCAACACCGGGACCTGAACCCGCGCTGTTTGGCTTCCTGCCATTCCTGGTATCCGCCACCGGATTAAGCCAGGGCGAGTCCGGATTTACCCTGAGCCCGTTTGGCACGTCGTTGGGGTTGACGGTTAGTGACATCAACAACAATTTCTCCCATAACTTCTTTACCGGTACGGGCGGAATGACTCCAGTGGATTTTGATAGTGCCGGGCGCATTATTACGTTGGGCTATAGCGGTTCGATAACGAACGTGGGCGTTATTCCCGAGCCCGAAACCTACGCGATGTTGCTCGGCGGTCTTGGCCTGCTCGGTTTCGTCGCGCGCAGCAGAAGGAAAAAGAGCGCTTAATCGGTTTCAGCAAATCGCCGGGAACCGGCTTCGGCGGGTTTTCTTTTAGCTGTTATTTTTAACTGATAAACCTCAAGCCCGCCGCTTCACTTCGAGGGCCAGCGTTAACAATACCTGTAATTCGTCGCGACTCAGCGTGACCCTGTTGGTGCCGGAGATTTCCCGCACGCGATCGAGCAGCAATGGCTGTGAAACTTCGACACCCGACACGAGTTCGAGCAGCGCGCGTATTTGAGTGCCGGACATCGTTGCAGTAGCGCATCGACGCATGTACTTGAGCTTCTTCTTGAGCCCTTCCTCGGAAATATTGACAATCATGATCTCAACCGGTTTGCGCGCCATACGTCCATAACTTTTCTTCAAAAAGAGCCGCCAGTCGGCGCGACTCAAAGGCCGTGTTTTGCCTTAGCGGACCGGTGCGGCCGCGGGGGGGCGGTTGCGCCGGCGATCCAGCCACCAGGCAAGCGCAGGGAGCATCAGGAACGAGCCGGGCAACGCGAGCACAAGTAAATACGGACTGATGCTCGACAAGCGGCGCAGATGGATTCTCAGCTCTTCCTTGTCGTCGGGCGTCCACCATTGCTCGTTGCGTGGCTTCATCAGGAGCGGCATCAGGCCCCTGATCTGCACGATCTCGTTCAGCAAATGTTTTTTCTCGCGCTCGGTCAGGCTGCAAATCGATCTGTACGCGACGGCGCTGGCGCTGCGAAACCGGGCAATGGGAGACGAGGTGTGCATATCTGGTCGGAAACACTTGCAAGATGCGGGCCAGCCCTGCACAGACTGGATCAACGATAAACCGTGACAAATCTCTCAAATCAAGCGCTTGGCGCCGCGTAGTCAAGGTGATTTCGTCACCGAACTGACAGGTTTCCGACAATTTTAAGGAAAGAACGCTATGCCCGCGCTGGCCGCGCGGCCGTGACCGGCGTGCGGTATCGTGCCGCGGCGAACGGTCAAATATCCGGCCAGCGGGCCTTACCCGCGCATTCCGCAAACTCGCAGCGTTCATCACCGCGGACGCCTGACGAAGTCGCGCTTATCGCCGGCAGCAAGCGGTTTTTTACTTGCTGATCTCGAGCTCGGTCACGCGTTCGCGCTGACCGAGCTAATAAAACTTACCGGTAATAACCTGGGCGACAGCCAATGCCGGGACCAGAATTGCTGCGATCAAGGTCGCGATACTCATGAAGCATTTCATGCGGCTCCTTGGTCGCTCGTCATATCCAGAGCGCAACGTATACCGGCTGATATGCCAAGCCGTATCTCATGTACGCCGGCAGGCGCACGCGCCAGTACCTTTCTAGACACGACAGACGCGATCTGTTGCAATACCATGCAAACCAATTTCGAATAGGGGAGCTTCCGCAATGCCGATCATCGACTGCCAAATCCACGCCTATGAGGCGAACACGCCGAAACGCCCCTGGCACACGGTGCCGAACTGGCCCGCCCATGTGACGGGTGACGAGATGGTGGCGGCGATGGAAAAGGTCGGCGTCGATGGCGCGATCTTCATCTCGCCGTTTGCAATGTACCGCTACGACGCAAGCTATGCGGTGGAAGTGCAAAAGGCCCATCCCGGCCGGTTCGCGCTCGTCAAACCGGTCGACCCGGAGGATCTGGCGGTAGCCGAAGTCATCGCCGAGTGGAAAAAATCGCCAGGCACTGTCGGCATCCGCATCATGATGCCGAAGGAAGGCAAACGCGAGGCGAACGATCCCGGCCTCGACCGGATCCTGCGCGCCGCCGTGAAATACGATTTGCCGGTCAACATGCTGTGCTGGGGCAACGTGGACGTTGGCACGGCACTGGTCGACCGCCACCCGGACACGCGTTTCATCATCGATCACCTCGCGATCATGCAGCCCCGCACGCCCGACGCGCGCGCCACTCAGCCGTGGGCCGACCTGCCGAAAGTGCTGGACCTCGCCAAGCGCAAAAATGCGGTGATCAAGATTAGTGGCGCCTGCACGCTGTCGCAGCAACCGTATCCCTACGCGGACATCTGGGACCCACTCGCACGCGTGTTCGACGCGTGGGGTTTCGACCGCTGCCTGTGGGGCACCGACTGGACCCGCGCGTTCGCGGTCGTCAACTACGAACAGGCCGTCGAGCCTTTCCTCAAGACCGACCGACTGAGCGACAGTGAACGCGCGATGTTGATGGGTGGCGCGTGCGCGAAGGCGTACGGGTGGGTGCCGAAGAAAGGCTAAGGACAACGTCGGCGAATTGCCGACCTCTCAAATGAGGGCCATGACCGTGGTTACGCTCCCGTCGGCACCGTTGCGCGCAATCATCCCGCCGGCTATTTGCGCGGTGTTATTTCCCTGCGCCATCTTCGGCTGGAGCGCCGAGTCGCTGTCGCAAACGTATCCGGCGAAACCAGTGCGCGTGATCGTGCCGTTGGCAGCGGGCGGGCCAACGGACGTGCTTGCCCGCACGATCAGTCAGCATCTGTCCGAGACGTGGGGCCAGGGCGTGGTGATCGATAACCGGCCGGGCGCGAATACCAACATCGGCACCGTCGCTGCCGCCAAATCTGCGCCCGATGGCTACACGCTGTTGATGACGGTCAACAACCTGACGATCAATCCGGGTTTCTATCAGAACGTGCCGTTCGAGCCGCTGAAGGATTTCGCGCCAATAACGTTGTTCGCGACATCACCATTGATTCTGGTTGTACATCCCAGCGTGACTGCAAGATCTGTCAAAGAGCTCATCGCGCTGGCGAAGGCGCGGCCGCGCGAGTTATTTTTCGGGTCGCCCGGAAACGGCAGCCCGCCGCATCTCGCGGGCGAAATGTTCAACACGATTGCAGGGGTGAAACTGGTGCATGTTCCATATAAGGGCATCACCGGCGCGGTCAGCGACCTGATCGGCGGCCAGCTGGCGCTGATGTTTCCGGGTTCACCGATCGCGCTGCCGCAGGCCAGAGCCGGCAAGCTGCGCGCACTTGCCACCACCAGCGCGAAACGAACGCCGGCTGCGCCGGAGCTGCCCACCATGGCGGAAGCCGGCTTGAAAGACTACGAAGTATCGCTTTGGTACGGATTGCTCGCGCCGGCGAATACGCCGCAGGCTATCGTGCAGCGGCTGCATGGCGAAGTAACTCGCATCATCACCCTGCCCGCGGTCAGGGAACAATGGGCTGTGCTCGGCGCTGAACCGGTAAGCACAACGCCCGAGCAGTTTGCCGCTTTCATCAAGGAAGACCTCGTCAAATGGCAGAAGGTCATCCGCGACTCCGGCGCGAAGATGGACTGAGACAGAGGAGAATACGGTGAAGATTACAAAAATAAGCAACGTGATGGGCGCCGAGGTCACCGGCGTCGATCTCAACAACGTGAGCGCCGTCGAGCGCGATCAGCTCAACAAGGCATTTCTCGATAACTTGCTGTTGTGCGTGCGCGATCAAAAATTCGCCGACATCGGTGCTTTCCTGGACGCGTCACGAAATTTCGGCGAGCCCAAGATTCAGCACATGGAATCTTTCCGGCTGGACGAGCACCCCGAAGCCGGTGTCGTGTCGAGTGAAGACCGTGACGTCAAGGACGGTAAGCGGATCATTCGCGGGACTATGTTCCATACCGACGAAAGCTTCATCGCGGAACCGCCGAAGGCGACGGTCTTGTACGCCGTGCAGGTCCCCGGCCGGGGCGGCAACACGCGTTACGTCAATATGCGATTAGCTTACGAAACGCTGGACGCCGCCACGCAAGCCGAAATCGACAAGCTGACGGCCATACACCATTACGGCAAGAAACGGGCGGGGCGCAAGGTGCCGTCACTCACCGACGAGCAAATGAAAACCACTCCGCCGGTTCCTCATCCCGTCGCGCGCACGCATGACGAAACCGGCGCCAAAGCGCTCTATGTGCACGAAACGATGACCGACTACATCGATGGCATGGACCCGGCGGCGAGCGAAACGATGCTGCGAAAACTGTACGATCACAGCACGCAGAATATGGCCCTGCAATATCACCATCAGTGGCGCACCGGTGATTTCGTCATCTGGGACAACCGCGCGACGCTGCACGCCGCAACCGCGGATTATGACGAGGCGGAAAAGCGTCTGCTCTACCGCACGATGATCAAAGGCAAGCCGACGCACTAAGCCCGCGGCGCATTGCGTCTCGGCTTGGGCCTTTCCCTTCCCGGGACCCGGCACGGTCGGAAGCAGTAGCAGCACTGGGGGCGGCGTAGTTTCCGCAAGCGACCGGCGCAGCGTGGTATGTGGTATTGCGACCCTGCGGTTGCCAGTGTAAATTGGCCGCCCACCCTCCCCGGCTGCGGATGGCGTTTTTCGGTAGTGATGGGGCGGCATCAACTTTCTTATCGATTCGAAGGGGACAGCAATGCTACGGACTCTGAAAATACTGGCACTCGGCGTCTGCGCCAACGCTTTGGTTGCCGCGCCGGCAGCGGCGCAACCGGCGGCTGAAGTTACGCTGACGCGCTTCTCGGACTGCGGCACGCCCCAGGCGCCCACCGAAGTTAACCTGCGCTTTTCCGACACCTACTCCCTCGGCAACCTCAAGACGCAGTTTGTATTCAGTTGCTACCTCATCAAGCATGGCGATCAATACATGCTGTGGGATACCGGCCATTCCATGACCGCGCCCAACGTGGCGCCGAAGGTGAGCGTGGTCGATCAGTTGGCGCAGTTGGGCGTGAAGCCCGAGCAGATCAATTTCATCGGCATCAGCCATTACCATGCCGATCACACCGGCCAGATCGCCTCGTTTCCGCAATCGATGGTGCTGATCGGCAAGGGCGACTGGGACGCCATTACCAACCCCAAGCCGGCTGCCGGGGTGAACGCGCCTGCGTTTGCGCACTGGATCAGCGGCGGCGGCAAAGTCGAGCCCCTGCTGAATGACAAGGACGTATTCGGCGACGGCTCCGTCATCATATTGAATACGCCCGGGCACACACCGGGTCACCACAGCGTGCTGGTCAAGCTCAAAGAAAAGGGCAACGTGCTGATCACCGGCGACCTCGTGCATTTTCACGAAAACTACGATACCAATGGGGTGCCGTGGTTCAACGTCAGCCGCGCGGATACGCTGGCTTCGATCGACCGCTTCAAAAAGCTCGCGGCGGCTTTCAAAGCCACCGTCATCATCCAGCACGACGCGCGCGACATGGGCAAGTTGCCGGCGTTCCCCGCCGCCGCGAAATAGCGGCAACCGGCGGTAAGCGCCGCAACGCCCTGAAAAAGACCCCGCCCCGGCGGGTTTTTTTTCTTCCCTCGCCCTCCGGGAGAGGGACCGAGGGTGAGGGAAAGTTTTGACGAGCGGCGTCATTGTCATTTATTACGTAATGCTCAATAAGCTCACTTCTTCGCGGCCAATATCCCATCGCCATTTAACTCTGCGACGAAGCCCGCTTGCCGCAAACGTTTCATCACTTCGTTAGGCACATCGCGACCGCTGGTCAATTTGTTCGGTGCCCCGGTGTAGTGGAAGAGTTTACCCTTGCGCTTGACCACTCTGGCCAATTGGTCATAAAACACCTGGGAGTAAAGTGCTCCTGCAATACCGAAACGCGGCGGATCGTGCAGAATCGCGTCGACGGAATTGTCCGGCAGCGTGACGATATGCACGGCAACGTCGCCCTGGGTTAATGTCAAACCATTGCCGTCCGCGGGGGACCACGGATTGAGGCTGCGCAGCCAGATCACGTCGGCGTTCATTTCGAAGGAAAGCACCTGCTTCGCTCGACCCAGCAAACTCCAGGCGGCGAAATAGCCGAGGCCGCCGCAGGTATCCAGAATGACCTTGCCCTGCGGTTGAATCAATCCGACTTTTCGTTCGGCATCCGCGTAGGGCGAGACCTGCGCCGTAGGTAACATCTTGATGCCATCGATTTCGAACGTCGGCGGTCCCCATTCAGTGGGAACCAATTTGATCAGCGACGTTGTGAATCGCGCCACCGGCTGAAAATTCTCACCATCCCAGTGGTAAACGGTCCGGTCCTTGCAGACGTCCAGATAGGGAAATCGCCGCCCCTCCCAGGCCCACCCGGCCGTGCCCACCTCGACCGCCGTCCTTGAGCGGTCGAGGTCCAGCGAGCACTCAACCGAAGCCGCGCCAGCGCGCGCAGCAGCGCACAGTGTTTTGTGTACTTTTTGAGTGAGCAGCGGCCCCATTTCGCAGCTCACCAGCACGGCTGGCGAGCGATTGCGCGCCTCATCAGTGCGGTTCGTTCCAGCCCGTCGTCTTCGCGCCTTCGGTTGCGACCAGCACAAACGCCATCACGCAGGGCTCGGTGCCGCGATTGTTCCAGTTGTGCAGCGTTCCGCGCTGGATGACCACGTCGCCGGGCTTCAGGTGCACTTCACCATCCTCCATCTCCATCCACATTTCACCGGACAAGCAGATGGCGTAATCGATGGAGTCGGTCTTGTGCCAGCGTGGAATGTTTTTGGGCTCGTAGCGGCCGTAGCGAAATACCGAGCCCCCGGCGAGACTCGTGCCGAGTTCCCAGTTGTTCGGATCTTCTTCCGTCGTCTCGGCCGGCAATTTGCGCGTCGCCCACATCGGAATGTTGTCGAATCCCGGCCGCAGGTTAATCGGCACAATCTCGCTGTCCCACTTGATGCAGCTTTTCCCGTCTTGGTTGAAACCGGTAACGACTCTGCGACCTTTGATGCTCATTGCAAGTTCTCCTCTGAATGCGATCGGGTGACACGGCGGCGTGCAAGCGATGCCCGCTTAAGCGTAGTTTACCGCGCCGGCATATTTTGAAGAGCAACAGCCGTGGCGCGACGGGACGGGCCGACTCTCAGGAGGCTTACAAGTAATTTCTACACAGCCCGCAAACTTCGACGCGCTCCTGATCAAAACCCCGCTGCCGGCCGGTTTCTGACCCGCCGTGACGGCGCTGGAGGGCTTATCGCGGTCTTTCGCCTCCGCACAGGCGGCGCGCGTGTTGTCTTGTCACAACACGTGCAAAAACAATTATCGGTGAACAGTGCTTCATAAGCGTTTTACCCGCGATAGTCCCGTATGCTTGGCGATAGAGGAAATATGGCGAACGTCGGCGGCGGAAAATTCAAATTCACGATCTTGCGGGGCACCCGGGCAATGCTTCGCTTCGTGCGCAAGATTCCCCGGCGCGTTGCACTGGTCGCCGGTGCAGTGGTAGCGGTGGGATGCCTGGCTTACGCCGGGCTCGAAGACATCATTGCAATGGCGGACTCCCATTTTTCCAAAACACTCGACGCTCAACTGGGCATCGACCGGAATTCGATTTTGCGCTTGCATGACCAGGCCTACTTCGCCGAGCAGTCGGTGTTTGTCTCGGAGAATCAAAAAACCGTCGCGTGCATTTCGTCGCCCGAACGCCGCATCCTGATCAAGGACGCCGCGGACATCCCGCCGTTCTTCGCCAATGCGATCCTCGCGTCGGAAGACAAGAACTTTTTCACTCACGAGGGCGTGGACAAAGGTGCGATCGTGCGCGCGACGACGATGCGGCTTCTGCAGAGAAGCCACTCCGGCGCCTCGACGCTGACGATGCAAATCGCCAAACATCTGCGCGGCGGCACCGGTCGCGCATCGACCGAAATGGAGAAGCTCGGTGACATCGTGATGGCGCTGCGCATCCAGCGCGAGTTCACGCGCGAGGAGTTGCTGCTCAAATACATCAACCTGCCTTATTTCGGCCGCGGGCAGTACGGTATCGAAGCGGCAAGCCGCGCGTATTTCGGCAAGCCCGCCAAGGATCTTGCGCTCCATCAGGCAGCCTTCATCGTCGCGCTTATCAACAAGCCGGCGCTCCCCGACCGAACGTTTGCAGTGGACCCGTTGTTGAAAGTGAAGGATGAGATTCGCGACGCGAACTGGGCGGAGGCTGCGCGTGGAACCCAGCGCGTGCTGGCTCTGATGGCGGACCAGGGCGTGATCACGGACGCGGAGCACGAGCAAAGTGCGGATCTCGCGAAACGAACACTCCGCAGTGAAGTGCTTGCGCCGGGCATCGGCTGCGGCACGAACGACCATTTCCTCGAGCGCGTGCGTATACTCTACAAAGATCGTTTTCCGATCAACAGCGGCGGTCTGACGATCGCGATCACGCGCGACGACGCGCTTCAAGAGGTGCTCGCAAAGGCAGTGGACCTCACGCTGCGCACGTATTTGGCGCGCCACCCCGACGATACCGACAATGATGAACTGCGGGCCGGCGCGTTCGCGGTCGATTTCGGCGGCAAAGTACTCGCCGAGGTCGGCAATTCGAGCTTTAAGTTTAAATACGACGTCATGGCAAGCGGCTGGCGCCAGCCGGGATCGACATTCAAGATTTTTACGTATGGCGGATTGGTCGAGCAACTCACCCGCGAGGTGGTCGCTGCCGATTCATCGCCGCGCACGGTCGAGGATATTTCTGCTGAGGTGCTCGAGCGCTGCACCGTGCTCGACGCGCCGATCTCGGTGTCGCTGGGCCGCGGGCGCGGCGCCAAGAAGATCGAAAACTTCCACTCGCGCTCCGAGCCGCAGTACCGCGGCTCCATCACCTGCCAAATCGCGGTGGGCGAATCGCGCAACACCGCCGCGATGCGCGCCGGCGCGCGCGCCGGAATCAAGCGCGTGATCGCGCTCACCTATCGGCTGGGAATGCCGAGGGACGCTAAGCATATATTGCAGCCCTACCCCACGACCGCAATCGGCGCCTCGGAAGTCAACCCGTTGTCGATGGCCAGCGCGGCCGCATTCGTCAACGGCGGATTCCGCGTGACGCCGCGATTCGTCAACGACGTGTGCCGCGGCGGCGAGTCGCTGCTCAATACAGATGAGCAGGGCCGCCGCATGGATTGCGACATCAAAGGCGAGAACCGCCCGCCATACGAACGGCTGATCCATCCGGCGGTGTCCACGGCGATGATCGAACTTTTGAAGAGTCCGCTCGATATCGGCACCACCGGCACTGCGTCAGCGCTCAGGCGCGGTGTCATCCCGGGCATGGATCCATTGAGCGATGAAGTGTGGAAGTTGAAACCGAAAGAAAGAAAAAAA
>JBKJMN010000225.1:0-14375 GCA_046596405.1 Burkholderiales bacterium
CACCGAGAAACGCTGGTCCGGCATGCCCGCCTTGCCGACCGTCGCCGAATCGGGCTACCCGGGTTTCGACGTGTATGCGTGGTTCGCGGTCTTCGCGCCTGCGGGCACGCCGCGGGATATCGTCAACCGTCTCGCTGCGGACATCGAACGCGTTCAGCAAATGCCGGAAATTCGCGAGCGCCTTGCCAGTCAGGGAATCGAAATCGGTCCCTCATCATCGCCGGAGGAACTCGCCGCGTTCTTAAGAAAAGACTGGGAGTTGTGGGACAGGCTAATCAAGCAGCAGCGCATCCGTATCGACTGAAATCCCGCAGGTTAAAAATATGGACTTGATGAAAAGCGAAATCCGCGACGGCATGCAAATCGACTGGGACGCGCCGATTACGATGGATGACGGGACCATCCTGCGCGCGGATGTGTTCCGGCCGGTCGGCGACGCGAAGTCGCCGGTGATCATGAGCTACGGCCCCTACGCCAAGGGTCTGAATTTCGCAGAAGGCTTCAAGAGCCAGTGGACGCGGCTGATCAACGCGGTCCCCGACGCGCTCGAAGGGTCCAGCAACCAATACCAGAATTGGGAATTGGTGGATCCGGAAAAGTGGGTGCCGGACGGCTACGCGGTCGTGCGTGTGGACTCGCGCGGCGCCGGCAGATCGCCGGGCGTGATCGACTGCTGGTCGGCGCGGGAGGCCAGAGACTTCTACGAATGTATCGAATGGGCCGGCACGCAGACGTGGAGCAACGGCAAGGTCGGCATCAACGGCATTTCGTACTATGCGATGAATCAGTGGCAGGTCAGCGCGCTGCAGCCGCCGCATCTTGCCGCACTATGCATCTGGGAGGGCGCGTCGGACTATTACCGTGAGCTCGCGCGCCATGGCGGCATTCTGTCCAATTTCCTCGGCACCTGGTACAACCGCCAGGTCGTGAGCGTGCAATATGGTGTGGGGGACCGCGGCGCACGCAGCCTGATCACCGGCGACACGATTGCGGGACCGGAGACGCTCACGGATGAACAACTCCGGGAGAACCGTGCCGACGTCAGCGGCGAAGCCGCGCGGCGCCGTTTGATCGACGATTACTACCGTGCGCGCATGCCGGATTTCTCAAAGATCAATGTCCCGCTGCTTTCCGCCGCCAATTGGGGAGGACAGGGGCTGCATCCACGCGGCAATTTTGAGGGCTATCTGCGTGCCGGCTCCGGGCAAAAGTGGCTGGAGGTGCACGGCGATACCCACTTCACGCACTTCTACAGCAGTTACGGAGCGGGACTGCAGAAAAAGTTTTTCGCACACTTCCTGAAAGGTGAAAACTCGGGATGGGACCAGCAACCCCGCGTCTCGCTCAACGTCCGCCGGCCGGGCGAGAAGTTCGAATTGCGCGCCGAAAACGAATGGCCGCTCGCCCGCACGCAGTGGACGAAATACTATTTGGAGCCGGCAACCCGCACCTTGAGTACCGATCTGCCGCCTGCGGAGACGACACTCACCTACGAAACCACCGGCGATGGCGTGACGTTTCTGACGCCGCCGCTGACCCGCGAACTCGAGATCACCGGGCCGGTGGCCGCCAAGCTGTGGTTGGCATCCGACAGCACTGATGCCGATGTGTTCCTCGTGCTGCGCGTGTTCGATCCCGCCGGCACGGAGGTCGTGTTCGTCGGATCCAACGATCCGCGCACCCCGATGGGACTCGGCTGGCTGCGCGCCTCGCACCGCACGCTGGCCCCCAAGGAGAGCCGGCCGTACAGGCCCTGGCACACCCACGATGCAGAATTGCCGCTCACGCCCGGCGTGGCGGTGGAACTCGACATCGAAATCTGGCCCACCTCGATCGTGGTCCCGCCGGGATACCGCGTCGGCATTACCGTGCGCGGCCGGGATTACGAGTACGACGGCACCGACGCCGGCGTCGCGCACGCGCCCTATCCGATGAAAGGTGTCGGCCCGTTCACCCACACGAACCCGCAGGACCGGCCGCCAGAAATCTTTGGTGGCGAGAACACGCTGCACTTCTCGCGCGACAGAATGCCCTACGTGCTGCTCCCTGTTATCCCGCCGAAATAGGTTGAGTAGTTCAGCTGCGCTAGAGCGCCCCGCGCCAGATTCGCGACGCATTGACCACTTCGCTCCTGCCTCCCCAAAGTTCGGCGGGAACCTCGTCTCCGCGACCTGCCACGGAATGGGTCGTGCGCACGGCAGGATTTATTTTTGGTGCTGCTGCCATTGAGATACGCGCAATGGGCCGGTTTGTGAATTTTTACGTCCGTTGGCTGTAGGTCGCAAATCGGCCACGAGCGGAACCTTCCGCTAAGATTAAGGCCGGTTAGTGGTTGGTCACCGCCAGCAGACGCCGAATTGTGTCATCAAACAAGCTGAACAGGTCCTTTGACTCAGGTGTTCCGCCGACGGTCGTCGGCAGTACCACAAAAGGAATTTTGGCGCGTTCCGCCAGCCAGTTTGCCGCTTGCAGATTGTGGTATGGCGCCGCAATTATCACGCGCGCCGGACTTCGTTGCAGCATCGTCAGCAGTGCCTGTAAGTGCGAAACCGACGGCGGGATGCCCGGCTTCGGTTCAAGTGTGGCGATTTCGCGCATACCAAGCCAGTCGCCTAAATAGGTCCATGCCTTGTGATGCTCCACGATCACCATGCCCCGGAGCGGGGCGGCTTGTCGCTCCCAATTTTTAATCGCTTCATTCCAGCGCGCCTCGAACAATTTATGCCGTGACTGATAAACGGCAGCGTTTGGGGGATCAATCTCGGCCAGACGTTTTGCCAATACATCCGCAACTAACAGGATGTTGCGCGGATCATTCTGAATATGGTGATTGCCGAGCGCATGCACGTCGCCCTGCGCGCGGTCGAGACTGGTGGGAATATCGAGTTTCTTTACATATTCGCCGGCCTCGAGATAGCCTAGCTGACCGCGCTGAATCTTCGGATTGCCCGAATTCGCGAGCAGGATCGGCAACCACCCGCCCTCTACGCCGAGTCCGGTGCAGATCAGCAGGTCGGCATTGCGCGCCATCGCAATCAAACTGGGCCGCGCTTGGATATGATGCGGATCCTGCAGACCGGTGGTTGCACTGGAAATGGTATTCAGGTCGCCACCGATTTCCTTTGCCAATGCCGCCCATTCAGGCTCGCAGGCAACGATGCGGTGCGCGGATACGTTTGCGGAATACGCAAGCGCGAGCAGGCAACAGGCCAGAGCGTGGAGATTGCTTTTCATTTTGTGGATTGCATTATATCGCGCACCACCCCCTACGATTGCGCGATGCACTCCGCTGAGCGGCCGCTTAGGGTCGTAACCGGTCATTCACCAAGTGCGGGTTACGGCCACGAGCGGAATATAGCGGGCACCTCAACGGGCCGGCCTACTCGATCACCTTGGTAGCCCGCACGAGAATGGATTGCGGAAATTTGATACCGAGCGCCTTGGCAGTTTTCATGTTAACGACTAAATCAAATGTGGTTGGCTGCTCGACCGGCAAGTCCGCGGGCTTTGCGCCTTTGATTATCCTGTCTACAAAATACGCCGAGCGGCGAAACAACGCCGGAAGGTTCGCGCCGTAGCTCATCAGGCCGCCCGCTTCCGCGAATGCGTCGAAGCCTATCGCCGGAAGCCGCCGCTTCGCAGCGATCTCAGCAATCATTTTTGCGTTGGAAATCAGCATCCCGTCGTTCAGGACCACGACCGCATCGGCGTGGCTTTTTGTCATCGCCGCAAAAGCACCTTCAATGTCGTCGGGTCCTCGCACCCCGAATTGTTGCAACTCAATCTTGATTGCCTTGGCTGGAATCTTCATGGCTTGAAAGATAGGCCCCAATTGTGAATTGTCCGAATTCAACAAAATAGCAACCCGCTTGATGCGCGGCGTGACCTCCTTGATCAGCTCGATCCGCTTGGAACTCAGTTCCAAGCCTAAGAAACTGGACCCGGTGATATTTCCGCCCGGTCGCTCGAGGCTCGCAACGAGGCCGGAGGAAATGGCGTCGAAAACGACCGCCATCACAATGGGAATTGTCGTAGTTGCACGCTTGGCGGCAAGCACCGCCGGCATCCCTTGAGTTACCAGGACGTCACTCTTGAGACGAACCAAATCAGCCGCCAGGTCGGATAGCCGCTCGTATTTACCGTCCACCCATCGGAAATCAATTGCAAGGTTCTTGCCTTCCTCGTAACCGAGGTCACGCAGTCCCGCACGCAATGCGTCTACCTCAGCCGTGTATCCGGACGCGGACCCGCCTCCCAGAAACCCGATGCGATAAACTTTCTGCTGCTGCGCGAAAGATGTAAACGGCGCAACCGCGGTTGCGCCGAACGCAATGACGATTTTGCGGCGCGTAATCATTCGATCACCTTCGTCGCTTGCACCAGAAGCGACTGCGGAATCTTGATGCCAAGTGCTTTGGCGGTTTTCATGTTGAGCACCAGCTCGAATGTCGTCGGTTGCTCCACCGGCAAGTCGGCCGGCTTCGCACCCTTGAGAATCTTTTCGATAAAAACAGGGGCGCGTCTGAACAAGGTGGCAAGGTCTGCGCCGTAAGCCATGAGACCGCCAACCTCCGCAAACTCCGTCTTATCATACATCGTTGGCAGCTTATATTTGGATTCGAGTTCGGCGAAGCGCCGACGGTGCTGCCAGAACTTTCAATCTCGTAGCCGAGTGCAGTTGTTTAACGCCGCCGCGTCGCCGCTTACTGAATCACCTCATCTGCGCGCAGTAAGAGCGCCGGTGGGATGGTAAGCCCGAGCGCATGCGCGGTTTTCTGGTTGATCATCAGCTCGAATTTGGTGGGCTGCTCGACTGGCAGTTCAGTGGGCTTCGCCCCCTTGAGGATTTTGTCAACATACGTGGCCGCCCGCCGGAACATGACGGCGAAGTTCGCCGCATAGGACATCAGGCCGCCAGCCTGCACATGCTCCCTGAACCCGTACATCGCCGGCAGGCGATGCCTTGCCGCAAGGTCTGCGATTTGTTGGGCGTGACGTACGAATATGATGTCCGCCGGGACGAGCAGCGCGCGAGCGCGGTCCCTGGCCATCGCCTCGAATGCGCGTTCCAGCTCGGCGGGACCTCGCGCCTCTACTAGGTGTAACCGCAGCCCCAATGCGCTGGCGGTAACCTGCGTTTGTCTCAATGCTGCCGCCTGCCAGACGGGATTGGCTGGATTCCAGAGGACGGTCACGGTGGAGGCCTTGGGGACGGCCTCCTTGAGCAGCGCGAGTTGTTTTCCGGACACCTCGGCAAGCATAGAGGACGGCCCAGTGACGTTCCCGCCCGGCCGCGCGAGGCTGGCGACAAGCCCACTACCCACCGGATCGCCCACGCCCACCATTACAATCGGAATCGTCCCCGTCGCATGCTTCGCTGCCAGGGACGCCTGCGTAACCGACGCAACGATGACGTCGACCTTTAGCCGGACCAGCTCCGCCGCAAGGTCGGGCAGCCGCTCAAACTTTCCCTCCGCCCATCGGGACTCAATCGCGATGTTCTGGCCGACTACCCAGCCAAGTTCGCGGAGCCCATCGCGGAAGGCCGCGAGGAAGTTCTCGTCCGACGTACTGGAGCCGGGCGATAGCCAACCGACTCGGGAGACCTTCGCAGTTTGCTGCGCCTCTGCGGCGAGCGGCAGCGTCAGCGAAAAGAGACTTAGGAGGACTAGCGGGAAGACTGCTTTCAGAAGCATCTCGGTTCCTGAGCGTGTCCGTATTGGGCACGGGAAGCTTCGCCGCTTTCCGCCCAGAGAGTCAAGCAATACCCTTCTTGCACCCACGCCAGGCAATGCGCGACTGGATGTCGGGTCCCAAGCAAATTGGACGACCGCGCTCGGCCAGGAGCAGCACTTGGCGATTGACCTTATTACTCGATCACCTTGGTAGCCCGCACGATAATGGATTGCGGAAATTTGATACCGAGCGCCTTGGCGGTTTTCATATTGATGACCAGCTCGAATTTCGTTGGCTGTTCTATTGGAATATCAGCCGGTTTCGCTCCTTTGAGTATCTTGTCGACGAAATACGCGGCGCGCTGGAAATATTTTGTCAGATCCGGGCCATAGCTCATCAGTGCCCCCGCGTCCGTAAATTGCGTGGGCGCCGAAACGAGTGGAAGGCGATGTTCCAGGGAGGCGTGGCTTATTCGGGCACGGTATCGAACTGTCAAAGGAGTATGGGCGACGAGCACGCCGTCGATCCGTTTCGTGGCCGCAGCAGCAAATGCACGTTCGATATCATCGGCGGTCTGAATCGGGATCGGTTCGACATCCAGGCCGAGCTTGCGCGCAGCGGCTTGCAGGTCGCTTCCTTGCAGCACTCCTCCAGGGGTGGTGCTGTCCCACATTACTGCCACGCGCCGCATCCTGGGTAGCAGCTCTTTCAGCAACTCAACCTCTTTACCGGCGAGTTCTAGAACCTGATCCGTCATCCCGGTTACGTTCCCGCCCGGGCGGGCGAGACTTACTACGAGGCCGCTGCGCAGCACTTCCGACGCGACGGCAACGACGATTGGAATGCTGGGCGTAGCTGCCTTCAAGACAAGCGCGGCTTCGATGCCATGAGTGACAATGACGTCGAGCTTGAGGCGAACCATTTCTGCCGCGAATGCGGCCCGCCGCTCAGGATTCCCATCCGTCCACCTGAGCTCAATAACGACATTGCGCCCGTCGATGTAACCAAGATCGGCCAATGCGTCACGGAAAGGCTCGAAGGAATCGGCTGCGCGTCCGGCCGCAGTGCCGTCTCCAAGATAGCCTATTCGCCAGACTTTGCCTTGCGGTTGCGCCAGTGCTGTAAGCGGCAAAACTGTGCCGGCACCCAGCGCCATCACAACCCGACGGCGTGTAACCATGCGTTTACTCCCTAAGCCGCAATGACACTCAGTTATTTATGGTGAGTCTACCTGTTTTCGGCCGGATGGCTTGTCTATCGCTTCTCCAGAATGTTGTGACTTTTTGAAACCGCAGGCATAGCCGCGAGGTTCGGCTTAGAGTCGGGTACGGCTATACGTGTTTCCAGAAAGTAGCCTCGCGCAACCCCGGAACGGGCTGTTCGGACACTCCCTGTCAGGTCGAGTCTGGACCGCTACAAATAAAAATGGCGCACCGCGGCGCGCCGTGTCCGCAGCCGCAGCCGACAACGTGATTATTCGACTTTGGCCTTGCCGCGTAGATCGGTGATGTGCTTCTCGATCGCCTGACGCTGCAGGCCCTGCTGGATCTGGGGCCTGACTTCGTCGATCGGCGGGAATTTCATTGCGCGCTCGTCGTCGACGCGAATCACATGCCAGCCGAACTGGGTTTGCACCGGCGTGTCGGTGATTTGGCCTTTTTTGAGCTTCTTCAACGCATCGCTGAACGCCGGCACGTAGCGTCCACCCGGTGCCCAGTCAAGATCGCCGCCCTTGTCCTTGGAGCCCGGGTCCTGCGATTTCTGCGCGGCTATCTTCTCGAAGTTGCCGCCTTTCTTGATCTGCGCGACGATCGCTTTGGCCTCGGCCTCTTCTTTGACAAGGATGTGGCGGGCCTTGTATTCCATGTCGCCGGCCTGGCTCTTCGCGCGGTCGTATTCGGCTTTGACGGTTTCCTCGCTGACGGGATTGTTTTTGACGAAGTCCTGAATGAACGCGTTGACCAGCGCCTCCTGCCGGTTGAGCTCGACCTGGGTCGTAAACTCAGCTGTTTTGTCGAGGCCTTTTTTGGCCGCTTCCTGCGCGAGCAGTTCGTTGCGGATCAGCACTTCGCGCACGCGGGTGCGCAGTTCGGGCGTGTCGGCCTGGCCCTGGGCAGCATTGGCCTTGATGACGAAGTCGGCGCGGCTTTGCGGAATTTCCTTGCCGTTGACCTTGGCGACGGCGGCCGCGGATTGCGCGCGGCTTGGCGCGACCGCAAAGGTCAGCGCGACGGCGAGCATGAGTGCGGTGGGAGTAGACACGGTTTTCATCACGATTTCCTTGGTTTTGACAGGGTATGTAATTAAATTTCGTCGGGAGTATACGCCTTGATCGACAACGCGTGAATCTCCCGCTCGAGCATCTCGCCGAGCGCCGCGTGGATCAGGCGATGGCGCGCCTGGCTCGATTTGCCCTCGAACTGCGGCGATACGATGATGAGCTGAAAATGCCCGCCGCCGCCTTTGGCGCCTTCGTGCCCCGCATGCTTATCGCTGTCGTCGATGAGCTCGACGCTGTCCGGCGTCAGCACCGCGAGCTTCTGCTCGATGCGCTCGAGCGTGTCTTTCATTTGGCCGGCCCGTCGTCGACGTGCTTGGCGAGCATCAACGCCTGCAGGACCGCGAATACGAGCATCAAGCCCATACCGCCGAACAGCTTGAAGTTGACCCACGTGTCGGTCGGGAAATTGAACGCGACATACAGGTTCAACACACCCATAACCGTAAAGAAGGCGGCCCAGCTCACCACCAGCTTGCGCCAGACCGCAGCGGGCAGCACCATCTGCTTGCCCATCATCGCCTTCATCAGATTCTTGCGGAAGACGAATTCGGCGATGAGCAGGGTCGCGGCGAACAGCCAATAGAGCACCGTCGGCTTCCACTTGATGAACGTCTCATCGTGCAAGAGCAGGGTCGCACCGCCGAATACGGTAATGACGCCGAGGCTCACCCACAGCATGGTGTCGACTTTGCGCCCGCGCAGCCAGAGCCAGCCGATCTGCAGGAAAGTCGCCACGATGGCGACCGCGGTCGCGATATAAATATCGGCGAACTTGAACGCGACGAAAAAAAGAATGACCGGGAATAGATCGAACAGGAATTTCATAGGGCGCAATTATCGGGGGTAGACGGCGGCTTGTCCATGCGTGGCGCCGCCGTGCCGCGATCACTCCTTGTCAAACGTGAGCGATGCCGAATTGATGCAATAACGCAGTCCGGTCGGCTTGGGCCCGTCCTCGAATACGTGGCCCAGATGCGCGCCGCAGCGCTTGCAGACCGCCTCGGTGCGGCGCATGAAAAATCCGTTGTCCTCTTCGGTGCCGACGTTTTCGGCGATCGCCGCCTGCCAGAAGCTCGGCCAGCCGGTGCCGGAATCGAATTTGTGCTCGGATTTGAAAAGCTCGTTATCGCAGCACACGCAACGATAGACGCCCTGGTCGTGGGTGTCCCAATAGGCCCCCGTAAACGCGCGCTCGGTGCCTTTCTCGCGCGCCACATGGTATTGCTCGGGCGTAAGGACTTTTTTCCACTCCTGATCGGTCTTCTCGACTTTATTTGACATCATTGGTCTTTCTCATTGATCCTGACTTCCGCGGCAATGGCGCGGTGGCTTTGAATTCAGTCGTGCTATCAAGCGCAATCTTACAAGCAAGCGCGATTTGACTGTAAAAACGGCGTAAAAGTTCGGCACGGGAAAAACGAATGACACTAGCTTACTGGATGGTCTTGCTGGCGGCGATGTTGCCTTATCTGGCAGTGGGGGTCTCCAAGTGGCGGCGCGGCTACGACAACGACGCGCCGCGCGTGGGCATCGAACAACTGCCGCCAGCGAAGCAGCGCGCCTATTGGGCGCACCTGAATGCGTTCGAGGCGTTTCCGCCATTCGCTGCGGCGGTCATCATTGCGCATCTCGCGCACGCATCGCAACCGGTCGTCGACGGGCTGGCGGTGGTGTTCGTGGCGGCGCGCATCGCCCATCTCCTGCTGTATATCGGTAACCTCGCGACCCTGCGTTCCGTCGCGTGGACGGTCGGCGTGGGGTGCGTGATCGCGCTCTTCGTCGTGGCGGCCTAGACGCCGCGCTCAGCGCGTGCCGTCGACGGTCAGCCGCAGAGCGCTGGCGATGATGCGGTCGAGCACGTTGGGCTCGATCGCCGCGAGCGGCTTGCCGTATTAGCCAAGCGCATATTTTTTCACTTCGTCGGGCACGGTCTTGTACCGCTCGCCCCATTCGCGCGGCCGGTTAAAGCACCTTGCCCGGATTCATCAGGTTGTGGGGATCGAGTGCTTTTTTTACGATCCGCATCAAGTCGAGTTCGGGCGCGCTCTTGTAATGCGCCAGTTCACCGCGCTTGGACTGGCCGATGCCGTGCTCCGCGCTGATGCTGCCGCCGAAGGTCTGCACGATGTCATGCACGAGCCGGTTGACATCGGTCATCTGGCGCGCGACTTCGTCACTGCGCTCGCGGCCGGGAACGAATGCATTGAAATGCAAATTGCCGTCGCCGAGATGGCCGAAGCAGATGATGCGCACACCCGGATAGGCTGCTTCAAGCGCGGCACTTGCCGTCGCGATGAACTCCGGAATCTGGCTTACGGCGACCGCGATGTCGTGGCGGTAGACGAGGCCTTCAATTTTTGCAGCGTCCGGAATCGATTCGCGCATGCGCCACAGCGCTTTGCCCTGCGCCGCATTCTCCGGCAGGGCCACGTCCTGGACGAGTCCTTGCTCAATGCCGGCTGTCAGCGCCTGTTCGACCGTAGCGCGCAACTTGCCGTCGTCCTGCGCAGCCGTAAGCTCCGTCAATACGTACCACGGATATGGCGCCGCCAGCGGATCGCGCGCACCGGGGATCCGGCGCACGACCATTTCGAGGCAGTTGCGCGAAATCAACTCGAACGCGCTGATGCCGTCGCCGCATTGCGCGCGTAGCAGAGCGAGCAATTCAACCGCATGCGCGGGATCATTGATGCCCGCAAATGCAGTGACATTGCCATGCGGCCGCGGAAAGAGTTTGAGCACCGCCTGGGTGATGATGCCGAGCGTGCCTTCGGCGCCGATGAACAGATGCTTGAGATCGTAGCCGGTATTGTCTTTGCGCAGGCCGCGTAGCCCGTTCCACACGCGGCCGTCTGGCAGCACGGCTTCGAGCCCCAGCACGAGATCGCGCGTGTTGCCGTAGCGCAGCACGTTGATGCCGCCGGCATTGGTCGAGATATTGCCGCCGATCAGAGCGCTGCCTTCGCCGCCGAGACTCAGCGGAAACAGGCGGTCGACCTCCGCGGCTGCCTGCTGGATGTTGGCGAGTATGCAGCCGGCTTCGACGGTCATCGTGTTGTTGAGCGGATTCACGTCGATGATTTTGTTCATGCGCCCGAGTGCGAGGACAATCGACCTGCCCGTTGCATCGGGCGTCGCGGCGCCGCACATGCCGGTATTGCCGCCTTGCGGTACGATCGGCGTGCCGGTTTCGGCGCATAACTGCACGACCGCCGCGACTTCCGCCGTGCTCGCAGGACGCACTACGGCGATGGCGCTTCCCTTGTAGAGATCGCGCCAATCGGCGAGGTAGGGCGCCATGTCGGCGCCTGACGTGATGATGCCGCGCTCACCGACGATGGCGGCGAGACGCTGCGGAAACTCGCCCGCAACCTGGGGACGTGCATTCATTGCGCGGTGCCCTTCATATCAGCTGCCAGAAACATTGTGGATTTCAGGAAAGAACAGGTCTTTCCACGACGCGGGCTTTTTCTTCGTCGAGCCCACCTTCAGCATGAAGTCCGCGTACTTCATCGTGTTTTGCGGAACCAGCGTGTACTGCACCTGCGGATTGGACAGGATTTTGTCATAGAGCCAGTCACTCGTGAGCTTGCTCTTGGTCGATTCGGCCCAGATCTGGGCGGCCGCGCGGCGGTCCTTGTTCAGGATGTCGGTGGCTTCCTGCAGCGCCGCGAACACCGCGCCGTAGAGTTTCGGGTTCGTATCGCGGAATTTCTTGCTCGTCCAGATAACGGTGAACGTGTGCGGCCCGCCCATCACATCGAACGAATTGAGCATGGTGCGGATGCCGGGCTTCTCGAGCTGCTGATACTGGAACGGAGGCACGCTGAACACGTTGTTGATTTCGCCGGCGCCGGACAGCAGAGCCGCCGTCGCGTCAGGCGGCGACACCGATACGGTCAGTTCATCGAGCTTCGAAAAATTCGCATCGCCGAACTCCTTGGCCGCGGCCATTTGCAACGTAACCGCCTGCACCGAGACCTTGACCGCAGGCAGGGCGATCTTATCCTTGGCCGACAGATCGCGGATCGATTTGATGTTGGGGTCGCGCGTGTTCAGAAAAAACGGTTGCGAACTCAAGGCGGAGACGCCGCGCATTTCCTGCGGGGTGCCGGCGGTCTTTTCCCACAGCGTGATGAGTCCCGGCACGCCGCCCGAAACAAAATCGACGCGGCCGGCGAGCAGCGCGTCGTTCATGTTGTTGGGGCCGTTGAACGTGTCCCAGAACACTTTGACCTCGCCGAGACCCGCCGCCTTCGAGTATTTCTCGATCAGTTTGAACCGGTCCATGATGCTGAACTGCATGTAGCCCATGCTGGTCTGCTGCGCGAGGCGGACTTCGGTGACTTCGGCGTGCGCCGGTTGCAGCAGCGTCGCCGCAAACAGCAACGCAAGCGCGTGTAACACTGCAACGTGAAACTTCATTATTATTCCTCCATCGAAACGGCGGCTGGCCGATATTATACGGTCAGTTGTGCCTGACCAGAATTCGCATGCGTGGAGCACGGTGATGCCGACATTGAGATGTATAGCGCCTGTCGAATGCTGCAAGGCTAGACTCCAAAGTTCCGCAAGGATGGAAAATTGCATCCATGGATTGGCTCTTTCTTGGTTCGTACGCGCGTTGATGTGCCTGCGCCAGGTGTATAATTTTCCGGTTTTCTGCTAAAGGATAATCACATGGGCGGAGCATCCGAACATCGTTATCTGCAGGTTCTCGACGCTGACCTAGTCAAGGCGTTAGGGCGTGCCGCGCGTCGCGCAAAGAAAACGCCGGCAGCGTTGTTGCGAGAAATGATCGTCGACGGGTTGCAGGAAGAGGCCGATTACCGCGCCGTACTCGCCTTTCGCAAAAAGCCGGGCCGAACCTACAGTCACGCCGATGTAAAGAAACGTCTTGGCTTGGCAGGTTGAATACAGCGCCGCCGCTCTCAAGAGGTTGAGACGGCTTGATCCACCGATTCAACGCCGGATATTATTGTTCATTGGGGCGCGCATATCGGAAGACCCGCGGCGCGTTGGCAAGGCGATGCAGGGCGATCAACGCGCGTGGCGTTATCGGGTCGGTGACTACCGCTTGATCTGTGATATTCAGGACACAAAACAAGTCGTGTCTATCGTTCGCATCGGCGACCGCAAAGAGGTTTACCGCTAGTCGCGGCTCTCTGAACCGTCGCACGCAGCGGCCTCGAACAGTCGCACGAAGCCGCGAAGCGCATTTGGCTGCGTGCGTTCGTGCTACTGAATTAATCGAACCTGGCCCCTTTTTCTTTTTGCGATTGCATCGTACGCGAGAGCCATCCAACGCGGGATGAGGAAAGCCACATCGCTTTAACGGAGATCGTAGGATGGGTTGAGCGCAGCGATACCCATCGGTAATGGAGTCGCGTATACGGATTGTTCCGGGTGTGCAAGTGCCGCCGTAAAGCGGACGCGCGAAAAAAAGCCGGGAGCTTGTGGCTTCCGGCTTGTAGAGCGTAACGATCAGATTGTCTGCGCTCGGTATAAGAAATACCTTATGTGCTACGCGAGCAACTCGCGCAATACGTAGGGAAGAATCCCGCCGTGTTCGTAATAATCGACCTCGATCGGCGTATCGATGCGCAGTTTCAGCGGCACCTGTTCGGTTTTGCCGTCCTTGCGCGTGATAGTCATCGTCACGTCCATCATCGGCGTGATGCCTGTTTCGATGCCGGTGATGTCGATGGTTTCCGAGCCGTCGAGTTTTAGCGATTGCGCGGTTACACCTTCCTTGAACTGCAGCGGTAGCACGCCCATGAATACGAGGTTCGCGCGGTGAATGCGCTCGAAGTTGCGCACGATCACGGCTTTGACGCCCAGCAGTTGCGGGCCTTTGGCTGCCCAGTCGCGCGATGAGCCCTGGCCGTATTCGTCGCCGCCGAAAACGACGCTCGGCACGCCATCCTGCTTGTAGCGCATCGCAGCTTCGTAGATCGAAACCTGCTCGCCGGCCGGCTGGTGGAGCGTGACGCCGCCTTCGCTGCCGGGCACCATCAGGTTCTTGATGCGCACGTTGGCAAACGTGCCCCGCATCATGACTTCATGATTGCCGCGGCGCGCGCCGTAGGTGTTGAAGTCCGCGATGCCGACGCCGTGGTCCTGCAGATACTTGCCGGCCGGTGAGGTGGCTTTGATACCGCCGGCGGGGCTGATATGGTCGGTGGTGATAGAGTCGCCGAAAATGCCGAGCACGCGGGCGCCCTTGATGTCGGTCACTTTGCCCGGCGTCATGCTGAAGCCGTCGAAGTAGGGCGGGTGGCGCGCGTACGTCGAGTTCTCGTCCCAGTGGTAGGTCGCGCCGATCGAGGTGGGAATCTCGTCCCACATCGGGTTGCCTTCGCCGAATGCCGAGAAGAGCTTTTTGTACATTTCAGGATCGGTCGCATATTTCATGACG
>JBKJMN010000293.1:0-9909 GCA_046596405.1 Burkholderiales bacterium
GCCACGCAAGCCAGCGCGGGTACGGCACGATTGAATAACTTCCGATAACGTTGCATGGATCTCCCCGGGATGATTTGCCGCGGCCATCGAACCGTGGCCGGTATGTACTATGATTACTGGATCGATTCTGGCATATTCCAGCGCATTCAACCAGCGCAACGGGCTGGATTCAATGGCAGCGAAATGCCCTCGGCGCATTGGTCTGCGCTACGTTCGTGCAAGGATTCAAATGCGAGTTGCCGTTCACCTGATGCTGGTCTGCGCCGCGCTGGCGCCAGGCGCTGCGCGCGCGGCCGACGCGCCGCAAAAAATATTCAATCTGGATATCACGCTCGGCGCAGTCGCAGCGCCGCAACGCCTGCTCAAAGTGGAGAAAGGCGACACGCTGAAGTTGCGCGTCACGAGCGATGCGCCGGGCGAAGTGCATTTGCACGGCTACCGGCTGTCGGCGAAGCTCGCGCCCGGACAGGCGGCGGAACTCACATTCAACGCGTATGCAACCGGACGCTATCCGTTCGAGTGGCATGCCGACGGCGAATCGGCCGGCCCCAAATCCCATCGCGGCCCGCCGCTCGCCACGCTGGAAGTCCAGCCGAAATGAAGTGGGCGGCAGCAGCGCTCGGCATGCCCGCGCTCGCCTACGCGCATGTATTTGAGGAGCGCTACGATTTGCCGGCGCCGCTCGCCTATTTTGCGACCGGCGCGGCGGCGGTGGTCGTTCTGTCTTTCGTCGTCGCGCAGGTGGTCGTCGAGCACACGCCGACCGGGCAGCCCCCGGCCCGGCGCATCAGCCTGGGGCCGGCGCTGCCCGCATTGCGCGGCGCGGCGCGCATCCTCGGGCTCATGCTGTTCGCACTCAGCATAGTTTGCGGGCTGTACGGCACCGCCGACCCGCTGATGAATGTGACGCCCACGCTGGTATGGATAATCTGGTGGGTCGGGCTCTCGTTGGTCGTCGCGAGCTTCGGCAACCTGTGGCCCGCGCTCGATCCCTGGCGCACGCTGTTCGATGCGTTGGATGCGCTGACCCGCCGCGCCGGCGCGCCGCACGGGCTCACGCTCGGCTGGCGCTATCCGCCCGCACTCGGCGCATGGCCAGCGGTAGTGCTGCTGCTCGCATATAGCTGGTTCGAAGTCGCTTATCCGCAAGCCGCGGTGCCCTACCGGCTCGCCTGCGTGATACTGGGCTGGTCGGCGGTGAACCTGATGGGCATGCTTTGTTTCGGCGCCGATACGTGGCAGCGCAATGCGGACGTGTTCGCGCTTTATTTCGCGACGCTCGGGCGCTTTGCGCCACTGGGCGCCGGCAACGATCCCCATAGACTGGTTCTGCGCGCGCCCGGCCGGGGATTGATAGCGGAACCTGCGCCATCCGCTGCCATCGTTTGCTTCGTAATCGCGATGCTCTCGACCGTGCTGTTCGACGGCCTGTTGAGCGGGCAACTTTGGTGGCTTGCGCAAACGAAAATCGCAGGTGCCGCGCCGTTTCTCGTCGACCCCGATGGGTATCGCCTGGGCGCCGTCGGGCTGATCGGGGTCTGGGTCTTATTCCTAGCCGCGTATCTGGCAACTTGCGGCGTCACGGCACTGCTTACGCCGGGCCGCACCATGGGACAAGTCGCGCGCGTGTTCGCGTACACTCTGGTGCCGATCGCGATCGCCTACAACGTCGCGCACAACTGCGCGAATTTCCTCGTACAGGGCCAGCAGCTCATCGCGCTCGCATCCGACCCTTTCGGCGTGAAGTGGGACCTGTTCGGCACTGCCAACTTTCGAGCCGACATCGGGCTGATCGACGCGCGGGTGACCTGGTATGTGGCGATAGGAGCCATCGTTGCCGGCCACGTCGTCGCGATCTGGCTCGCGCATATCGTCGCGCTGCGCGAATTCAGCACCCGCCGGCAGGCGGCGCTGGCGACCGTACCGCTGACGCTCCTGATGGTGGCGTATACCGTCGTGAGCCTGTCAGTGATTGCCGAACCGATGGTGGTGTTCAAACCGCCGGAGACGGCGATCAGCCGCTAGCGACCGGTTCCAGCCGGCGCAGCAGCGGCACCAGCGCGAAACACAGCATCAATGACAGCGCCGCCACCCACAGCAGCGGCGCGAGCTGGCGCTCAAACACATGCTCGTACAATTGCGCGCCCAGAATGGCGGACAGTTGCTCTACCCCGTTATATAGCGACATCAGCACCGCAAACGCGAAACCGGCGGCCTTCGGCGGGCAGGCGCTCGCGGCCATCGTCAGTATCGTCAGGGTGCCGATCTGCGTGACCATGCCGACGAAAATGTTCAGGGGAATGGCGATGATCGCGGCGTGCTCGCTCGGCTGGGCGAGTGCGAGATAGGCCAGCACGCCGGCAATTCCCGCCCACACGCTGAACACGGCGCGATAAACCACGGTCTTATTGTCGAACACGCGCAGAAAAATAAACGCACCTCCCACCGCGCCCATCGCCGTCAGCGCATTGAGCTCGCCGATAAAGCCCTGTTCGAAACCGAGGTTATCCACCATGTGGTAATACAGCGGCGTGCCGAACGCCGGGCTGAAGCACCATAACGCGAGAAACGCCGCGGCTATCCGCAGCGTGGGCGACTTCAGCGCCAGCAGCAGGCTCGCGGAGGTTTCCCTGAACGCCTCGACGCCGATGGTGCAGCGCTCTTCGCGGATCACGATGTAGCTCACAATAATCACCGCGAGCGGCGCCAGCATCGTAATGGTCGCCGCGACATGCAATGCGCCGGCGGGCTCGAGCGTGGCGGCGAGATAGCCGCCGCCGAGCGCGGTGAGGATGGCGGCGATTTTGAACCAGAACCACTGCACCGCCTGGAAGCGCGCGATCATGCCGGTACGTTCGCCGTTTTCGACCATCAATGCGTCGATGATCACGTCGGAGGATGCGATGCCGAACGCGGTCAGCGTGAGCGCGGCGACGATGGTGCCGGCATCGGTCAGCCCGCTTAGCCACAGGAAACCGAGCGCGGCCAGAGTATTGACCAGTATCAGCCAGGTCTTGCGGCGGTAGCCGAACAGCGGCAGGAAATCGCTGACGAGCCCGTAAACCGGCTTGATCACCCATGGCAGGGTCAGGATGGCCAGGTACTCGGAAACCTGCGCGGGATTGAGCCCGAGGCCCGCCTTCAGGTAATAGTTGAGCGGCTGGTTGATGAGGCCGCCTGCCTGCCCAAGGCCCTGCGCAAAATAGGCGAGACCGAACAGCACGACCAGCCGCCGGACGTACACCGCATCCGACGACAAATCATGAGAAGCGTGCATGCGCCGATGATAGCGCAAGTTCAGCCGGCATCGCGACCGGCGGCGGGCACGCCAACGTCATTGTCTCCACCCATTTTTCAGGTGCTGTTTTTCAGGTGAGTGATGGCCCGGTCCGAAAATGCTACGATGCGACCCCCCGCACCTGCAAACGTGTCCGGCAAAAACGGCGCAGCCACGGGCAGGCACCACCACCATTCGCGAGTGTGCGGCAGACTGCGTCGTATTAAAAGACCACGCGTCGTTACTATTAATACTTTCTATCAAGGGACCCTCATGATTTACGAAATTCGTACTTACGACATCAAACCCGGCTCGCTCGCCGAGGTCGAAAAGCGCTTCGCGGAGGCGTACGAGCACCGCCAGAAGCATTCGCTGCTCGCCGCGTTCTTTCATACCGAGATCGGCCCGCTGAACCAGATCATCCACATCTGGCCGTACAAAGATCTCGCCGAGCGCGCGAAAATCCGCGCCGCCGCGGTCGCCGACAAGACCTGGCCGCCAAAGACCGGCGAATTCCTGACCGCGCAGCGCACCGATATTTTCGAACCGGCGCCCTTCTCGCCCGAATTCAAGCCCGGCAAAGCCGGCCCCTACTTCGAAATGCGCACCTACACGTATGCGCCCGGCGCGCTGCCGAACGTGCTGGAAAACTGGGGCAATGCGCTGCCCGAGCGCGTCAAGCTGAGCCCGTTGATCTTCTGCGGCTACTCGGAACTCGGCGGACTCAACAAATGGCTGCACATCTGGGCCTATCCGACGCTCGATGCGCGCAACAACACGCGCGACAAGGCCAAGGATGCGGGCATCTGGCCGCCGTCGGTCGTCGCGGCCAAGAGCGGCGCCAAGAGCATTCCTTACGTCATGCAGGAAAACAAAATCGTGATGCCGGCCAAGTTCTCCCCGGTGCAATAAGCAATCGCGCGCAGTGCGAAAGGGGCTCCATGCGAGCCCCTTTTTTATTTTCGTTTGCGCGCGACTTTGCGCCGCACCCTGGCGCGGACTGTCGGTTTAGCCTCCAGCTTGTCCACCAGGTCTAATGCGTTGCCGGTGGCGACTCCCATCCCGGTATTGTCGAAAATGCACCACACCGGGTTTCCGCGCGACGCGATCTGCGTCAGCCGAGCCGCCAGCGATTTGAGATATGCGGTCGAATACGCCGAGAAATACATGCGCGGCGAGCCGTGCAGTCGAAAATACGCAGCGTCGGCCCATGCGTCCAGCACTTCAGCGCCTTTCGGCGCGGGATCGGCGATGACATAACCGATGTCGAACGCTTTCGAGAGTTCCAGCGCGGGGCCCTGGAACCAGGTGGCATGGCGCGGTTCCAATACGACGGTGCCACTATGCATACTTCGCAGCAGCTTGAAAAAAGACGTCGCGAGGCGCCGGTCGAATTGAAAACTCGGCGGCAATTGCAGGAGCAGCGCACCGAGCTTATCGCCAAGCCCGGTGACGGCGGCGATGAACGGCGTCAGCAATTTCCTGACATTTTTGAGGCGGTGCTCGTGACTGATGGCTTTGGGAATTTTGACCGCAAACCGAAACCCCGCGGGCACGCACGCGGCCCAGCGCGCATAAGTTTCGGCACGGTGGACCCGATAGAAAGACGAATTGATTTCGACGGCGGAAAAGCGCGCCGCATACCGCGTGAGATGAGATCCGTCCTCGGGAAAGCGGTGCTTTTCGTGGGGCGGAATATTCCATCCCGCGCAGCCGACGAATATGTGTGGAGACGACATGACTGACAGACCGGCAATCGGGCGGGATGTTCCGCAGGCGGGCACATATGCCTAAGCAAGGTGAAATCCGCGTCGGCATCGGCGGCTGGACCTACGAGCCGTGGCGCGACAACTTCTATCCGGCCGACCTCGCTCAGAAGCGCGAACTCGAATACGCGAGCCGGCACGTGACGGCGATCGAGATCAACGGCACATACTATCGCACGCCGACGGCGGCCAGCTTCGCCAAATGGCGCGACGCGACGCCGGACGACTTTATATTCTCGGTCAAGGTGCTGCGCTATATCACCGTGCGCCGGGTGTTGGCCGAGGCCGGTGAAGCGATCGACCGGTTCGTAAACAGCGGCATGGCCGAACTTGGCGGCAAGCTCGGGCCCCTGCTCTGGCAATTCGGACCGACCAAGCAATTCGATCCCGACGATTTCTCTGCCTTCCTGAAGCTGCTCCCCGCCAAAACCGGCGGTATACCGTTGCGCCATGCGCTCGAAGTGCGTCACCCGAGCTTTGCCAACGCTGAATTTCTCGCGCTCGCGCGCAAGCATGGCGCGGCGGTCGTCTTCGCGGATTCCGACGAATATCAATCGATCGCCGATCTGACGAGCGACTTCGTCTACGCGCGGCTGATGAAAGCCGACGCCAAGGTCGCTACCGGCTATACACGCAAAGCGCTCACGTCGTGGGCCAAACACGCGCAAACATGGGCGCAAGGCGGCGATCCCGCCGGCTTGCCGCACATCGATAAGAAGCCTGCCAATAAACAGGCGCGCGATGTGTTCATGTTCTTCATCAACGGCGCGAAGGAGCGTGCCCCGGGTGCGGCGAGAGCGTTTTTAGATCTATTATTATAATATCTTACAAAAGCGCATTGAATGATGGACTAGCGCAACTCACGGTCGGCATGGCGTGGCATTGGTCCCTTGCATTGCGCCGGGAAGCCGTCGATGTAATGCACGCGCGATGAACGTGGCGTATTGGACTCCAAGCGATGCAGCGCATTGCTTGGCGGCCCAGATCACGAATTCAAACGGAACTGTCGGTGCGTTCATAATCTCAGACTCATTTCCCTAACGTCCTGAACAGCGCCTGGCGCGGCGTATCAGCCCGTACCTGTGAGTTCGCCAGCCCCGTCTGCACGCCGTAGACATAGCCGTTGTGTTGGAACTGATTGTAGTGTGCAAAGTTGCCGTTAATGAATGTATCCCAGTAATACCGCATCACGACCTTGCCAGGCTCGCCATCCATGAAGCCACGGCAAAATTTGTCAAACTCCTTGCCTGCATCGTAGAGTGGGTTACCTTTCTGCGGCATGGCTTCTTCCCATAACCAGCCGCCGCCTTCGTAGCAGGTGAGCCGCAGGTTCGGTGCGTATTTGGCGAGCATGTCTTTGTTCCACTTAAGGGGCTCGTGCATCGAATCGATCTGTTTCTTGCAGCGGTCAATCCAGAAGGCGTCGTCGCCCCACAACCGGTTCTGCAAGATGGTGGCAAGCGTCAGAGTATCGCCATTTAGGCGACCAGACCAATACGGTGCCACCGCGTAGTAGTCTGCAAGTTTTCCGGCCGTCTTGCGGGACACGGGGTCAACATAAGCGAGCATTCCGCCCATGCCGTTTTTCCCCGCCCCCGCCATAAACTGTCCCGCCAGCACACGCTTGTGACGCGTGCGCGGGATGACACGCTCCATCGCGTACCACATCGCCAGCGACCGCGAGGCTGTCGCACAGCCCATCGCGTCAACGGGGTTGCTGCTCGGCTTGCCGTCGCGGTCTACGATCTTGATGCCCGGCGAAACTGTGTCGATGAGATAATCCGATCCAGCGACCCACGGCCATGCGCGGTTCCAATTCTCATCTCCCAGTTCGGACAGTAAATCGCCTGTCCAGTGGCCAGCGCCTTTCAGGAATTCCGTCGCCCAATAAGCAAACGTCGCGTCACTTGACCGCGCGCTCATCGTGTTGAAGATGCTGACGTTCGCTTCTTTCGCTAAATAACCGATTTCCTCTGGCGGGAAAAAGTATTCGTTGTTGTCGCCTGTGAAGTAGGTGTAACACCCGCTGTCGTAATAATTCGCTGGCTCGACAGTCTTTACTACTACTTTGCCGTAGGCATCCACACCGCCCATAGGGCACAGGCTCCAGTCCATTGTGCGGACTGTAGTGGCACCACAGAATGCGTTTATAAAGTTGCGTTGGTAGCGCTTGCCCGCAAGATAGTCGGCTTCGTCGTCGGCGTGAAACAACGCGGCGTTGTTCAAGTCCTGCGGCGTGCCGGTGCTGTTGACGACGTGCAGGTTCATCGCGGGGTTTGCGTAATACGCGCCAATGGTCGGCGGGATCTCGAATTCGAAGCGGTTGGGGTAGACGGTGCGGCCGGCGTCCACGCTATTACCGGCTACACCAAGTGAGAGCGAGCCGTCCCACACCAGCACATGCTTGCCCGCGCGCTGCTCAGTGAAGTCGAATTCCCCACCGATGTCCTGCACGTTGATGAGATTCATCAGCACTTCTCCCGCCGGCAATCCTTTTATCTGCCGTGTACGCAGATCGGTGTAGCGATCCTCCGTAACACCATACTTGTGCCACCAGCGAGAGGCGCGCTTCAGCCGGTTGATGAAGGGGTCACAGTTGCCCCAGAATCCAAGAGGCGCAAGGTTCACGCAGGTTGCTGTGGTTACCGACTGCGGTTTGATCTTCGATTGTGCCGACGTTTTTCGAGGCCAGAAATCAAGTGCGAGGCCGGCGCCGGTGGCAACCGCCAGCCCGATGAATGTCCTTTTCTTCATGTTTCCTCCTCTGCAGTGCGTAGGATGTCGTCGATATTCATTTGTTTTCCTTAGATGCGGCCCTTGGTGAAGAAAGTTGGCCCGTCACCAATGGCATATGTGCCGCAGTGAACCGACAGCTCACTGCGCTCTCGGACACCTAGACCCGACTTCCCACGTAGCGGTGTTCCGCCGTTCGGAAGTGGCAGAGCGCGGGAAAATTAGGAGCGAACCGGCCGCCGCAGCTGCGAACGACAAGAAACAGCGGCCGGGTCAGCGATAGCGCGTCATGGCTCCCTTGACGCTTAATCTATATCGCAGGTTCCCACCAAATCGGTGAAAGGATATATCGCGCTAGCAAAAGCTAAGTCCGAAGCGATCATGAACGCAATAATTGAGCTTTGCGCCGACGTGCGACGAACCCGAGCACACCGAGGCCCGATAGGAGCAGCGCCCACGTTTCAGGTTCCGGCACCGCGGCGGCGAACGTCTGCCCGGGAATGGCGCCCCCTTGGAATGAGGCGGGAGAGGCAGTCCCGTTGATAACGCCATCTATCCACGAGTTGAAAGAGGCGACCCGGGTCCAGCCGCCCACATCGCCGTAGTCGGAGTTTGGGTTGCTGTCAAGCCTGCCCCAGCCGAACGACGTGATGCCGGTCAGATAACTGCGCCCGTTAATGGTCTCGAAAAGACCCCCGCCGCTGTCGCCCGGCGCGATCAGGGACTCAAGCTTCAGCGGGAAGCGGCTGCCGAAGTTGTTATCCGATTTAAGTCCCGAGTCGAAGTCGGCGAGCAAGATGCGATTTCCGCCATCGGGTGATCTGTAAGTCGTATCGATCATGTTCTCGCCTGCGCGCTTGAGACCATCAAAAATCGTGGCGCCGGTCGAACCCGTACCCGTCATGCCAAACCCGACCTGGGTGCCGACCCTGTTGAGTTCGCTCGTTCCGGTGTAGCGCGTTGCCGCGCATCCGCCGAAAGCCGAGCTCACGCCACCGCAACCGAGGCTGCTACTCAAATGGAACATGCCTATATCATAGCCGGCACCTACATTGCCGTTCCACTGCGAATAGGTGTACCACCTGTCGGCGCTGATATTGCCGCGGCTGAAGTCCGTTCCACCGGAATCCCTATAAAACTGCAGCGAACTCGCGCCGGAGGTTACGTGCGCCGCAGTCAATACCCAGTCTTGCGCGACGATGACGCCCGACGCCGCGAAGCCACCGCTGCCCGAGGTGCCGTAAATCTGACCGACGCTGTTATACGGCGTGGAGTTCGCGAGGTTTATGTAATCGGCATCGAAAGCGCCATTGCCAATCACGATCGCACTCGCCTGATGGGCGAAAGCAATTCCACTCAGTGCGGCAAGCGCCGCCAATTTTTTGGCGAGCATTTGTGTGCTTCCCTCTTATGGTTTTGGACGCGAAATGTTATTCAACGCCGGTCTCCATGTAAACAAGTTTCGAATTTATTTTTCGAGTGTCGGGGTATGACGACACTCACCGGTAGCGACGATTCGTGTCGGGGTTTGACGACATCATCCGTATCGACAATAGACATTTTCTTCGAGCGTGCGCGAAACAAAACTTACCCACACTCGCGCGCGTCAAAGTTTTCCAGCTTCAGGATTCAGAGGGCTCCGTTGCCGACGGCGCCGGCGGAAATCGCGACGACGATGCGGAGCGGGTGTTGGGGAAAAGTCGGCGCGGCCGCTACGACTGCGCTGGTGCCGCGGCGATACCGCGGGAACAGCGCCCGAACGCGCCGTTTAACCGCGCAGGTTCTTGTTGAAGAAGCCTACCGTGCGCTGCCACGAGAGCTTGGCGGCCGCATCGTCGTAGCGCGGCGTCGTATCGTTATGAAAACCGTGGTTCACGTTCGGATAAATGAATGCTTCGTAGTTGACGTTGTTCGCCTTTAACGCGGCCTCATAGGCAGGCCAGCCGGCATTGATGCGCTCGTCGAGCCCGGCGTAATGAATCAGCAGCGGCGCCCTGATTTTCGCCACGTCGGCCACCGCGGGCTGCACGCCGTAGAACGGCACCGCACCGCCGAGATCCGGAAACCGCGTCGCGAACATGTTCGAGATGCCCCCGCCGAAGCAGAAGCCGACCACGCCGATCCTGCCGGTGC
>JBKJMN010000311.1:0-3115 GCA_046596405.1 Burkholderiales bacterium
TCAGGCTTGGCCCCCGACACGGTCACCGCCTTGCCCCACTTCGCCACTTCGGACTTGAAAAACGCCGCGAACTGCTCAGGCGTATCACCGACGAATTCCGCGCCCTCCGACGCTATGCGGTCCGTCACCTCGGGGATCTTGATGATGCGCACGACTTCAGCATGCAATTTGTTGACGATATCCCGCGGCGTAGCCGCCGGCACCGCAATGCCGAACCACGAGCCGGTCTCGAAGCCTTTGAGCCCCTGCTCGTCGATCGTCAGAATATCGGGTGTGACCGCCACGCGTTTCAGGCTCGTCACGCCGAGCGCACGCGCGCGGCCCGTTTTCACGTGCGGCAGCGTCGAGACGAACGCGCCGAAATAAACTTCGATGTGGCCGGCCACGAGATCGATGAGCGCCGGGGTCGCGCCGCGATACGGCACGTGGATCATTTTGACCCCGGCCATGGTCTTGAACAGTTCGCCGGCGAGATGATGCGGGCTGCCGATGCCGGTTGAGCCGTGGCGCAACTGGTTCGGATGAGCGCGCGCGATGCCGACCAGGTCTTTCATGTTTTTCGCGGGCACCGACGGATGCACGACGACAATCCCCGGCACTTTCGCGATATCGGTGACGAAACTGAAGTCCTTGAACGGGTCGTAAGAAAGCTTCGGATAAAGCGTGACGTTGATGGCATTCGCAACCGTCGGCATGAACAGCGTATAGCCGTCCGGCGCCGATCTGGCGGCGAGTTCCGAAGCGATGTTGGTGCCGGCGCCGGCGCGGTTTTCGACGATTACCGACTGACCCCAGGCTTCCGTGAAGCGCGCACCGACCGCGCGCGCGAGGATGTCCGCCGCGCCGCCCGGCGTATAGCCGACGATGAAGCGGATGGGCTTCGTCGGGTAAGTTTGGGCCTGTGCGGGGTTGCCTGCCGTAAACGCTGTCATAAGTGCGATGCCGAGGATGAATGCAGATACATCAGGTAAGCGAAGCACAGTGTGATCCTTGCACCGATGCAAAACGCATGCCATGCCGGATGTTGTCATCGTCCGCTTCCTTTGGTTAAACATTCGCCGATTCCACTCGCTACGGCTGCCGCCATACGGGTGCGCACTGCGGTGTCACGCATCTGAAGTTCCTCGTCGCGATGGACGATGACGCCCGCTTCGAATAACACCGCGGGCATCGCGGCGTGCCGCAACACGGCGAGATGATCGTAATAGTGCACGCCGTTGGCTTTATCCGCGAACGGCCGGTTTTCGCCGACGACCGGATCAGCATGATACAGCGAAGGTCTGAAGCCCGCCTTCACCAGTGCGGCGCCGATCGCCGACGCGCAAATGAGCGCGTGCCGCCACGTACGGCCTTCGCGCGAAACGAATAATGAAAAGCCCGCGAACCGGTCGCTATAGCGCTGCTCCGCGCCCTCGAACGTCCACGCGCTCTGAAAGCGTGCCTGCGTCGAGTCGTGATGCACCGAGATGAAGAAATCGGCGCCGCTCGCCGCGCGCGGCCGGCGCACTAAATCGCGCATGCCGCCGTCGGCGCCTATTGTCCATGTCCGGTGGCCCAAGGCGTCGAGCGCGGATTTAATCTCCGCCGCCAGATCGCGGTTAAATTCAAGCTCGGGACGGCCGCGCGCGCTGGTCGCGCCGGGCTCTTCGCGATAATGTCCGACGTCGATCGCAACCGCTGCCGCGCCTGCCGCGCCGCAAAACGCCCCCATGGCGATCGCCGCGGCCACCGCCCGACCAGCGGTCATCGCACTGCGTAACGCGCCAATACGTCGGGATCGGGATCGCGGCCGAGGCCGGAGCCGCGCGGCAATGCGATGCGCCCGTTCTTTACTTCAATTGCATCGCCGAGCGGATTGGCGCCCAGGTCCACGTACGAATACTCGATCATCGTCGCGTGTTCGAAGGTCGCCGCCATGTGCAGCGTCGCCAGCAATCCGGGCCCGAAATACGGCGAATGCGGCACGAGCGCCACCCCGCGCTCGCGCGCCAGACAGGCGATGCGCATCATCTCGGATACGCCGCCAATCTTGGTTACGCTGGGCTGCGCGTAATCAACCGCCCCGGCATCGAACATCGCCTGGAATTCCGTGTAGCTCGCCGCATTTTCGCCAGCCGACACCGCGATTGCGCACTCGCGGCGCACGCGGGCCAGCGCCGGATAATCTTCGGGCGGCCACACCGGTTCTTCGAACCAGAACAAATCGTACTCGCGCACCTGCGCGGCAATCGCAATGGCCTCCGGCGCCGTCCACGGGCAATTGGTGTCCATCATCATTTTCACGTCCGGGCCGATTGCTTCGCGCGCAGCGCGCACCTGCTCGACGCCGATCTCGTGCAATTTGATTGCGGTGTATCCACGCCCGACAGCGGCCTTGGCATTGCGCGCAACCAGCGCCGGGTCGCCATAGCGCACGAGGCTCGCGTAGGCGGCGAAATCCGTGCGCCGCGCGCCACCCAGCAATTCCGCCAGCGGCTTGCCGGCCCGTTTGCCCGCGATGTCCCACAACGCAATGTCCAGCCCGGAGATTGCGTACGTCACTGGCCCGCTGCGGCCGAGCAAATGCAGTTTGCGCTGCAAGTCGGCCATCAGCCCCGCAATATCGCGCTCGTCGCGGCCGGTGGCGAGCGGCGCTACGAGCGTCTCGATCACCGCGCGCGTTGCCGGCCACACCGCAAATCCAAATGCCTCGCCCCAGCCGACGATGCCGTCAGCCGTTTCGACCCGCACCAGCAGGATTTCCATGTTGCGCGGCCGGCCGGCGAACAGCGGCTTGGGGCCGCCGACTTCGAATGGCAGGTTGAGCGCGACCGGCGTGACCGACTTGATCGTCACGTCTAGAGTCCGTAACCTAATGAAACGCGCGATGCGCTGTCACGATTTTGGCTCAGGGCTAGAAGAAAGTCCCGCGGCTTCGTCATTCTAAGCAAGGGACCTTTCGACACTGAGGCGCCGTGACCCGTTAGTCCTGAGCTTGTCGAAGGGCCCGTTTGCGGGAACGGCGCCCGGGTCCACGGATCGTAACTGCGCCTCTTGGTCCTCGTCTGCGCCCCAACGACAAAATCCTTTCGCCGAGAGCCGTGGACTATGGGCCAAAACTCGTGCCAGCCCGAAG
>JBKJMN010000336.1:0-5495 GCA_046596405.1 Burkholderiales bacterium
GGCATCAACGCGAACGTCCACACCATGCCGCCCGCCGGCACGCTGTTCGTGATGAAGCGGCCGGCGACGCTGCCGCCGCGGCCCGACAGCACGCTTACGTACTGCTTGCCTTTGTACGTATACGTGATCGGCGGCGCGTTGACCGACGAGCCGGTCTTGAATTGCCACAACTGCTTGCCGTTGTCCTGATCGAGGGCGACCACTTCGCCGGTCAACAGGCCCGTGAACAGCAAGCCGCCGTCGGTCGCCAGCATCGCCGAAGAACTCGCGAAATCCATCATCGGCACTTTCCACACGACCTTGCCGGTCAGCGGATCGATCGCTTCGTGATAGCCGGCCGGCTCGCCTTTCGGCACCGCCATTGTTGATTGCATGCCAGTGTAGTCGCCGCCGAGCACGAACTTGGGATCGACGTACTTGTAAGTGCGCGGCAGGTTCCACGTATTCACGTACACGAGGTTGTTCTTCGGATTGATCGCGACCAGCGTCGCGTTGGTGCCGCGCGACGGATACAAGAGCACTTCCTCGCCTTTCTTCGCGCGATCGAGCAGATCGGTTAGCACCGGGCGGCCGGTGTTCATGTCCACATGCGACGCCCAATTCACTTTCACATAGGGATTCGCCGCAATGAGTTTGCCGTTGGTGCGGTCGATTACATAAAGAAAACCGTTCTTGTGCGCGTTGATCAGCACCTTGCGTTTCTGGCCATTGACCGTGAGCTCGGTGAGTTGCGCTTCCGCGTTCGAATCGAAATCGTAGGCATCGTTCGGAACGTACTGGTAATGCCACACAATCTGGCCCGTCTTCGGACGAATCGCGAGAATGCTTGCCGTGTACAAACTGTCCTGACCGTCGCGATACGCAGGATTGTACGGCTGCGCGTTGCCGACCCCGATGTAAATCAGGTCGAGTTCGGGATCGTACGAAGCGGATTGCCACGTCGAGCCGCCGCCGTACTTGTACGCATCGGGCTTGGTCGCATTCGGCCACGTCTCCGAGCCCGGTTCGCCCGGCGCGGGGATTGTCCATGTGCGCCACAAGCGCTTGCCGGTTTCCGGGTCGTAGCCTTCGATAAAGCCGCGCGTCGTGCTCTCGCCGCCGCCCGTGCCGTTGATCAGTACGCCGTTGGCGATCATCGGCGCGATCACGCCTTTGTATCCTTCGCTCCATTCCGCGTATTTTTGCTTCCAAACTTCCTTGCCGGTCTTAAGATCGAGCGCCAGCACCTGCGCGTCGAGCGATTGGCGAAACAGCTTGCCGTTATAGATGGTCGCCGCGCCGCGCATCAACGCACCGCCGCCCGCCACGCGCAGCGCGCCGCGGTCGTAGTTCATCGGGGCGCGCCAGATCTGGCGGCCGGTTTCGAGATCGATCGCGAACGTCCAGTTGCCGTTCACGACATACATGACCCCGTTGTAGACGGTAGGCTGCGACAGGTCGCCCATGTCGTTGGATGTGCTGAAGCTCCACACCGGCACGAGGCGCTTCACGTTCGACTTGTTGATCTGCTTTAACGGGCTGAACATTTTCATGTCGTAGCCCATGCCGAACGTCGTCACGTTATCGGTGTTGCCGCTCTTGTTGAGCAGATCCTCCGCGGACTGCGCGTGCGCGGCCGTGCTGCATGCACACAGCAATGCCATCAATATTTTTTTCATGCTTGCTCCTCCGATTGAAAACTGCTTTGTGGTCGGTCGCGCGGCGAGGCAGCGACGAACTGCCATGTTACGTGATACAGGGTGCCCCCACAACGTCCGCCGCTCGCCGGATGCCGTCTCGTTCAATCTTCTCTGCCGCGTATGGCGCGCGATTAACGGGGCGCGGTGATTCGCCGTAGAATTGCGCGCTCGGACAGACAGTGCAAATCCTAAAAAAGATCATCAGGACATTGAGTGGGTGAATTCAAGGCATTTTAGATATGAACCCGACAATCATGCGTCACGTGGCTTTCATCGCGCTGGTTTTGCTGGCGCCGCACTGCAAACTCACGCTCGCGCAGCCGTCCGCGTCCGCCCCGAAGAACTATCCGGTAAAGACAATCCGCATGATCGTGGGATTTCCGGCGGGCGCCGCGAGCGATATCGTCGGCCGGATGATCGGCCAAAAACTAGCCGAGCAAATGGGCGAGCAGGTGGTCGCCGACAACCGCGCCGGCGCGGGCGGCAATCTTGGCATCGCGCTGGCAGCCAAAGCCGCGCCCGACGGCTACACCCTCGTAATCGCCACGTCGAGCATCGCGGTCAGCCCGTCGCTCTACGAGAACCCCGGTTACGACGCGGTAAAAGATCTCGCGCCGGTCGCGCGCCTGACGTCGATTCCGAACATTCTGCTCGTGCATCCGTCGGTTCCGGCGACGACCTTGCGCCAGTTCATCAATCTCGCGCGCGCGCATTCGGGCAAACTCAATTTCGGGTCAGGCGGCGCGGGCACGACCAACCATCTCGCGAACGAACTGCTCAAGCATCTCGAAAAAATCGATATCGTGCACGTTCCCTACAAAGGCGTGACGCAGGCGATGACGGCAATGATGGGCGGCGAGGTCGACGAAGTCGTCATACCGGTCGCCACCGCGATTCCGCAAATCCATGCCGGCAAAGTGCGCGCGCTCGCGGTGCTGACGGAAAAACGTATCCCCACGCTGCCGGCCGTGCCGACGGGCATCGAGGCGGGCGTTCCCGGTTTCACGATGCCGCTCTGGTACGGCATGTTCGCGCCGGCTGAAACGCCGCCCGATATCGTCGCCCGTCTCAACCGGGAACTCGTGAAAGCGCTCACCACCGCAGACCTGCGCGCGCGACTCGCCGATCTCGGTGTCGATGCCTGGCCGGGCACGCCGGACGAGCTTCGCGAATTGTTGCGCGCGGACATCGAGCGCTACGGCAAGATCGCACGCAGCGCCCGCCTGGTGAAGCAGTAAGCGCGCGGCCACCGCACGTGCAGTAAAAACACTTTTAATCTTTCAATCATCAAAGCGGCCCGGATGCAGCCGGAATAGAATCGCAGCGGCCATGCCGAAAGGAACTCTCCTGATTGTGCCAGTCGTGCTCGTGGGAAGGAGCGCACATATTCTACTTATCGAAGCAAGACCATCGCACAAAGGAACCCGAATATCGAGATGGAAAAATCTTGTCCGATTGCGCTGACGGGTGAATCCCATTTGTGCTGACAGTCAAGCCGGCGCCGAGAGGGTATCTTTCAAGCCCCTTCAGGAGAACCAATCATGCAAGATGAACACATCGACACCCGGCGGCGTGGCTGGCTGAAGCTTAGCTCGATCGCCGTGGTCACCCTTGCAGCCGGCGTGCCGGCCGGACCGGTATTGGTGCAGGCGAAAGCGCCGGACAAAAAAGGCGGCGGGCAGCGCGTCGAAGAAAACGACCCGACCGCCCAAGCGCTAGGCTACAAACACGTCGCGACGAAAGTCGATAAAGCGAAATTCGCGAGTTATCAACCTGGCCAGGACTGCGCCAATTGCCAGCACTACCAGGGCAAAGCCGTCGAGCCGTGGGCGCCGTGCACGATCTTCAGCGGCAAAGAGGTCGCCGCCAAAGGCTGGTGCTCGGCTTGGACCAAGAAGACTTAAATCAATCACCCCGCGCCATCTTCTTCGCCCCTTCTATTCTTAGCGCCCTTTTTGCAGCCCAAAATGCGCAACCCTCTCTCCCCTGTGAAGGGGAAAGGGCTGGAGCTAAACAAGGGCTGGAAGGCGTGGGCGATTAAATTAACCTTAACCAAGGAAAGTAAACTCTTATGTCCCGTAGACACCTCACTAAAATCGGCGCGCAAACCGCCGGCCTCGCGGTCGCGGTGCCGCAAGTCGTTGCCCATCGCGTCAATCGCATGCTAACCGCTGGAGCGGTGCCGGACGCGCGCGACCTACGCGAGTTTCGTCTCATGACTTCGGAAAAGACCGCCGCCTTCATGGAATCGTGGATGGCGACGGGGGCCCAGCTGATGCGTGCTAATCAGCAATTCGCGTTTTCGCTCATGACTTCTTGGTGGCGGGCGTGGTTCAGCATGCCGGGCCTTGGACGGACGACGCCGCAGCTGCAAACCGCGGCGCTCGGCGTTCTCGCCAAGGGCATGGCGCCGGTCCACCGAATTGCAGTGGCAAACGCGAAACGGCTTGCCGCAATCAAGCGCTGAAGCGTATAGACTGTGTACAAGGACACTATGTACGGGTCACGCACCGGAGAAGTGCAGCCCTGAAACGGTTTGGCAGGCAACTCGATTTATCGGAGGCGCGCCATGCTGGAAGTTGACTTGAGCAAGACCGACAAGCAAATTGTCGATTTCGTCACCGCCCGCTGCAAGCCGTTTGGCCCGATCAAGTCCATCAACCTCTACCGGACGCCGCGCCCGTATGCAATCGTCCGCATGGAAGATCGCCGGCACGCTTCAACGCTCGCCATCAAACTCGGCAAGCGGACTTTCGACGGCGCCGTCATTATTATGCTCATGCAGCGGCGAACGCACGTCGATTATTAATCCATACGCGCGCCGAATCCGATACTTGTCTGCGCACCTCGGTCTTTGCTTCCCTCGCCCTCCGGGAGAGGGACCGAGGGTGAGGGAAAGTTTTGACGAGCGGCGCCATTGTCATCTATTACGTAATGCTCAATAGGTCAGGAATTCCACCGCCCCCGTTTTCAGGTTGTACATCGCGCCGGCAATCTTGATCGTGCCTTTCGACTCCAACCCTGCGAGCACCGGACTCTTGTTCCGGATGTTGGCCACCGTCAGCTCGACATTCTTGCGCGCGACTGCATCGACGAAATCGTAGTTGTCGGCTGTGCGGGCGCCTGTGTAGGTCGTCGCCGCTACGGCGGGTTTGATCCTGGCCAGCAACCCGGGTGAGACATTGATTGCGCTTCCTCTTTAAACCAAATTTTAATTCTGGCCGACTGAACTGAGCCTGATGTTCTGGACTCGGGCAGAAATCGAGCTCAATACGGAGCGAGCACACCGCTCGTCCACGCGCCCAGCGGCGAATCGAGCGGCGTGTAAGCCGCGCTGCTGCCGCGCAACATGGTCACCGAGGCGATCTTGTCGTGTTGCGCGCGCTCGGCGTCCGTGGGCCGGTGTCAAAAAGTCACATCTTTCCTATGCGGCATTCCTCATTCCATTGACATCAAATCGGATAGACTACCCATATAACAACCGCGCGCCAGCGCGGCTCCTCGGGAGGAGAACATGGTAAGCCGCCGCAAAATGATGGTTGCGCTTGGAGCGAGTGCGGCTACGCCATGGGCGACTTTTTCTCAACAGCAGCAAGGCAAGGTTTGGCGAGTAGGTTTTCTGAGCCAACGGCACGTCGATTTGGTTGACCAAGAATCCCCAGTCCTCGTGCAGGCAACAAAGGTGATCGAGTGATCTCAAGGCGTCGGTTCGTTCTCGCAACTGGCGTAAGCGCGCTCGCGCCGCTTGCGACGTTCGCCCAGCAGCGTGCGAAGGTACCCCGCATAGGTTTTTTGATTGCCGAGACGATTTCCGGC
>JBKJMN010000360.1:0-18883 GCA_046596405.1 Burkholderiales bacterium
GCCCCCTCGCTTTGCTCTCCCCACCCTTCTCCCGGAGGGAGAAGGGCTTTTCTTCCCTCGCCCTCCGGGAGAGGGACCGAGGGTGAGGGAGAGTTTTGACGAGCGGCGCCATTGTCATCTATTACGTAATGCTCAATAGTAACTGTAACTCAGTCTTGAACCGCGAAGGACGCGAAGGAGAGCTGCATAAGAAGTCGAAAGTTTATTTCATCATTTTCTTGTACGCCGAATCGAAATCAACCTGCCGGGCTTTTTGTATTTCTATAATTTCCTTTGCGTTCCTTTGCGTTCCTTTGCGTCCTTTGCGGTGAATGCTTTGCTGTGAAAGTTTTTCAGCTTGCAGTCATTCCCGCCTCGCGCACGACGCGCGTCCACTTTGCGATCTCGCCCTTCAGGAACGCCGCAAACGCCGCCGGCGATTCGGCATACGGCCGCGTACCGTCGGTCGCGAGCAGCGTCGCAAGTTCCGGCGCGCCAAGGATGCGCATGAGATCACGATGCAGGCGGGCGGCGACCGCCGGCGGCGTCGCCGCGTGCGTCACGAGCCCGTTCCAGATCAGTATCTCGTAGCCTGGCACTCCCGACTCCGCGATCGTCGGCATGTCCGGCAGCAGCGGCCAGCGCTCCGCGGTTGTCACGGCCACCATGCGCAGGCGCCCGGCCTTGATATGCGGCAGCGATGAGAAGGGGTTGTTGAACGCCACTGCAGTCTCGCCGCTCAACACGGAGACGGTCGCAAATGCGCTGCCCTTGTACGGCACATGCAAAAGCTTGACGCCTGCCAGCACGTTGAATAGCTCGCCCCCGAGATGCGAGCCGGTGCCGAGGCCCGCCGAACTGTACGTAATCTGTCCCGGCCGCGTTTTCGCGATCGCAATCAGGTCCTTTACCGCGCGCACCGGCAACGACGGGTGCACGATGAGCGCGCCCGGCGCGATGGTAATGCGCGTGAGCGGGGCGAAATCGCGCAATGCGTCGAACGAAAGTTTCTTGTAGAGCGCGGGCGCGACGGTGAACACGGTGCTCACGAGATAAAGCGTGTGGCCATCGGGCGGCGCCTTCAGCATGAGCTCGGAGGCAATGATGCTGCCGCCGCCCGGCCGGTTGTCGATGATCACCTGCTCGCCCAGCGCCTCGCCCAACCGCTGACCGACGATGCGCGCGGCGCCGTCGTTGCCGCCGCCGGGTGCGAGGGGAACGATCAAGCGTAACGAATGAGAAGGATAATTTTGCGCATGGGCTGACTGGCCGCACAGCATGATTACGGCGATCCACCGCGCAATTCGAACCCGGTGCATCACGGGATGCCGCGCGTCCTGCCGCCATCGACGTTGATCGCCGTGCCCGTAATCATCGCGGCTTGGCGCGACGCGAGAAACACCGTGAGACCCGCTATATCTTCGGGCACGACCACGCGCCCCATCGGCACTTCGCGCACGAGGTGCCGCGTCGCTTCTTCGATCGACGTGCCGCGTTCTTTCGCCGTGATGTTGACGAGCTCCGTCCAGCGGCCGGTATCGGTCGAGCCCGGACAGATCGCATTGACCGTGATGCCGAACGGCCCGAATTCGTTGGCGAGCGCCTTCGTAATAGAAAGCGTGCCGAGGTTGATCGGCCCGGACATGACCGAAGGCCCGCCGGGCTCACGACCGCGCGTGCCGGAGATGTTGATGATGCGCGCCTGCTGCGACTCTTTGAGGTAGGGCAGGGCTTCGCGCGTCATGCGAATCAAGCCCAGCGGCTTCACCGCAAAATAACGCTCCCATGCGTCGTCGGGAATTTCCTCGAGGCGCCCGCGATAGGCACCGCCCGCGCAGTTGACGAGGATGTCGACCCCGCCCATGGCCTTGATGGCGGCAGCGATTGCCGGCTTGATCGCCGCGGCGCCGAGTTCGAGATCGAGCGGCACGACGCACACGCGCAAATCGACGTGCTGCTGGCGCAGCTCGGCGGCCAGCGCTTCGCAGCGCGCAGTGTCGCGGCCGAACAGGCCCAGATGCACGCCCTCGGCAGCCAGCGCCGAACAAATCGCGCGGCCGATACCACGGCTCGCACCGGTGACAAAAGCGATACGTCCTTTCAAACCAAGGTCCATGAATTTTCCCGACGGATGAAGAATGCCGCGCTCGCGCGGGCGCTGCTGCGGTTACTCGGCGCGCATGCCCGCCTCTTTGGCGACCCGCGCCCATTTTGCCATGTCGAGCGGAATCATTTTTTTGAGTTCGGCCGGCGTCTTGATATCGACCTCCGCGCCTTCGTTCGTAAACCGCTTTTGCGTCTCGGGCATTTGCAGGTAGGCGGTGATGGCGGTACTGAGTTTCGCGATTACGGCGGCGGGCGTTCCCGCGGGCGCGGCGACCGCCCACCAGTTGCTCGCGTCGTAGCCGGGCACGCCGGCCTCGGCGATGGTCGGCAGATCCGGCAGCGTCGCCGCGCGCGTCGCGCCGCCGGTCGCGATCGGCTTCAATTTGCCGGAGCGTATGTGTGGGATCGACTGCACGATGGAGCCCACGGTCATGTGCGACTGCCCGCCCATCACGTCGATCATCGCGGGGAAGCCGCCTTTGTAGAGCAGGATCGTGAAGTCCACACCCGACAGACTGCGGAATAGCGCGGTGCCAAAATGCTGAAAGCCGCCCGCGCTGGCCATCGTGACCACCCCCGGCTTGTCTTTGCCGATCGCGAGGATTTCCTTGACCGTGCCGACCGGCAGCAGCGGCCCGACGGTCAGCACGGTCGGACCGGTGCCGAGCTTGGCGACCCAGTCGAAGGCGGCGAGCGAATCGTACGGTAGCTTGCGCACGGCCGGATTCATCGTGAACGCCGCCGACGCGAGCAGCAGCGTATAGCCGTCCGGTACCGAGCGCGCGACGATCTCGGTGCCTATGATGCCTTCCGCGCCGGGACGGTTGTCGACTACGACCTGTTTACCGAAAGTCTGCGTGAGATGGTTCGCGACGGTGCGCGCCATGATGTCGTTGCTGCCGCCCGCCGCCTGCGGCACGAGCAGGCGGATGGGCCGGACCGGAAAATTGGTTTCCGCGGCAGTCACGGCAGCAGCGCTCAGCGCTGCGGCCCAGCCCGCGGCATGGGTAAGCTTCATATGCGCCCTCCTCCGGTCGTTCCGTTATGCGACCATGATATCGTAAGGGCGCTCAGCGTCGTCGGACGACGCAACAGTTTATGATCCGCGGAGATTTCTCGCCATGCAATAGAATACTGGCGCGGCCGGATTCCATGTGCCGGTTCGTCGCGCAGGCGCTTGACGCGGCCCACGAGGAGTTCAAGCAAGACCTGGCCGCGCCGCGCAAGTCGCCGGAGGTGCAAGGCGGATTTTGGAGCGAAATATCCGCAGCTCAATGTCTGAAGTCCGGAGGTTAATCAGGTCCGGTATCACGAAGGAGAAATCGATGCACCACAGCCGGCGCGCCATTGCGCTTTCGATATTCACTTGCAGTATCGCCGCCGCCCACGGTGCGCTGCTGTACGCGGCGGAGCCCTATCCGTCGCGGCCTATCCGCCTGATCGTGCCGTTTGCGCCCGGCGGCGGCACCGACATCATGGCGCGCATACTCGGCCAGAAACTGACCGATACCTGGAAAAAACAGGTGGTCGTCGACAATCGCGGCGGCTCCGGCACCATTATCGGCACCGAGCTCGCCGTTAAATCAGCACCAGACGGTTATACGATCATGCTGGCAAACATCGCGCTCGCGCTCAATCCCGGCCTGCACGAACGCCTGCCCTACGACGCGTTGAAGGACCTCACGCCCATTATCCTGCTTGCGTCGCAACCGAACGCGCTCGCGGCGAACCCGTCCTTTCCTGCCAGTTCAGTGAAAGAACTGATTGCGTTCGCCAAGGCAAAGCAGGCGAAGCTCAATTTTGCTTCCTCCGGAAGCGGCGGCGTCGGCCACATCTCGGGCGAGATGTTCCGCATCATGATCGGCGCGGACATGGTGCATATTCCGTACAAGGGCGGCGGCCCGGCGGCGATCGACGTGATCGCGGGCCATGTGCCGCTCGCATTCATCAGCCTGCCGACCGTCATGTCGCACATGAAGGCGGGACGGCTCAAAGTGCTGGCGATCACCGACAGCAAGCGTTCGAAAGCCGCGCCGAATATTCCAACGGTGGGCGAGAGCCTGCCCGGTTTCCAGGTGGACAACTGGATCGGCATGCTCGCGCCGGCCGGCACGCCACGCGACATCATCGCCCGACTCAACGCCGATATTCTCGCCGCCGTGCAGGCCGCTGACACGCGTGAACGCCTGCTCGCCCAGGGCTTCGACGTCCAGGGCAGCACGCCGGCTCAATTCGCTGCAGTGATCAAGAGCGATATCGAGAAGTACAAAAAAGTCATCCGCGCCGCCAACATTCGCGAAGAATAATTTCTGCACATCAAAGGAATCACCAGTGACATTGACTATCGGAATACTTGAAGGCGACGACATCGGGCTGGAAGTCGTCCCGGAATGCGTGAAAGTGATGAAGGAGGCCGCCGCGAGGACCGGCCTGGCTATCGATTGGCGTCCGATGCCGATTGCGCGCAAGGCTCATGACGCCACCGGCCACACCATACCGCCGGGAACGCTGGAAACCCTCGCCACCTTCGACGGCTGGGTATTGGGCCCCATCGGGCACCGCGAATATCCTAAGAACGATCCGACGTGGGTCAATGCGCACCCGGTTTTCCGGCTGCACTTCGGTTTCTATGCGAACTACAAGCCGTTCAGGTCATATCCGAACCTGCCGTCGATCCACAAAGACATCGACATGCTGTTCCTGCGCGAGACGACCGAAGGCTTCAAGGTCGACGGGAATATGTTCAAAGGCTATGGAGAGTTCATGCCGACCGAAGAGCTGGCCGTCGGGATCTGCATTACCACGCGCACTAAAAGCCGCCTGATCGCGGAAGCCGCGTTCGAGGCCGCGGATCGCCGCAAGCGGCGCAAAGTCAGCGCGGTGCACAAGAACACGGTATATCGCATGGGCGACGGGTTGTTCGCCGACGAATGCCGCAAGGTGGCCGCGCGCTTTCCGGACATCGAATTCGAGGAAGTCATCGTCGACACCTGCGCGCTGCGTTTGGTCATGAAGCCGCAGCAATTCGACGTGATAGTGACGACCAATCTCTACGGCGACATCCTGACCGACGAAGCAGCGGGCCTGGTAGGAGGGCTCGGTCTCGCACCGGGCTTGAACGCCAGCGAAACACTGGCGATGGCGCAGGCTACGCACGGATCGGCGCCGGACATCGCCGGCAAATATATCGCCAATCCTTACGCCATGATCATGTCGGGACGGATGCTGTTCGACTGGCTCGGCATGAAGCGAAATCAACCCAAAGCCACTGCAGCCGGAAATCTAATCGAGCGCGCGGTGGATCGCGTGGTCGCGGAACACAAACATCTCACGGCAGATCTAGGCGGAAACTCGGGCACCCGGGAAATGGGCGATGCAGTCGCGCGCGCGATCTCGCAGGCGTGACGTTGCCTCGCTGACAAGCCGCGACGGTATAATCCGGCTGCACCCGCAGCATTCCGCTTTCTTCCTTTGTTCACTCTTCAGGAGTTTCATCCATGCTGACACTTTATTTTTGCCCCGGCGCCTGCTCGACCGCATCGCACATGGCGCTCGAAGAAACCGGCGCGCCGTACGCCGAGAAACCGATCATGCTGCCCAAGGGTGAGCAGAAAACCGCGGACTACCTGAAGATCAATCCGCGCGGCAAGGTGCCTGCGCTCGACGTCGAGGGCAAAATCCTGACCGAAAACACCGCGATCCTCACGTACCTGGCCACGACGTTCCCCGCGAAAAAGCTGATGCCCGCGGATCCGTTCGAGCAGGCGCGCTGCATCTCGACGATGGCGTGGTTCTCGAATATCGTGCACCCGGCGTATACGCACTATATGCGGCCCGAGCGTTTCACGTCTGACGCCGGGGCCCAGCCGAACGTCAAGGAAACCGGCAAGAAAACGTTCTGGACCCATGTGCAGGAAATCGATGCGCTGCTCGCGGGCAAGGACTGGATTATGGGCAAGGACTTCTCGGTCGCCGACTGCTACGCGCTGGTGTTTTACGGCTGGGGCCTGCGCGCGGAATTGCCGATGAAAGAACTCGCCAACTACACGGCGTTCAAGGAACGCATGCTGCAGCGCCCGGCGGTCAAAAAAGTGCTGGTCAGCGAAGACAGCGTGCTGGTCAAGTAGGTCCCCGCTACGCCTGCCTGTTCCCGCTTCGGCGGGGACAGGTTTCGGCTGAATTGGGCGTCATCACTTCCCCGTGACACGCCCCATCGTTTTTCTCCTCACGCCCGCAGGCGCAATACGTTACAAGCATGTACGGGGCGTTGAAAGCCCTTCAGCGTCAGCTCGCCGATCGACTCAACGATAATCCGGTCCTCAGTCTTGGTAAACACGCGCGGCGAGATGAGAATCTGGCCGTCGCCAGCCTCGCCGCAAAGGCGCGCCGCGAGATTGGTAACCGTGCCGATCGCGCCATAGTCAAGACGACCCTCGAAGCCGATCGTGCCTATCGTCGCATAACCGCCCGCGATGCCGACGCCGAACCCCAGCACGTGGCCATGCTTCTTCCAGCTTTGAACGAGACCGACCATCGACTCGCGCATGCGCAGCGTCATGCGTATGGCCTGCAGCTCATGGTCCTCGACCGGTAGCGGCGCGTTGAAGATGATCATGACGCCGTCGCCGGCGAAATGCTCGATGGTGCCGTCGAACTCCATGATCGCGCGCCCGAGCTCGGCGTGGTACTCACGCAACACGTTCATCACTTCCTCGGGTTCCGCCGTCTCAGTGAAGCCCGTAAATCCGCGCAGGTCCACGAACACCACCGTAATGTCCCGGCGATGCGTCTTCAACGGGTCGTCGGCGTCGCCCGCCATGATGAGATCGCTCACTTTAGGCGAGAGAAAGCGCGTGAGCTTCGACATCTGGCCGATCTTCGCGACCTGCTCGGTCACTCGCGTTTCCAGCCGCGCGTTCCATTCCGCAATTTGCGCGGCTTGCTCTTCCACCTGGCGGTTCTTGTCCTGGATCTCGCTGTACAGCGCCTCGAGCGCGCGGTTCTTTTCCGTAATGAGTTTGTTCGCCTCCTCCGTGCGCCGCGTCGCATCGAGCAGTTCGCGCTCCGCGAGCTTCTGCTCGGTGATGTCCGTGATCACAGTCACCGTGCCGCCAGCCGCGACGCGCCGGCGCAGGACCCGGTACCAACGGCCATCGGGCGCATGGTCCTCAAGGCTCTTGCCCGTCGGGTTGCGCAGACTTTCCATGCGTTGCGCAACCTGTGCTTCGGGATCACCGTCGCCGTAGTAGCCATTCTCGGCCAGGTAACGCAGGAAATTCACGTAGGATGCGCCCGGCTGGAGCAGCTCCTGCGGCACGATATACAGGTCTCTGAAGCGGCCGTTGCAAAGCACGATCTTCAGGTTCTCGTCCGTGTACACCAGCGCGCCCGGCATGTTGTCGAGCGCGATATGCAGTTGCTCTTCCTTGCCCGCCAGGTCCTGTTCGGACTGTTTTTGCTCGGTGATGTCGGTGATCACCGTCACCGTGCCACCGGCGGCCACCCGGCGGCGCAGCACGCGGTACCAGCGCCCGTCCGGCGCATGGTCTTCGAGGCTTCTGCCAGTCGGATTGCGCAGGCTTTCGACGCGCAGCGCGACCTGGGCGGCGGGATCGCCTTTGCCGTAGTAACCGTGCTCGGCCAGATAGCGCAGAAAATCTTGGTACGGACTGCCGGGCTGCAGAAATTTTTCCGGCACCGGGTACATCTCTCTGAAGCGGTTGTTGCAGACGACGAGGTTCAGGTCTTTGTCGGTGTAGACGAGCGCGCCCGGCATGTTGTCGAGCGCAACCAGGAGCCGGACGTCCACGCCTGTCGATGGCTCGCCGGTTATGGTCTCGTTGGCCATACGTGTCATCCGTCAGGGATGGGATAGCCGACGGTCTACCAGCATCCGGTTACGCAGTTGGCGCTGGCGTCGAACTCCATCGTGCGGCCGCTGATGGCGAGATAAACCGGTTTGCCTTTGATGCGGCTGATGAAATCGCTCGTGCGGGTGCCGGCTTTGAGTTTGCCGCCGCTCGTTACGCCCTCGTTCGGGTGCGAAACAATGATGGCCGCCGGCTGCACCAGCTCGTTCATCGCATACGCAGCGGCGTCGGACGTGATTGCGTTAGGGCCGAAATTCATCAGCGCGAGATTGGCGCGGTGAAAATCGTGCACAACGGTCTTCATTTCGGTGTGCAGACCCGTGTCGCCCGACAGATAGACTTTCAGGCCGTTGGTGAACTTCAGAACGTAGCCGCTCGCAGCACCCAGGCTTACGCTGATGTTGTCCGGCTCAAGCGCTTTCTTTTGTCCGTCGGTCAGCAGATCGCGGGTGAGCGTGCTGTCGTGCAACGCGTACACCGTGGTGATTTCGACGCCGCTCGAAGCGCCGGCCGCCTTAACCGTCTTGGTGCCGCCGAGCTCGACGGGCGCTAAACAGGGCGCCGCCTGCGCCGCGGCGATCGCGGCGCCGGGCTCCGCGCAGTTGCCCGTCGGCTTGCCGCGAATATTCTGGATCTTGCGGCCGAGGAAGAACGCCATGTTGCGGATCATGATGAGCGATGAATTCTTGGCGGCCGCGATTTCGGCCGTGGTCGAATTCGGCAGCGCCGACACCGTTTCCGGCTTGTCGCAGCTCCCGAGGTTGAGCGCGGCGATTTTGCGGTCGCCGATATGGTCGGTATGCGCGTGGGAGAGCAGCACGACGTGGATGGTGCCCAGGCGCGGATCGTCGCCGCCCATCACCGACTGGCCCGCATCGTAGAGTATGCGCACGCCGGTGGGATCCTCGAAGATCGTCGCGCGGTCGCGGTCGCACAATTCGCCCGTGTGCGTGCCGAGGGGGGTTATTTTTACGCCCTGGGCGCCCGCCGCGTGCCATGCCAGCGCGCATATGAGCGCAAACGCAGGGCGAACCAAATATTGCGCGTGCAAGCAGTTCTCCTCAGTCTTTATAGGTTGAGTTTGTTTTGTCGAGCATGCGCGTCAGCGCTTTCCATTCGGTTTGTTTGGCTTTGTACGGCAGGTTTTTGAACTGGGCGGCGACTTTCTCGGGCACGCCGGCCGGCGGTATACGCAATTTCGCGCCCCCCGCCATCGCGTTGATCTGGCTCTGGCACGCGCGCTCGAGGTAATACATGAGATCGAACGCTTCGGCCACGCTCTCGCCGCAAGCGAGCAGCCCGTGATTGCGCAGGATCATCACCTTGTGCGCGCCGAGATCGCGCGTCAACCGCGCCTGCTCGTCGAGTTCAAGCGCGAGTCCTTCGTACTCGTGATAGCCGATGTTGCCGGTAAAGCGCATCGCGTGCTGGGAGAGCGGCAAGAGGCCCCCGTCCTGCGCGGAGACTGCGATGCCGGCCGCGGTATGCGTGTGCATCACGCAAGTGAGATCCGGACGCGCGCGATGCACCGCGCTGTGGATCACATAGCCCGCATGATTGATGCCGCTGCCGGTCGGATCGTCGACCACTTCGCCGTCGAGCGTGACTTTAACGAGGGTAGACGCGCTGATTTCATCCCACAGCAGGCCGAACGCGTTGATCAGGAAATGGTGCTCGGGCCCCGGCACGCGCGCCGAGATATGCGTGTAAATGAGGTCGGTCATGCGGTAGTGCGCTGCGAGCCGGTAGCAGGCCGCGAGCTCGACGCGCATTTCCCATTCGCCGGCGCTGACCCGGTCGCGAACGCCGGACGGCGCGATCTTGTGCACGGAACTCATGTCTGCACTCCTCTTAAAATTGGCGTAAGCGCAAGCTTAATCGACGATCGCCTGCTTGACGAGCGCGTTGATCACCTGCCGGTAATGCCCCTCCCCGCCTTTCCCCCGAAGGGCAAAAGTGTCAGTTCGCGCGCCGGCAAACTTGCTTATTTACGCGGCCACAACACGCCCTGGCTCGCGGTGACGGGGCCTATGCCCTTGTAGATGAACTTCTGCACGCGCTTGCCTTCGTAGGTTTCGGTCGTGTAGAGGTTGCCTTTCGAATCGGTCGCGATGCTGTGCACGCCGTAAAACTGGCCGGGCTGGCGCCCGCCGTCGCCGAAGTTCGAGATCTCCTCGAGAGTTTCACGCAGGATGATGCGCACTTTTTCATTGGTGCCGTCGGCGAGAAAAATATATTTCTGCTGCGGGTCTTTTGAGAAAGCGATGTCCCACGCCGAACCAGAGGCGAGCGTGTTTTTCGCGTAGAACTGTTCCTTCACGAACTTGCCGTCGGGCTGGAACACCTGCACGCGGTCGCCCTGGCGGTCGCAAACGTAGACGAGACCATCGCTCGCGCGCTCGACGCAGTGTACCGGACTGCGAAACTGCTGCGCGGGCGGCGCGTTCGGATCGTATTTGCCCAAGTCAGCGTCGTCGGGCTTGTTCCCGTACGCGCCCCAGTAGCGCTTCATCTTGCCGGTATCGGCGTCGAGCACCGCGACGCGCTTGTTGCCGTAGCCGTCGGCCACGTACGCTTCATTGGTCTTCGGATCGACCCAGATCTTGGCCACGCGCCAGAAATTTTCCGGATCGTTGCTGCCTTTATTACCGCCGGACCGGCCGACCTGGAGCAGAAATTTGCCGTCTTTGGTGAACTTCAGAATGTGCGCGTCCTTCTGGCCGTTGCCGCCGATCCAGACGTTGCCCTTGAAGTCGACGTGCACGCCGTGGTTCGACTCGGGCCATTCGTAACCCTGGCCGGGCCCGCCCCACGCGCGCAGCAGATTGCCGGCCTGGTCGAACTCGAGCACCGGCGGCGCCGACTGACAGCATTCGCCGACTTTGAGCTCGAGCGCGCGTTCATTGGCGTGCAGCGTTGCCGCGCCGCGGTGGATGATCCAGATGTGGTCCTGATCGTCGACCCATAGCCCGATCGTCATGCCGAGCAGCCAGTGATTGGGCAGCGGTTTCGGCCACAGCGGATCGACTTCGAACATCGGCGCCTGCACGGTGCGGCCCTGCGCGGTCGCCTGGTTGTCGAGCAGGGCCTGGCCGAGACCGAGCGCGGCGACGAGCGCGCACAACGCAGCGCCGATATAAACAGGGTGTTTCGAGCGGATGGTTTGCATGTTCCCCTCCTGCGGTTGAAGTCCAGCGGCATGCGGATTCCGGTTAAGACCGGTATTGTCGAATCATTATACGCACAGACCGTTATAAGCCGCCACGCCCCGCTGCCGACTTGTCATGCGGCGTCGATTCCCTTTACCCTGACAAGCCCACATGCCCAACCTGCCCGTCATCAATTACTTTTTCGGCATCGCACGGTGCGCGTTAAGCGCACTGGCAATGGTGTTGCTGGCCGCGCTGCCGTGCGGAGCGCACGAAATTCCGGCCGACGTCAGGGTGCAGGCATTCGTCAAGCCGGCAGGCCGCACGCTCCAGTTGTTGATGCGGGTGCCGCTCACCGCGATGCGCGAAGTCGACGTGCCCCGCCGCGGCCCCGGTTACGTGGACCTCGCGCGCGCGGATGCCGCGCTGCGCACCGCGGCCAACCTGTGGCTCGCGGACAACATCGACATTTACGAAGGCGGCACCAGGCTCGACTACCCGCGCGTGATCGATGCGCGGGTGTCATTGCCGTCAGACAAATCGTTCGTATCGTTTGCCGAAGCGCGCGCGCATCTCGCCGGACCGCGGCTGCCCGAAAAAATGGAGCTCTTCTGGAACCAGGGACTGATGGACGTGTTGTTCGAGTATCCGATCGAGTCGGATGCCGGCGCGTTCGCTATCCATCCGCGGCTGGAGCGCCTCGGCATGCGCGTCGCGGTCGCGTTGCGTTTTCTGCCGGCGGGCGGCGCCGAGCGCGCGTTCGAGTTCCACAGCGATCCCGGCACTGTCGCGCTCGATCCGCGCTGGCACCAGGCAGCGCTGCGTTTCGTCGAATCCGGTTTCCTGCACATCCTGGAAGGCCTCGACCACCTCTTGTTCCTGCTGTGCCTCGTGATCCCGTTCCGGCGGTTCGGCGCGCTCGCGCTGATCGTCACGTCGTTCACCGTCGCGCATTCCATCACGCTGATCGCGTCGGCTTACAACCTCGGGCCCAACGCGCTGTGGTTCGCGCCGCTGATCGAAATGCTGATCGCGCTGTCGATCGTGTACATGGCAATCGAAAACGTGATCGGCACAAACGTGCAGCGGCGCTGGATGATTACCTTCGCGTTCGGCCTCGTGCACGGCTTCGCGTTTTCATTCGCGCTGCGCGAGCAACTGCAGTTCGCGGGCAGTCATCTGCTCACCTCACTGCTCGCATTCAACCTCGGCGTCGAGCTGGGTCAGCTGCTCGTGCTGGCCGTGCTGGTGCCGGTGCTGGGGCTGCTGTTTCGCGTGCTGCCCGAGCGCATCGGCATCATCATCCTGTCGGTGCTGATCGGCCATACCGGCTGGCACTGGATGACCGAACGCGCGGAGCGCCTCGCGCAATTCCCGTGGCCGGTGTTGGACGCCGCAATGCTGGCAAGCGCGCTACGCTGGCTGATCGCGCTCATCGTCACGGCCGGCGCAATGTGGGCGGTCAATGCGATGCTGCAGCGACGTTCGGCGCGCAAAGCCAAGGTGCCCGGTTGAGCGGGGGCACGGCTTCGCGCGCGGCCTGGTGGAGCGTCGGCACGCCGCTGATTGCGTGCGCGCTGCTCGGTGTCGCGTTGACCGGCGCGACGGGAGCGGGATGGATCGCGGCGTTCGGCGTCACCCTCGTCGCCTGCGTGCTGGCCGCGGTGCATCATGCCGAAGTAGTGGCCCACCGTACGGGCGAGCCGTTCGGCACGCTGATCCTGGCGGTGGCGGTCACCGTCATCGAAGTCGCGCTGATCGTGTCGCTGATGCTGGCCGGCGGCGACGGCAAGGAGCTTATCGCGCGCGACACGGTGTTCGCCGCGATCATGATCGTGTGCAATGGCGTGGTCGGGTTGTGCATATTGCTGGGCGGGATCCGTCATGGCGAGCCCGAATTCCGCGTCGAAGGCACCAACCCCGCGCTGACCGTGCTCGCCGCGCTGGCCACGCTCACGCTCGTGTTGCCGACGTTCACCACGAGTTCGCCGGGGCCGACTTTCACGCACTCACAACTGCAGTTCGCCGGCTTGTGCTCGCTGATTCTGTACGGAACGTTCGTGTTCATCCAGACCGTGCGCCACCGCGACTATTTTCTGCCGCGCGGCGGCGAAGTCGACGAGCACGCCGCGCCGCCGGGAAACAAGGCAGCGGCTGCGAGCGGCGTGCTGCTCGTGCTGTCGCTGATCGCCGTCGTCGGCCTCGCCAAAATCCTGAGTCCCACGATAGAAAGCGCGCTGGCCGGAATGGGGGCGCCCAAAAGCGCGGTCGGCGTGGCGATCGCGCTGCTGGTGTTACTGCCGGAAGGCTTTGCGGCGACGCGCGCCGCGCTCGCGAACCGCCTGCAGACGAGCTTCAATCTGGCGCTGGGCTCGGCGCTCGCCAGCATAGGTCTCACAATTCCGGTGGTCGCGATGGTGTCGATTGGATTCGCGTTGCCGCTGAGCCTGGGACTGAGACCGGTCGAGCTCGTATTGCTGACGTTGACGCTTGGCGTGAGCATACTCACGCTGGCAACTGGCCGCACGACCTTGCTGCAAGGGGTCGTCCACCTCGTGATTTTCGCGGCGTATATCTTCCTAACGCTGGTACCCTAGGGGTAGAGTGCATCGGCGGGCTATGACCACACCGCCAAGTTTGCCGCGGATTGCGTTTCCGCCACACGGCGCCCGCGCTAACGGCCACGCCGACCGACGCCTGAAAACGCCTGGCGTCGCACTCCAATTGCAATACTGCCCTACCCCCCAACTTTGGAACCTTAGCGCGCCGCTCTGTGGCAGCAACGGTGGGCACTATAGTGCGGCGCCGCCGCGGTGACAAGCATTAATAATCATGACTGGCACTCGACGCGGCCATGACGGCTGGCCCCAGGACGCTTGCAGTGTCCCGCGCTACCAGCCGATCGACACGCCGCCGTCTACCACCAGCAACTGCCCGGTCATGAAGCGCGCCGCATCGGACGCCAAAAATACCGCGACGCCGCCGATATCCTTCGCGTCCCCCAGCCGCCGCAGCGGCGTCATCCCTTCGCGGCGCTTGCGCCGCTCCTCATCCTCCCACAGCGCGCGCGCAAAATCGGTCTTGATGAGCCCCGGCGCGATGCTGTTCACGCGGATGTTATGCGGGCCCCATTCGACCGCGAGCGCGCGCCCGAGTCCGGCATCGGCCGCCTTGGTCACGCCGTAGAGTCCGTTCACGTTGCTGCCGCGCAACGCGGCGATGCTCGAGATGATCACCATTGCGCCGTCCTTGCGCTCCGCCATCTGCGGTAGCACCATGTTCGCGAGCCAGAAGATGCTGCGGATGTTGCTGCCCATCATCTTGTCGAACACTTCGTCCGTCACTTTCGTGATCGAGCCGAAATGCGGGTTGATCGCCGCGTTGCACACGAGGATGTCGATGCGGCCCCACTTGGCAAGCGTCTGGTCGACCAGATTCTGCAGCTCCGCCTTGACGCCGATGTTGCATGGAATGCCGAGCGCTTCGTGGCCGGCAGCCGTAAGTTCCTTCGTGACCGCTTCAACGGCGTCGGCCTTGCGGCTCGATATCACGACTTTCGCGCCCGCGCGCGCCATCTCCTCGGCGATGGATTTGCCGATGCCTTTGGTCGAACCGGTGATCAATGCAACTTTGCCTGTGAGATCGAACATGGATGTACCCTTTCAAAAGTGGCTGTCGGCAACGAAAATGCCGTCGTGGCTCAACGTCAGTGAAAACGTCATAATCGTTATTTCCCCCCAGTGTGATCGTGAGCTTTTCGCCGCCGGATCAAACCAGTATAGCCAGCGCCTGGCCGCACGAATTCCTCACGCCGCATCGAACCTGCCGCATATCCGCGGCAGATCTTCGCCGATTAGACCGCTCAATTTCACGTCAGCAATATCGTCGAACTGCGTCGGCTCGGCGTTCATGATCACTATCCTCGCCCCCGATGCCTGCGCAATTGGCACGGCATTGGCGATCGGGAATACCTGAAGACTCGAGCCGATGGCAAGCAGCAAGTCGGTCTCCTGCGCCGCGCGCATCGCGCCTTCTATTACTTCCGGTATGAGCGACTGGCCGAACGATATCGTGTCGCTTTTCAGAATCCCGCCGCAGGTCGCGCACGGCGGATCTTCTTCGCCCGCACGCACGCGGTCGAGCACGTCCTGCATCGGTCCCTTCCATCCGCATGAGAGGCAGATCGCCTTGTGCAGGTTGCCGTGCACTTCGAAAACCTTGTCGCGCGAGTTGCCGGCTTTCAGATGCAGGCCGTCGATGTTCTGCGTGACGAGCGCGTGCAGATTGCCGCGGCGCTCGAGCTGCACGAGCGAGAGATGGCCGGCGTTTGGTTTGGCCGTCCATGCCGGATGATTGAGACGCGATTGCCACGACAGTTTGCGGATTTCGGGGTCCGTTGTGTAATAGCGAATATCGGAAAGTTTCTCCGCTTGCGGGTCGCGCGTCCACACGCCGTTGGGCCCACGAAAATCCGGAATGCCGGACTCAGTCGAGATCCCCGCGCCCGTCAGCACCACTACGCGCTTCGCGGCCTCGACCCAGCCGCGCACTTCTTTGATGACATCGGCGGCGGTCACTGCTCTAACTTGATGCCGTATTTTTTGATGATCACGCCCCAGCGCTCGATTTCCGCTTTGACGAAGGCGCCGAACTCTTCCGGGCTCTGCACGAAAATATCGGCGCCGATTGCCGCCAGCGGATCGCGCAGGTCGGGCGCGGCGACACTCTGCCGGATCGCTTCGTTCAGGCGCGTGACGATTTCTTTCGGCGTCGCGGCGGGCGCAAACACGCCATACCACTGGCGCGCATTGAAGCGCGGATAGCCGAGTTCTTTGAGCGCGGGCAAGTCGGGAAACATCGGCGTGCGGTCGAAGCCGGCGACGGCGAGCGCGCGCAGCCGTCCGCTCTTTACATGCGGTGCGAGCACCGGAAGGTCGGCGAACATCGCCTGCGCCTGGCCGCCGATAACGTCGACGATCGCGGGACCCGCGCCTTTGTACGGCACGTGCGTGACCTTGATGCCCGCCTGGTCGCGAAAAAGTTCAAGCGCGATATGCGTATTGCTGCCGGCGCCGCTCGACGCGAACACGATTTCACCCGGCCTCGCCTTGCCGAGCGCGACAAACTCCCTGACGCTTTTCGCGGGCAGGCTGGGCGTCACGATCAGCAGCACCGGCGCGGAGACCACCGGCGTGACCGGCGCGAAATCCTTGATCGGATCGTACGGCATCTTGTCGTAAACCGCCGGATTGATCGCCATCGTGCTCGACGTCGGCATCAGCAGCGTATAGCCGTCGGGCTTCGATTTGGCGACGAGTTCCGCGCCGATCATGCCGTTGGCGCCGCCGCGATTGTCGACGATCACCGACACGCCGAGCACCTCGGTCAGCTTCTTCGCAAGATGCCGGGCTGTGATATCCGTCGGCCCGCCCGCCGCGAACGGGACGACGATGCGGATCGGCATTTTTGGTGCCCACTGCGCTGCGGCATCCAATGAAATAAGTGCGACACAAAGAGCCGCGATTGAAAGAGCACGCTGCATGATGTTCTCCAGTTCGCCTATTCTATCCGGATGCATCCAGCTATCCACGCCGGACCGGTGCGCAGTTGAAATTCACGCGATTGACGGGTCAACGGTCGGAGTATAGATTCCAGCAGCAAAGAATTCACAATAAAATTGTCAATACGCAGCAAAGGACGCAGTCCATGCGAACTGCCGGATTCATCCTGTTGACGCATGCGGCTGGAACGGCGGTCCTGCTTGCGGCGCCCGTTGCGGCCCAACGATCGGCCGATAATTATCCAGCCCGCGCGGTAACCATCATTGTGCCGTTTGCGGCAGGCGCGGTCACCGATCTCGAGACCCGCCTCTACGCGCAGAAACTCACTGAATTGACGGGCCGCACTTTCGTGGTTGATTACAAACCCGGCGCCGGTTCCATGATCGGCAGCGCCTACGTCGCCAAGGCCGCCGCGGACGGATATACATTGTTGGCGGCAACGTCCGCTCTTTCCATCGCTCCGCTGCTTTACAAGAGCCTCAACTTCGACCCGATCGGGGACTTCAATTTTGTCTCAATGCTGAGCAAGCGGGCTCCGCTCCTGCTGGCCACGCCATCACTGCCGGTGAAGAACGTGGCGGAATACATCGCTTACGCGCGAGCCAATCCGGGCAAGCTCAACATCGGTACTTCGGGTTCGACCGGCGGCGCTCATCTGTCGATGGAGTGGCTGCACCACGTTACCCATACCAAGGCGACTTTCATACACTACAAAGGCGGGGCGCATTCTTTTACCGCGTTGATGGCGGGCGAAGTGCACGTCGCGATAGGCAGCGTGATCGCCATGATGCCGCAAGTCCGCGCAGGCAAGGTGCGGGTACTGGGTGTGACGTCTGCCGAGCGCGTGAAGATACTGCCTGATATACCGACCGTAGCGGAACAGGGGGTGCCGGGTTTTGAATACGCGCCGTGGCTGGGTTTTGCCGTGCCGCGCGCTACGCCGCCTGCAATCGTGGCCCGGTTGAATGCCGAACTCGTCAAGGTCACGCGCACGCCCGAGCTGGCGGAGAGACTGGCGGATGACGCGACCCTGATGATAGGCAGCACGCCGGAACAGTTTACTCAGGCGGTCGTCGCGGAAGCCGGACGCTGGCGCAAGCTCGTCGACGAAACCGGCATGAAACTGGACCATTAAGAGAACAGCAATGCGTCCATTCGAAGGCATCCGGGTACTGGATTTCACGCGCGTCGTGTCCGGCCCGTATTGCACCCAGTTTCTGGGCTATCTCGGCGCCGAGATCGTCAAAATAGAAGACCGTCAGGGCGACAGCACGCGCCGCGGCGCCGGTGACGCCGCGCTGAAAAAAGACGGCATGAGCGCGACGTTTCTCATGTTCAATTCCGGCAAGAAATCCATTACGCTGGATTTGAAGAAGCCGGAGGCGAAGGAAATCGTCATGCGGCTGGCGAGGACGGCCGACGTATGTGTCGAGAATTTTCGCGCCGGCGTCATTTCACGCTTAGGCTTCGGCTATGAAGCGCTGCGCAAGGAAAATCCCACGCTCATCTATTGCTCGATATCCGGCTTTGGCCAGACCGGGCCGGACGCCAAAGCGCCCGCTTTCGACGGGAATATTCAGGCGATGAGCGGCATGATGGCGATGACGGGCGAGCCGGAAGGTTCTCCCATGCGCGCGGGCTACAGCGTCTGCGATACCACCACAGGATTGAATGCGGCGCTGGCGATTTCCGCCGCACTTTACCAGCGCAAGAGCACCAACGAAGGCCAGTACATCGATGTTGCCATGCTTGATTCCGCCATCTCGCTGGCTTCGCAGACGATCGGTTCCTGGCTGAATGGCGGGCAAGTGCAGCCGCGCCGGGCTAATCTTTCCGTCAGCCATGAGCCGACCGGCGATGCATTTCAGACCGCCAGCGGGACAGTGATGCTGGCGATCATGCGTGATGACCACGTGAGAATACTGCTGCGCGTGTTGGGACACGACGAGCTCGTTGCCGATCCCAGGTTCGCTTCACGCGAGGCGCGAGTGGCCAATGCCGCGTTCATTCGACCGCTGGTGCAGGCTGATCTGATGAAATTACCGGCTGACGAATGGAAGCGGCGGCTGGACGAGGCGGGCGTGCCGTGCTCGCTCATATTGGAGATTCCCGATGCGCTGTCGCAGCCGCAGATCCGGCACCGCGAGCTGGTGCGTGAAACGATAGACGACAAAACCGGGAAAACCATCCGCACGCTCAACGCCCCGTTTCAATATGC
>JBKJMN010000206.1:0-3506 GCA_046596405.1 Burkholderiales bacterium
AGCAGCCGGTTCGCGTGCGCAACGTCGAGTTTCGCGATGAGCTGGTACCAGCTGCGCACCGCCTGGAAGGCGACCGGCGCAGTCAGAAAACCGAGCGCCGAACCCACACTTGCTCCCACCGGAATCACCACGCGCGTGACACCGAGCTTGTCCGCGAGACGGGCGGCATGCAAAGGTGCGGCGCCACCGAACGCGATCACGGTGTAGCTCTCGACGGTCTTGCCGAGTTCCATCGCATGCACGCGGGCGGCGTTCGCCATGTTTTCCGTGACGATCTCAGTGATCGCGAGCGCGCCGAGCGCGGCATCGACTTTGAGCGGTTTCGCAATGTCGCGCAACACCGCCGCTTCCGCGTGCTTGATTTCGAGTACGACTTTGCCGCCGGCGAAACGCTGCGGATCGAGCAGGCCCATCGCGCAGTCCGCGTCAGTCACGGTCGCGTGTTCGCCGCCGCGCGCATAACACGCCGGACCCGGTTCGGAGCCCGCGCTGTCGGGGCCGACCTGCACGCGCGCGAGATCGTCGACGCGCGCGATCGAGCCGCCGCCCGCGCCGATCTCGACCATCTCGATCACGGGAATCCGGATCGGCAGTCCACTGCCTTTGAGGAAGCGGTACATGCGCCCGAATTCGAAACTGCGCGAGATTGCGGGATCGAAATCGTCGATGAAGCAGATCTTGGCTGTCGTGCCCCCCATGTCGAACGATAGCGCGCGATCGGCGCGGCAGCTTTCGGCGACGGCGCGCGCGAGGATCGCGCCGCCGGCCGGCCCCGACTCGACGAGCCGTACCGGTTCGGCCGCGCCCATTTCAAGCGTGCACAGCGCGCCGCCGGAAGTCATCAGATAAACGGGACAGCGGATAGCCATCTTGTGCAGGCGTTCCTGCAGCCGGTTCAGATAACCCGCCATCACCGGTTGTACATAGGCGTTAGCGCAGGTCGTTGAAATGCGCTCGTATTCGCGGATTTCCGGGCACACGTCCGATGACAGCGTGATCCACAATTCCGGCAGCGCACGCTGGAGTATTTGCTTTGCGCGCTGCTCGTGCGAGGGATTGGTGAAGCTCTGCAAGAACGCGATCGCAACACTTTCGATGCTGTGCTTTTTCAGCGTCGGCACCAGTGCCTCGACCGCGGCTTCGTCGAGCGGTAGCAGTACGCGGCCTTGGGCGTCAATGCGCTCGGGCACCGGCAGCCGCAGATGACGCGGCACCAGCGGCGCGGGCTTGTCGATGAAAATATCATATTGCGCGAAGCGGTGTTCCCAGCCGATCTCGACCAGATCGCGGAAGCCTTCGGTGGTGACGAGCGCAGTCGCTGCACCCTTGCGCTCGATCAGCGCGTTGGTCGCGAGCGTCGTGCCGAGTATGAAGAGGCCGAGCGCAGCGGGCGCCAACGCGGCTTCGGCGAGAATTTCCTGCACCGCGGCGATCACTGCCTCTTCCGGCGCGCGCGGCGTCGTGAGCACCTTGCCCGTCCACTGCCGGCCACGCGCTTCGAGCACGATGTCGGTGAACGTGCCGCCGATATCGACGGCGAGACGCGCGCCGGAAGTTTTTGCTGCTGACATGAGAAGACCTTCGAGGAATGTCAGCGATTATAATCAAACGGCGCACCTCACGCGCATGACCGGAGTGAAGCAGAGTGTCGTTTGTAAAAATGGTTGAAGTCTGGCGAGGTGCGCTCGTCGAGAGCGAGCATCATGGCGCCGCGGCAGTCGCCAACGCGGCCGGCGAAATCGTCGCGGGCTGGGGCGACACCGCGCTCGTCACCTATCCGCGTTCCGCGTTGAAGCCGATACAAGCCATCGCGCTGGTCGAAACCGGCGCGTATGCGGCGCAGCGCCTGACGCCGCGTCATCTTGCGCTCGCATGCGCCTCGCATCGCGGCGAGCCGTTTCACGTGCAGCTCGCCACCGAATGGCTGGCGTCGCTCGGCCTCGAGCAGAATGCACTGGCTTGCGGGCCCGATCATCCGATGGATGCGGCGAGCGCTGCCGCCGCAATCCGCGCGGGCCATCCCGAACAGCGTATCTATCACAACTGCGCGGGCAAGCACTGTGGTTTTCTGACCGTAGCGCAACATCGCGGCTGGGCGCTCGACGGCTATCAGGCGATCGAGCATCCGGCACAGCAGCTCTACCTTGATGCGTTCTCGGAAATGCTGGGCCGCGATGCACGCGCGCTGGAGTTCGGCGTCGACGGCTGCGCATTGCCGGCCGCCGCATTGTCGCTGAAGGACATGGCGGTAATGATGGCGCGGTTCGCCGCCACGCAGGCGGGCGCGGGTTCGCGGCGCGCAGCCATCCTTGAAATTCAGAATGCAATGCGCGCGCATCCGGAATATATTTCGGGCACGGATCAGCCGGGCGTGCATCTCGCCCGCGTCACGCAGGGCCGCATCATCATGAAAACCGGCGCCGAAGGTTTCATCATGGCTTACTCGCCGCAGCAGGGCCTCGCCGCCGTGCTCAAAATCGCGGATGGCGAAGCACGCGCCCGCATGCCGGCGCTAATTGCGTTGCTGGCCTGCGTTGGCATGCTCACCGCCGATGAGGAGCGTGCACTCGCGCTTTTCGCCGAGCCGCCGGTCAAGAACAGCGCCGGCGCGACGGTCGGCCGCATTTGCGCGTGCGGTTTCAGCGCGCACTGATCGCCATGGAACACCTGATCACGAGTGACGGCCTGCGGATCGCCTATGTCATGGACGACTATACCGATCCGTGGATCAGGCCGCCTGCATTGATCCTGCTGCATTCTGCGATGAGCAGCTCGCGGCGGGTTTATGCGATGGTTCCGCATCTGGCGCGCAGGTTTCGCGTCGTGCGCATGGATCTGCGCGGTCACGGCGAATCCGGCGTACCGCGCGCGGACCAGCCGCTGACGCTCGCGCGTCTCACGCAGGACGTACTCGAGCTGCTCGGCCACCTCAAAGTCGACGCCGCGCATTTTTTAGGGGTGTCGGGCGGCGGCTATCTCGCGCAGCAGATCGCAATCCATCATCCGGCGCGCGCGCTGAGCCTGCTGCTCTTCGCGTCGCGGCCCGGCTTCAAGGACAGCAAAGGCGCGGCCTGGATTCCGGAAATGGAACGCATCGGCCTGCGCGCCTTCGTCGCCGAGACGCTGGAAGACAGGCTGCCGGTCAAGAAGCTCGACAAGGCACAGATCGAGTGGTTTCTCGACGAGATCGCGCGCAACGACGAAGGTTTCGTCAGGCGCTTCGTGCTCTACATGACCACTCAATACTGGATGAACGACGTCGCGCGCATCAAATGCCCGACATTGCTCGTGGCGCCGACGGGTGATGCGATAGGGAACGTGAGCGCCTACGCCGAGATGCAGAAACGCATCACCGGCAGCGAGCTCGTTACCTATGACGTGGCGAACCACAATATCTGCGACTACCTGCCCGATCGCTGCGCGCGGGATGCGGTGGAATTCCTCGAGCGCAGATTTCCGCGATGACTTTTTGATCCATCACTTTTGGCAATGTCTGCTTTCGACCC
>JBKJMN010000443.1:0-12299 GCA_046596405.1 Burkholderiales bacterium
CCGGTCGACGAAGGGCTGATCGATTTCGCGGCCGGCGAGCCTTTCGACTTTGTGCCGCTGCAAACCGTGCTCGCCTGGCATGCTGCGGGCAACGCGGACGAACTCAGGCGCACGTTCGCGGGCAAGGCGGTCCTGCTCGGCAGCACGTTGAAATACGAGGACCGCCTCGCCGCCCCGGTAAATCTCGCGGCGTGGGACCTCTCCGCGATCAACATGCCGGGCGTGCTGCTGCACGCGCAGGCTTTGCGCAATCTTCTCAACGACGGCCTCATTCACCCGGTGTCGCCCTGGCTGCCGGTGGCGTTCGCGCTGGCGGCTGCGCTCCTGTGGCTGTGGGCGCCGCCGCCGGCCGCCGCGTTTACGCTGCTCGCGGGCATATTCACGCTGTGCATCGTGGGCTCGACCGCCGCGCTCTACCACGGCATCCACGTGCCGGTAGCCAATACGATGTTCGTTGCGCTGCTCGCGGTGGGCGGACGCCAGGCGCTCGAAACCGCCCTCAATCTGCGCGAGCGCTTCCGGCTGCGGCGCGTGTTCGGCGGCTACGTCAGTCCCTCGATCATGCGCGAAATCCTGGCCGGCAACCTGCATCCCACGCTCGGCGGCGTCAGGCAATTCAGCTGCGTGCTGTTTTCCGACATCCGCGGTTACACCACGCGCAGCGAACACATGACTCCCGAGCAGACCATCGCGTTTCTCAATGGCTACTTCGAGCGCATCGTGCCGATAATTCACGCCCATGGCGGCACCGTCGTAAGTTTCATGGGCGATGGCATCATGGCCGTTTTCGGCGTGCCCCAGCCGCTCGCCAATCCGTGCGCCGCCGCGCTCGACGCCACGCGCGCCATGCTCGAAAACCTACGCCTGCTTAATATCGAGCTCGCGGCGAAAGGCGAAGTTCCGCTTGAAATCGGCGTCGGACTGCACGCCGGCGAAGGCGTCGCGGGACACATCGGGGCGGCGGAGCGGCATGAGTATTCAGTCATCGGCGATGTGACCAACGTCGCGTCGCGCCTGGAAGGCCTCACCAAGGAGGTCGGCTATCGCCTTGTCTGCTCGCGGCCCGTCGCCGCAATGGCGGGCGCCGGCGCCGGACTCGTGGCGCTGGGGCCGCGCAACATCAAGGGACATTCAGCGCTCGAGGTGTTCGGCTACGACCGGATCGAGCCGGTGGCGAAAGTGGCATGAGCACGCTGGATAAAGACGCCGGCAAGACCCAAGGCAGGCCGGGCACGCTCAACGATCACGAGCTGAAGGTGCCGCTCGCTGGCGCTGCTCGACGACTACGGCCGGGGTCGCCCGCTTTCTGCTCGAACTCGCGACCGAGCAGGAAGGCCGCCTAGTGGTGGCCGAAAAGCTGACCCAGCAGGACATTGCCGAGCGCGTCGGCGCTTCGCGCGAAATGATCAGCCGCATCTTCAAGGATCTCGTCACGGGCGGCTACATCAGCATCGAGCACAAGCACATCACGATCAATCGCGATTTGCCGGAACGGCGATAAGTTGCAGCGTATGCCCGGGGATGGCACAAGCCCGGCGCACGCGGCACGCCAAATCCGTCGCCGCTGTCGAATGGCATATAATAAATTTTACGTCGGCGCGCGCAATCAAGACTCGCCCGTTCCGTGTCCGACAGGAGGAAGATACGATGGATACCAACGCCAACACCACGAGCACCGAGCCGCTGCTGTTGCGCGACCACGCCAACGGCATCGCCACCCTCACGCTCAACCGCCCCAAACAGTTCAACGCGCTGTCGATGGCAATGCTCGACGCGCTGCAGTGCGCGCTCGATGAAGTCGCCGCAGATCCGGCGATCCGCGTCGTAATCATCGCCGCCAACGGCAAAGCGTTTTGTCCGGGCCACGATCTGAAGGAGATGCTCGCCAACCGCACGCAGACGTTCGTCGGCTCGCTGTTCGAAAAATGCTCCAACGTGATGATGAGCATCACGCGCATGCCGCAGCCGGTGATCGCGCGCGTGCACGGCATCGCGACCGCCGCCGGCTGCCAGTTGGTCGGCGCGTGCGATCTCGCGGTGGCGTCGAGCGATGCGCGCTTCGCGACGTCCGGCGTAAATTTCGGCTTGTTCTGCGCAACGCCGGGCGTCGCCGTTTCGCGCAACGTGTCGCGCAAGCAGGCACTGGAAATGCTGATGACCGGCGAATTCATCGATGCGGCAACCGCCCTGCAATGGGGATTGATCAACCGCGTATCGCCGCCGGACGGGCTCGACCATGCGGTGCGCGAACTAGCCACGCTTTTGCTGTCCAAGCCGCCCGCGGTGCTCGCCGCGGGCAAGAAGTTTTTTTACCGGCAGATCGAAATGGACATGGAGCCCGCGTACAAGCTCGCGACCCAGGTCATCACCGACAACATGCTCGGCGAGGACGCGCGCGAAGGCGTGACCGCGTTCGTCGAGAAACGCCAGCCAAAATGGCATGAAAAATAGCCTGCATCGGCATGGTTGAATGACTGACATACACGGTTGGTGCGCACGAGCAGGCGCGTTCGCCGCGTTCGCGCTCTTCTCCACAGCCGCGATGGCCCAGGCCCAATCGACGCTGCTGCCCCCCGAATGCAAGGGCAAAACGGGCGCCGCACTCGACCAGTGCGTGCGCGAACTTACGGCGCCGACCGGCTCGGAGTTTTTCGAGCCGATCGAGCAGAAGACCGATCCGCGGGCCCTGCTCAACTGCAACCTGATCAATCGCGCCGACCAGGGATTCTGCATCTCGCGCAACGAAATCATCCTCGAGTGCCGCAAACCCGCCAGATATCCCGACTTCGAGGCTTGCGCGAACCGGCTGATCGTCCGCCTGCAGTCCCCGCGTGCGGCAGACTGCGCGCGCGCCGCGCCGGGCCAGCGGGAGGCCTGTGTGGTGCGCAACAAAGTCATGGGCGAGTGCCTCAAGGAGCCGTGGCTTTATTTCATCTGCCTCGGCGAGAAACTCTATCCCAAATGACTTCGCGCTCGCGCGCGCCGGTTTACTTCTTGTCGAGCATCAGCATCAGCTGATTCAGACGCTTGACGAATCCTGCCGGATCCTCGAGCTGACCGCCTTCCGACAGCAGCGCCTGGTCGAACAATACGTGGCTCCAATCGTCAAAGCGCTGCGCATCGGCCTCGTCCTTCAGACGGTGCACGAGCGGATGATGCGGATTTATTTCGAGAATCGGTTTCGACGGCGGGACTTTTTGCCCCGCGGCTTTTAACAGTCGCTCGAGGTTGGCGCCGAGTTCGTGCTCGCCGGCGACGAGGCACGCGGGGGACTCGGTGAGCCGCAGCGTCACGCGCACTTCTTTCACGCGCTCGCCCAGCGCCTTCTGCACTTTCTCCACGAGGTCTTTATGCTCGCCCGAAGCCTTCTCCTGCTCTTCCTTCTCGGCCGCGTCCGCGAGCTTGCCCAGATCGAGCTCACCCTTGGCGACCGACTGCAAAGCCTTGCCTTCGAATTCGTGCAGATTGCCCACCATCCATTCGTCGATACGCTCGGCGAGCAGCAACACTTCGATGCCTTTCTTGCGAAAGACTTCGAGATGCGGGCTGCTCTTCGCCGCGGCAAAGGTGTCCGCGGTCACATAGTAAATCTTGTCCTGGCCCTCCTTCATGCGCGCCACGTAATCCGTGAACGACACGTCCCGCGTTTCGCTGTCGGTCAGCGTGGTGGCAAACCGCAATAGTTTGGCGATGCGCTCGCGGTTGGCGAAATCCTCACCGATGCCTTCCTTGAATACCGTGCCGAATTCCGTCCAGAAGGTCGCGAATTTCTCTTTGTTATTTTCCGCAAGGTCTTCGAGCATGCCGAGCACGCGCCGCACCGAGCCGCTGCGAATCGCGTCGATATCTTTGGACTGTTGCAGGATTTCGCGCGACACGTTCAGCGGCAGATCGGCGGAATCGATCACGCCGCGCACGAACCTCAGGTAGTTCGGCATCAACTGCTCGGCGTCGTCCATAATGAACACGCGCCGCACGTAAAGCTTGATGCCGCGCCGGTGCTCGCGGTCCCACAGATCGAACGGCGCCTTGGCCGGGATGTACAAAAGCTGCGTATATTCCTTGCTGCCCTCTACCCTGGCATGCGCGTGGCACAGCGGCGGTTCCACGTCGTGGGCGACGTGCTTGTAGTATTCGTCGTATTGCTCCTGCGTAACTTCCGACTTGGGGCGCGCCCACAGCGCGTTCGCCTGGTTGACCGTTTCGTCCTCGTCGCCGACCGTGTATTCACTCTTATCCTTGTCCCACGTCTCTTTTTTCATCAGGATCGGCAGCACGATGTGGTCGGAATATTTGCGCACGATGCTGCGTAACTGCGTGCCGGACAGGAAGTCGTCCTCGCCTTCTCGCAGGTGCAGCGCGACCTCGGTGCCGCGCGCGGTCTTTTCAACCTGCTCCAATGTGAATTCACCGCCGCCGTCGGATTCCCAGCGCACGCCCGTGTCGGCCGGCATGCCGGCACGCCGCGTCGTCAGCGTGACCTTGTCCGCGACGATGAAAGAGGAATAAAAGCCGACGCCGAACTGCCCGATCAGGTTTGCGTCCTTCGCCTGCTCGCCCGTGAGCTTGCTGAAAAATTCACGGGTCCCGGAGCGCGCGATGGTGCCGATATTATTGATGACTTCCTCGCGCGACATGCCGATGCCGTTGTCGCTAATGGTGATCGTGCGCGCCGCTTTGTCGAAGCCGATGCGGATTTTCAGATCGGCGTCGCTTTCGAACAAGCCGTTATTCGTGAGCGCCTCGAAGCGCAACTTGTCGCACGCGTCAGACGCGTTGGAGATGAGTTCGCGCAGAAAGATCTCCTTGTTGCTGTACAAGGAGTGGATCATGAGGTCCAGCAACTGTTTTACTTCGGCCTGGAAGCCGAGCGTTTCCTTGATGCTTGTGTTTTCCATTGATTATCCAGTTAGGTCAAAAACTGAATGTAATCTGGGGGTCTTTTGCGGAAAATCAAGACCCGCAACTGTAAATGCGCGACGCTTGTAGCGTAAAATCCAGCGCGGGCCATTGGCAGGGGCCGCAATTACGCCACGGAGGTGATCTATGCTACGTCTGTTGGTCCTGTTTGTTGCGCTCGTCCTCGGCTACGGTTGCGCCGGGCTCCCGGCTCCCGGCAGCCAGGACAAATACGAACTGCCCGAACCTTATCTCGGTTGGGAAAAATCCTACCTCAAGGCAATACCGGAGTTGCGCGGCGTCATGGACGCGATGGTAAAGATTACCGCCGCGCAACTCAAGGAACCCGAGCAGGACATCCTGCATAACCGCGTGTGCTCGGCGCTGGTTTACAAGATGGCGCTCGATCTCAGGCTGCCGCCGGACACGCAGAAGCTCGCGCTCATCGCCGACCTGCTTCACAACATCCACAAGGAGGAAAAAGCCGCCGTACTCACCGGCGCCGAGGTCACGAAACAGGCGGGTGAGATGATCTCGCGGTTGCGCGCGGCGGGATATTTCAAGGCCTCGCCGCGCTTCTGGAGCGACGAATCGGTGCTGAAAAACCCCAAGATCGGCGCGAACCGCGCACTGATCCATCACGTCACCGGCGCGCTCGAGGCCGGGCGCATCATGCGCGAAATCGGCGGCTTTTCGCGGCAGGACATCGAACGCGTCGAGACCGCGGTCATCGTCCATTCCACCGGCTACTGGTATTTCCGCGATTCGATCGATCAGCTCGCCGGCCGCAAGGACGCGTGGCAGGTGATCTATCCCGAGCCCGAGAGCGTCATCGACAAGCTCGCGCACGACGCGGACCTGATCTCGCAGTTCGTGCCCGAGTCAGTGGTGCCCGACGGCTCCAAGTGGCGCGAGCTCGCCAAAAACCGCTGGGGCGCCAAGGGCGCACGCGAAGAAGCGCACATCGTTTACTATGTGTTCCTGCGGCTGTTTCAGGAAGCCAAGACCGACCAGGGCCGGCAACTCGCGCGCGAGCAGTGGGACATCATCCGCCCGGAACTGGTAAAGCTGATAGGACTTGGCGCAACCGAAGATCCGGTCAAGGTGCTGGGCGTGCCGAAAGTGTTCCGGTGAACCGCAGTGGTTCATCGATCAAACGATAACAGAGGAGAAATGCATGCGTAGCCACTCAGTGCTCAACGTCCTGCGCCTCGCATGCGTGGCGCTCGCCGTGGCCTTCGCGGCACCGGCGGCGGCGCAACAACAGGTCGTGATCGTGACCTCGTTCCCTAAGGAGTTGACCGAAGCCTACAAGAAGGCGTTCGAAGCGAAAAATCCCGGCATCCGGGTGGAAATACTCAACAAGCCGACGCCGGCCGGCGTCGCGTACATCCGCGAAGCACCCGCAAGCAATAAGCCCGACGTGTTCTGGGTCTCGGCGCCCGATGCGTTCGAGGTACTCGCCGGCGAAAAGCTGCTGGCCAAAATAGAGTCGCCGGCGAAAGATGTGCCCGCCAAGATCGGCAACTATCCGATCAACGATCCGCAGGGCTACTACCTGGGTCAGGCGCTCGCCGGTTACGGCATCATGTGGAACACCCGCTATACCAAGGCCAACAAGCTGCCCGACCCGAAGGAATGGTCGGACCTGACCAAGCCCGTCTATTTCAGCCACGTCGCGATGTCGTCGCCGTCGCGTTCGGGAACTACGCATCTGACCGTCGAAACAATATTGCAGGGTGAAGGCTGGCAAAAAGGCTGGCAGCAGATGCTGATGATCGCCGGCAACTGCGCTGCGATTACCGAGCGCAGCTTCGGCGTTCCCGATGGCGTCAACAACGGCCAATACGGCATCGGTCTCGTAATCGATTTTTTCGGGCTCGCCGGCAAGGCTTCGAAATTTCCGGTCGACTTCGCCTACCCGTCTGTAACCGCCATCGTGCCCGCCAACATCGGCATGGTCGCGAATGCGAAAAACGCGGAGAACGCGCGCAAGTTCATCAATTACACGCTGTCGCCCGAAGGCCAGGAACTCCTGTTCGATCCGGCCATCAGCCGCCTGCCGGTGTTGCCGGGCGTTTACAAGAAAGCACCTCCCGGCTTCCCCAATCCCTTCACTGGCACGATCAAGCCGAAAGTGAATTTCGATGCCGAGCTCGCCGAATCGCGTTACTACGTCGTGAGCTCGATCTTCGATCAGACGATTACGTTCCGCCACAAGGAATTGACGCAGGCCGCGAAAGCCATCAACGAGGCGGCCGCGAGGCTCGCCGGCAAGCACAATGCGCAGGCCATGAAGCTGCTCGAGGATGCGCGCGACGCGGCGTATTCGCCGGTGGTGACCGAACAGAAATCGAAAGACAAGGAGTTTCTCGCGCTCTACCGCAATACCAAGCGCGACGCCGAGAAAACCAAGCAGACCACCGCGCTTGAGGAATACTGGAGCAACACCGCCCGCAAGAACTATCTGCGCGCGGTCGATCTTGCCAACCAGGCCGCCAGCCTCGCGAAATAAGCGCGCCGCGGCCTTCGGATGAAAGTCTGCGTACTCGGCGCCGGCGTCGCCGGCATGACCTCCGCGTACTTTCTGTGGCGCGCCGGTCACGATGTCACGATCGTCGAGCGCAACGCAGGTGTCGGGCTCGAAACGAGCTATGCCAACGGCGGCCAGCTTTCCTACTCGTACGTCGCGCCGCTCGCCGGGCCCGGCGTGCTGCCGAAGGTACCGCCGTGGCTGCTCAAGCACGATGCGCCGCTGCGGTTCTCGCCGCGCCTGGATTTTTTTCAGTGGCGCTTTTGCCTGCAATTCGTGCTCGCGTGCACCGCCGCGCAAAGCGATTTGACGACTTCGCGCTTGTTGCGCCTGTCGTTTTACAGCCGGCGGCTGATGCACGAGATGGTTGCGACGGAGCCGCTTGATTTCGACTACGTGCGCAACGGCAAGCTCGTGTTTTATTCGGACGACAAGGCGTTTCGCGGCGCCGTGGCCACCATGGCATACCAGCAATCGCTGGGGTGCGAGCAGGAGGCGCTCGACCGCGACGGCTGCGTCGCGCTGGAGCCCGCGTTGAGCCACATCGCGCACGAGATTGCCGGCGGCATCTATACGCCGAGCGAGGACGCGGGCGACTGCTACCATTTTTGCACCAGCCTTGAGCGCATCATGCGGTGGGGGCCGCGGCCGGTTAAGTTCGAGCTCGATACGCAAGTCACGGCGCTCACGCGCAGCGGCGCCCGCATCACTGCCGTCGAAACCAGCCGCTATCCGCTCGAAGCCGATAGTTATGTCGTCACGCTGGGCGCGCAAAGCGTTTTCCTGCTGCGGCCGATCGGCATCGACGCGCCTATCTATCCGTTGAAAGGCTATAGCCTGACGCTGCCGATCGTGAACACCGGCGCGAACGCCGCGCCTTTAGTCAGCATCACCGATCACAAGCGCAAAGTCGTTTATGCGCGCCTCGGCGATGAACTACGCGTCGCCGGCATGGCCGACATCACGAACTATCGCGCCGATCTCGACCCCGCGCGCATCGACGTGCTGGTGCGCCAGGTCAAGGACACTTTCCCCGGCAGCGCGGACTTCAGCGACATGAAAACTTGGTGCGGGTTGCGCCCGGCCACGCCCAGGGGCACGCCGGTGCTCGGGCGCACGCGCTACGCGAACCTGCTGCTCAATATCGGCCACGGCGCGCTCGGCTTCACGCTCGCGTGCGGCTGCGGCAAGATCATGGCCGATCTCGTAGCGGACAGCGCGCCGGAAATTTCACTCGACGGCTTCACGCTCGCTTGAACGTCAGGGTTCATTTGCCAACCCGACTCGCCAAACCTGGGCCCGCGAATGAATAATCGCCTGAGTCCGGCCCACGCTGCGATTGCGCTGGCGATCGCCGCGTTCCTGCTCCTGTTCCTGATCGTCCCCGTCATCACGGTCGTGTACGTCGCGTTCACCAACAGCGACGGCACGCTCACGCTCGCGCATTTCTTTTCGTTTTTCCAGCTCACACTGATGCGCGAGTCGTTTTACAACAGCCTCTACGTCGGCGGGATGAGCGTGTTGCTCTCTTCCATCATTTCGCTGCCGCTGGCCTATTTCACGATGCGTTTCCAGTTTCGCGGCAGCGTGCTGATTCAGACGCTGGGCGTGCTGCCGCTCATCATGCCGCCATTCGTCGGCGCCGCCGCTATGCAACTCCTGTTCGGGCGCAACGGTTCGGTCAACCTGATACTCAACGATTGCTGCGGCTTCGGCATTCCGTTCATGGAAGGGTTGAACGGCGTTATCTTTGTCGAGGCGCTGCATTATTTCCCGTTCATCCTGCTCAATCTGACAGTCGCGCTCGCGAACATCGACAGCGCGATGGAAGAGTCGGCGCAGAATCTCGGCGCCAGCGGCTTCAGTCTGTTCCGCCGCATTGTGTTTCCGCTCGCGATGCCGGGCTACCTTGCCGGCGCGGCACTCGTGTTCCTCAAAGTTTTCGACGACGTTGGCACGCCGCTCGTGCTCAACGTCACTAACATCCTCGCCGCGCAGGCTTATTTTCGCATCACGTCCATCGGCATCGACGACCCGATCGGCTACGTGGCGAGCGTCATCATGGTGATCGCCTCATTGGTAGCGCTGTGGGGTTCAACGTGGCTCATGCGCGGCAAGGACTACGCAACGCTGCAGCGCGGCGGCTCCACCCTCGCCAAGCGCAAGCTGAAACCGTGGCAGGCCGTAATCGCCTACGGCTGGATCATCCTCGTCCTCGTCGTCGTTTTGTCGCCGCACCTCGGCATCCTGCTCCTGTCGCTGTCCAAGGTCTGGAGTTACTCGATCGTGCCCGACGTCTACACGCTGGATAACTATGTGACCGTATTTCGCGATTCGAGCGGGATGATGGCCAACACGCTGCTCTATTGCGGCATCGCCGCTGGCGCCGACGTTATCATAGGCACCGCGATTGCTTACCTGATCCTGCGCACCAAATTGCCGGGACGCCAGTGGCTGGACTTCGCGGCCAGCGCCGCCATTGCAGTGCCGGGCATCGTGCTCGCCATTGGCTATTTGCGCACCTTCCGGGATTTCCAGTTGCCTTTCACCGACCAGCCGTTCACGGCGTTCTGGGTCATTATCGCCATCGCTTATACGATACGCCGCCTGCCCTATGCGCTGCGCTCGTGCATGGCGGCGCTGCAGCAAATGCACGTCTCGCTCGAAGAAGCCGCCGAGAATCTTGGCGCGAACAAGAACCGCACCATCTACCGCGTCGTGGTGCCTCTGATGGCGGGCGGCATCCTCGCCGGTTTCGTCACGAGCTTTCTCACCGCCGCCGTGGAACTGTCCGCAACCATCATGCTGGTGACGGCGCAAAGCGATGCGCCTATGTCGTACGGCATTTATCTCTATATGCAAAGCATCGCAGGACGCGGGCCGGGCGCAGCACTCGGCGTGATCGCCGTCGTGATGGTCGGTCTGGGCACTTATTTTTCCAACCGCCTGATCCGCAGCCGCGCAGCAGGGCATGAGAACGTAATAGTGAAAGCCGGGGTGTAACCATGCAAACCCACCAGAAAGTCCGGGTCGAAATCCAGAACGTGAGTCTCGCGTTCGGCGCGACGCAGGTTCTGCACGAAATCAATCTCACCATCGAGCCGGGCGAGTTCTTTGCGCTCCTCGGGCCTTCCGGTTGCGGGAAATCAACACTCCTGCGCCTGATCGCCGGCTTCAACCAGGCGCAGGCCGGTTCTGTGCTGATCGACGGCGCTGATATCACCAATATCTCGCCGTGGAATCGCGACATCGGCATGGTGTTCCAAAACTACGCGCTGTGGCCGCACATGACCGTCGCGCAAAATGTTGCATTCGGACTCGAAGAACGCAAATTGCCACGTGCGGAAGTTCAACGTAAAACTGCTGCCGCGCTGGAACTCGTGGGATTGAGCGATTACGGCAACCGCCGTCCGAATCAGCTCTCCGGCGGCCAACAGCAGCGCGTTGCGGTTGCGAGAACGATCGCGATCGAACCCAAGGTGCTGCTGCTCGACGAACCACTTTCCAATCTCGACGCCAAGCTGCGCGTACATATGCGCACCGAACTGCTCGCGCTCCAGCGCAAGCTTGGCATCACCACGATTTTCGTCACCCACGACCAGGAAGAAGCGCTGTCAATCTCCGACCGCGTCGCCGTGCTGGACCGCGGCGTGATCCAACAGGTCGGCACGCCGATGGATTTATTCGACCGCCCGCGCAACAGCTTCATCGCGAGCTTCGTCGGCACCATCAACCTGCTGCCCGGCCAAGCCGAGAAAACTCCAGGCGGCGTGATGTTCGACTCGCCCATCATCGGCAAAGTGGGCTTGCCGACCGATACCCCGCTGACAGGCAATGCCGAAATCGCCTTCCGTCCACACACGTTGAGCCTCGCCACTCACGACGGTCCGCGAGCGGAAGGCAAGATCTGGGTGAAAGGCCGCATCGCTCACCGCGAATTTCTCGGCGAATTCATCCGCTATCGCATCGACGTGCAAGGCACCGAAATCGTCGCCGACCAGTCGCATTTCGGCGGGAATGTCGAGTTTGTACCGGGGGGTGAGGTCAGCGTGGGGATAGAGCCGGCGCAAGTAAGGTTGTTGCCGGGCTAGTGCCAGTCCCGATCGGTTTGTTTGGTCTTGAGTTGACTGACGACTGGCAGTAATATGATCCGATGAATTATCAGGATCGCATCGTAATTGACCCTGCCCTGCGCAGCGGAAAGCCGTGCGTCCGAGGCACGCGTATCACGGTGTACGACATCCTGGAATATCTGGCTGGAGGAATGACTGAGGATCAAGTGATTCGTGACTTCCCGGCGCTGGTTCGTGAAGACGTGCGCGCGGCGCTTGAGTTCGCAGCCGACCGCGAACGCAAACTCGCGGCCTCAACCGCGGGTTGAAGCTCCTATTCGACGAAAATCTCAGTCCGCGGCTCGTAACACTGCTGGCGGCTGAATGTCCCGGTTGCTCCCATCCTGATATGCTCGGGATGCGCGGTGCCTCAGATGCCACGATGTGGATCTACGCGCGCGACAACAGCTTTGCAATCGTGTCGAAAGACAATGATTTCCGCCAGCGCGCATTTCTCTACGGCTCTCCACCAAAGGTTATTTGGCTATCCGTTGGAAATGCGGGCACGGATTTGATCGCAACGCTCATTCGAGCCGAAAATGAACGGCTGCGCGCATTCAATCTCAACGCCGGCGAGAGTCTGCTGATCCTAAAAGCCGTCGATCCGGCTTGATTGGAGAGGCACGCACCTGTTTCAAAAAATGCCGACATCCCCGCCGACCAGTCGCATTTCGGCGGGAATATAGAGTATGTAGAGTATGCGCCCGGGAGCGAAGTCAGCGTGGGGATAGAGCCGGCGCAGATGATGTTGTTGC
>JBKJMN010000096.1:0-11686 GCA_046596405.1 Burkholderiales bacterium
CAGATTGGATTGGGTTAGCGCCTTCCGGAACGATAAGCCGTCAGGAAAGTCTCCATTCCGCTCGAAAGTTTCAAGATATTTTGTAGCGAGCTCGTTTATTGGCATGGGACTTCCTTGCAATTCCGGTCTTACCCACAAATTGTGGACACGTTCAGTTGGTTAAATAGTAATTCATAGCGGGCGGAGTTGTCATATCCAGGCGCGGAACGTGCGGCGTGCACGCCCGCGTGACCATGCCAGGCACTCGGGGTAAGACAATCCCGGGCATTTTTCTTTGCGACCGCTCTAGCCGCGCAGCACGACCAGCGCATCCACCGCTTTTACGCCTTGCCCCTTCGGCAGCGCCATCAGCGGATTGATATCGAGTTCGGCGACCCGGCCTTCGAGATGTACGGCGAGGTGCGAAACGTTTACGAGGACGTCGGCGAGCGCATCGACGTCGGCGGCCGGGTTGCCACGGAAGCCGCGCAGCAGTTTCGCACCTTTGACTTCATCGATCATGGCGAGCGCTTCGCGGCGCGTGATCGGGCAGTGGCGCAGCGCCACGTCGTTGTAGACCTCGACCATCACGCCGCCGCTGCCGAACAGCAGCATGGGGCCGAGCTGCGCGTCGTACGAAACGCCGATAATCACTTCGACGGCGCCGCTCACCATTTCCTGCACGAGCGCGCCGTTGATTTTGGCGTTCGACGCATACTTGGCAGCGTTCGCCATGATTTCCGCGTACGCGGCCCGCACTTCGTCGCCGTTGCGCAATCCCAGGCGCACAATTCCCGCCTCGGTCTTGTGCAGGATGTCGGGCGAGTCTACTTTCATCACGACCGGATAGCCGATGGTTTTGGCGGCGTCAGCGGCGGCCGCCGCGGATTGCGCGAGAATTTCGCGCGGCGCCGCCACGCCCCACGCCACAATCGCCTGCTTGCTTTCGCTCTCGGACAGCGTCGTGCGGTCGAGATCCTGCAATTGCTGCAGGACTATTTTCTGCGCTGCATCGGGTGTGGGCAATGTTGCAGCGCCGTCGGCCGCGCGCTGGTCGCGCCACGCGTGATAGTCGATCAGGAACTTGAGGCCGCGCGCGAGTTTTTCGGGCGAATAGAAAATCGGGATGTTCGATGCTTTCAGTTTCGGCAGCGTCGTCTTATCGCCGCGGCTCGCGGTCCAGAAGAACACGACGCCCTTGTCGCTGGCGTCGCGCTGCGCGATCACCTGCTCGACCTGGTTGCCCGCGCCGGCGCTGGCGATGACGAGCGTGCCGATGGTCGGCTCGCCGATCATGTAGTCCATGATTTTCGGGAAATGCTCGCCGCGCGCGAAGCCCGTCACGTCGGCCGGGTTTGCCGCCCAGCCGAAATCCTTGAGGATGTCGTTGATACCGTCGCGTGCGCGCGGCGTGAGCGCCGGCAAATCGAGCCCGGCAAGCCCCAACATATCCGCGGTCAATGAGCTGATGCCGCCTGAGTGAGAGACGACCGAAATGCCACGCTGCGGCGGCTTTTTGCAGTTGGCGAGCAGTTGCGACACTTCGAGCAGCTCGTCGTAGTCTTGCACGCGAATGACGCCATATTGCCTGAACACCGCTTCGTACAATGCATCGGCGCCAGTCAAGGCCGCCGTGTGCGAGCGCGCAGCTTCGGCGCCCGACGCCGAGCGGCCGATCTTGATCAGTACGATGGGCTTGCCGCGTTCGGCGGCGAGCTTCGCGACCGCGATGAATTTCCGCACGTCCTTGAATCCTTCGACGAAGCCCGCGATCACGCGCGTGTTCTCGTCATCGATCAGGTAGCGCGCGAAATCCGCAAAGTCGAGATCGGTCTCGTTACCGGTCGAGATGATGTGCGAGAGGCCGATGCCGGCATCGACCGCGCGCAGCAGGAAAGGCCCGAAGGCGGTCGCGCCGCTTTGGCACACGAGCGCGATGTGGCCGGTGAGGCCGCCGAGCGTGCGTGACGACGCGGTAGCCCAGATATCGTCCCTGACATTCGCGAGGCCGAGACAGTTGGGGCCGGTGATGCGCACGCCCGACTGTTTTGCATAGGCGCCCACTTCTTTTTGCAGATCGAGGCGCGCCGCGATCCCGCGCTCTGCAAAACCAGCAGAAATCACGATTGCCGAGCCGGCTTGCTTCGCGTGGCATTCCTTCAGGACCGGCAGCACCTTGTCGTATGGCACGACGATGCCCACGAGGTCCGGCGCTTCCGGCAGCTCCGCGATGCTGCGATAGCATTTCGTTTCCGCGATCTCGTCGTAATTCGGATTCACAGGATAAATCCTGACGCGGTCTTTGGCTTTGAGCACCGCGTTCAGCAGCCGCCCACCGTAGCCGCCTTTTGGCGATGCGCCGACGACGGCGATCGAGCGCGGATTAAGCATTTTGTGGATAGACCGCATCTGGTCGTCAGTCCACATTTCCATGGAAAAGCCTTTCGTGCGTGAGCTGCCGGCGGTGGGGATGGAAAGTCCTTCTGCGTGCCGTTTTTACGGACGCTTTCACGACGTTTTTGCGAATATACCACGCCGGTTTTTCCGCGGCGCCGCAGCAGCCGGCTTGATGGGCGCGACCATAAAAAAAGGACGGCGCAAGGCCGTCCTTTTTATTGCTGCGCCGCGCGAAGTTGCCGCGCGAGCGTGATTCAGGGTTTAGCCTGAATTACATCACCTTGATGTTGTTCTTCACCGACTTCACACCTTCGACATCGCGCGCGAGTTCGGCCGCTTTCGTCGCTTCGTCGCGATTCTTCGCGCTGCCGGTGAGTCTCACCACGCCGTTGATGGTCTTGACGTGAATGTTGGTGGCGCTGACCGTCTTGTCTTCGATGAACTTCGCTTTCACTTTGGTCGTGATGCTCGTGTCCTTGATCGGCTGATCGGAACCGCTGCGCGCATTGCGCGACCGGTCCGCATCTTTATCGCCGGCCGAGGCGGTGTTCGCCGCTGCGATCTGGATATTGTTGCTAACCGATTTCACGCCCTTCACCTGACGCGCGAGTGAGACGTGGCGCGCGGCCTTTGCTTTGCTGCGCGCGGTGCCGGTCAGGTTGACCTTGCCGTCGACGGTTTCGACTTCGACCTGGTCGGCGCGCGTTTCCTTGTCCTTGACGAACTTGGCTTTCACTTTGGTCGTGATCAGCGAATCATCGACCGGATGGACCGAGCGGTGCGCAGGATCGGCGCGGCCGTTGTCTTTAATGGTCGGGCCCGCCGTTTCGTTCACGTTGGCAGGCACGGCCGACTTGTTGGCCATATCGGCGGAATAGGCGGCGAGGGGCAGCAGGCAGCCACCCAGCAGTGCGACGATCGGAAGATTGATTTTCATGGCAAATCCCTGAGTAAGGTTAATAAACATACTGTTCCGAATGACCCACGCCTAGCGCGCGGAATTCGGGAAACGGCGAGATTCTCGACGAATGGCCGTGACGCGTCTGTGCGGTATCAAACAGAGGAAACCCGGGCCTCAACGCGCGGGGCGGCGTTTTTTTCGCTGCATCAGCGGGGTAGCGGAAATGCCGTGCACGGTAATCGATGCTGCCACGACGGCGAGCACCAGCGAAACCAGTTTTTCGGTAAGCTCTGCGGGGAGGCCCGCTTCGATTGAGTACATGAGGTAGTAGAGCGAGCCGATGCCGCGGATGCCGAACCATGACATGAGCTTGAGCTCGCGTCGCGTGCATTTCGCGCCGACGAGCGCGACTAACACCGACACGGGTCTGATCACGACGAAAAGCGCGAGTGCGAGCCACAGCCCGCCGTGGTCGACGTTGATAGTCGACAGGACCGCGCCCAGCGCGAGCACCACGACCAGTTCTCCGATGCGCTCGAAACGTTCGTTGAAACTCAGCACCGTTTCGACCATATGCGCGGGCGCCGTCGCCGGATGCGTGACCGTGTCGGCCTCCGCAACCTCCGGCATCGAATGCTTGTTGTCGTCGGCCGATACGGTTTCGATGTGGCGCATGGCAAGACCGGCCGCCAGCACGGCGAGAAAACCATTGGCATGCACCAACAGCGAAAGTCCGTAGCTGAGCGCGATCAGGCCGAGCGCCTGAAAATCGTCCCAGCCCACGGCCTGCCTGAATTCGCGGCGGACATACAGCACCAGATAGCCGACCGCTTTGCCGCACAGCCAGCCGATCGCGAGGCCGGAGGCCGCCGCCCACACCAGGTCGACCGCGAGCCAGCGCACGCCAAACGGTCCCAGGTCGCCGACGCCGAGCAGGGCCAGGCCCAGCAGCACAAACGGAAATGCAGTGCCGTCGTTCATTCCGCCTTCGGCAGTCAACGTGAAACGTGAGCGGTCGCGGTCGTCCGCATGCCTGACTTGAACGTCCGACGCGAGCACGGGATCGGTCGGCGCCAGGATCGCGCCGAGCAGAACGGCAGCGCCGAGCGGCAACCCGAAGACGAAGACGCCAATCAACGCGATGGCGGCGATGGCGACGGCCATCGACAGCGTGGCGAGCCGCAACGGCAACCACCACAGCGGATCCGAGAACGACGTGCGCAGCTTGAGCCCGACGGTGAACAGCGAAACGATCAGCGCGATTTCGCAGCCGAGCATCAGCACCGGCGAGCGGCTGAACGGGTCGAGCGAAACGATGCCCAACCCGGCCGGGCCTAACCCGACCCCGACGAGCAGATAGATGAGGCCGGGACTCAGCGGCAGGCGATCGACCGCCGAGCCGACCAGCGCCATCAGCAGCAACAATGCGCCGGCAACGAGAAACCAGAACGAAACCAAATTGTCTCCCGCGTTATTTTTAGATTGTCCGCTCAAGTGCATGCGCGCGAGCATGGCTTGCCGGTAGCGAGCTTATACGACGCTCCGCGCGCCGAAGGGTTCCCGCCAGCGGCGAGGCAATTTTCGCCCGCACCGGCTGCGAACGGTAGCATTGCCGAGCGAAAACATGTTAAGAGTGCCTAGCATATTGAAACACGTCTAGCCTTGAGCCAAAATCGTGACAGCGCGTCGCGCGTTTCAGTATGTTAGGCACTCTTAGAACGCAGGAGGGCAGACGATGGCGCAGAACGGCGAGCAGCCCGCCAAACGGAGAATAGCGGCATTCGGGTACGCGCTCGAGTTCCGGCGCGTGTCGTGGCGCGATCTCGCCGCGGTGCTGGGGCCTTTGTTGCTGATAACCGCGCTGGCGATATGGCTTGCGTTCCGGTACGTGCGTCCGGCGCCGCCCGATACCATCGTCATGACGGCGGGCGCGGAAGGCAGCACGCTCAGCGTCGCCGCCGAAAAATATAAAACAATCCTCGCGCGTAACGGCGTCAAGCTCGAAATACTTCCATCGGAAGGCGCGCTCGACAATCTGGTAAGGCTTGCCAATCCCGCGGTCAAAGTGGACGTCGGCTTTGTGCAGGGCGGATTGGCGGCAGGTGAAACCGCCGGCCTCGTTTCGCTCGGCAGCGTGTTTTATGCGCCGCTGGCGGTTTTTTATCGCAGTCCCGCGCCGGTCGAAAGGCTCTCCCAGTTCACGGGCCGGCGCATCGCCATCGGCCGCGAGGGCAGCGGCACGCACTATCTTAACCTGCAGTTGCTCAAGGCCAACGGCATCGACGCGAAGGGAACGACGCGGCTGCTCGATCTGACCGGCGAGGCAGCTTCGCACGCACTGCTTACGCATGAGGTGGATGCGGTAATGCTGATGGGCGATGCGGCGTCGCCGGCGATCCTGCGCAAGCTCGCGCACGCGCCGGGAATCCGCCTGATGGACTTCACGCAGGCCGACGCCTATTCGCGGCGCTACCGCTATCTTTCCCGGCTCGAATTGCCGATGGGAGGAATCGATTTCGCCAAAAATATTCCGGCCCGGCCGTTGTCGCTGATCGCGCCGACGGTCGAGCTGCTCGCGCGTCCCGACCTGCATCCCGCGTTGTCGGATCTGTTGATCGAAGCCGCGCGCGAAGTGCACGGACAGGCGACTCTCCTGCAGCGCGCCGGCGAGTTCCCGGCGCCGCTCGAGCGCGAATATCCGATCAGCGACGACGCGGCGCGCTATTACAAATCGGGCAAGGGATTTTTGTACCGCCACCTGCCGTTCTGGCTCGCGAGCTTGTTCGACCGCACCATGGTCGTGCTCGTGCCGATCGCCGTGCTGCTGATTCCGGGGCTGCGGCTCATGCCGGGCATCTATAGGTGGCGTATTCGCATGCGCATCTATAAACGCTACGGCGAATTAATGGCGCTCGAGCGCGACATTTTCGAGCGCCCGTCGCCTGAGCAGCAAGCTGAACTTGGCAAGCGCCTCGATGAAATCGAACAGCGTGTGAACGGAATCAAGATGCCGCTGCCGTTCGCCGACCAGTTCTATGTGCTGCGCGAGCACATCAATTTCGTGCGCCGGCGGCTGGCCGCGAGCGCGGGCAGGGAGCCGTCGGCCTGATTTCCCGCCGCGAAGTGTGAGAAAATCGCGGTTCCCAAACGCGTAATTCTGAACATGCCGTCATCCCGGCCCGCGCGGGACCGACGAAATTAAATCCATCTATCGCAGAGAATCCATGCAACTCCCGCTCGCAGACATCAAAGTGCTCGACCTGACCCACGCGCTCGCGGGGCCTTTTTGTTCGACGATGCTCGCCGATTTCGGCGCACAGGTGATCAAGCTCGAGCCGCCGGGCGAAGGCGATATCGCGCGCGCGTGGGGCGTGCGCACCGGCGGCGGGGAGTCGTCGTACTTCGTGAGCCTGCACCGCAACAAGCGCGGCATCGTGGTCGATTTGAAGCATCCGCAGGGCAAGGAGCTTTTTTTCAAGCTCGTCGAGAAGTGCGACGTCGTACTCGAAAATTATCGGGTCGGCGCGCTGAAGAAACTGGGCCTTGATTACGCCGCAGCGAAGCAACGCAATCCCGGCATTATCTATGCGTCGATCTCGGGCTTCGGCCAGGACGGGCCGTACCGCGACCGCGCGGCGCTCGATCTGATACTGCAGTCCGAAAGCGGCATGGTCAGCGTGACCGGCGACGAAGGCAGCAGCGGCACGCGCGCGGGGGTCTCGATTGCGGACATGACCGCGGGCCTGTATGCCGCGTACGGCGTGATGCTCGCGTTGCGCATGAAGGAGAAAACCGGCGAAGGCCAGGAACTCGACGTGTCGATGCTCGAAGGCCAGCTGGCGCTGTTGAGCACGATGATCAGCAGCTATTGCACCGACGGCAAAGTGCCGCGGCCGACGGGCAACACCTATGCGGCGCTGGTGCCCTACCAGACGTTCCACACCCAGACGCGCGATCTCGCGATTGCGATCGCCGGCGATAAATTATGGAAGAAATTGTGCCCGGCGATCGGCTGCCCCGAGCTCACCGACGATCCGCGCTTCAGCCGCGCGCTCGAGCGCAATAAAAACCGCGCGACTTTGCTGCCGCTGCTGCAGACGGTTTTCCTGACGCGCCCGTACGAGGAATGGGAGCCGCTGCTGCTCAAGAACGACATCCCGGTCGGCGCGATCAACGATCTCGCGCAGGTCGTCGAGCATCCCCAGGTCAAGGCGCGCCACGCGCTGGTCGAGGTCGAGCATCCCAAAGCGGGCAAAGTGCGGGTGATCCGCTCGCCGGTACGCCTGTCGAAAGCGCCGTTCGCAGTGCGCTCGCCGGCGCCCATGCTCGGGCAGCATACGCGCGAGGTGCTGAGCGAAGTTCTCGGCCTGAGCGCGCAGGAAATCGCGGCGCTCGAGTCCGCCGGCGCGCTGGGCGCTACGCGGTGAGGGTGGGAGACTGAAGGCGCCATGAGTTTCGTTCTGCGCGGCGTTAAAAGGGTGGACGGCAGGTTGCAGGCGCGCGATATCGGCGAATACTTGAATTTTGACGACGCGATACGGGTCGCCAGGCAGCATATCGACGATTTTATCTACCGCGAATACCGGCGCACCGTCGGCGAGGGCATATCGGTCGGCAAATTGTTCGAGCGCTATAAAAGCGCCGGCGAACTCATGCTCGTGCAGGCCCAAGCCAAGGGCGATACCGCCGTCATGAAATTCGACGCTTACGATTATGCGGCCATAAAATGCGCCGAGATCTGCGCGCAGGTACCTCCGCCGAAGCGAAATCGGTGACCGGCACAGGCTGTCAGCACCGGCCAGCATGATCCCGGCTGCGCCGCCGGGTGGAGGAAGGTCGGACGGCAATCGCCGGTCCCCGCGAAGGCGCGCGGCGCCAAAGCGCGCTAAGATTCACGTTTTCGAAGTCGAGGTGATCCGCATGAACCAGCCGCTGGAAAAGTCCGTCACGCAAGCCCTGCCGCTGTCCCGCATTACCGTGCTCGATCTGACGCTGGCGCGCGCTGGCCCGACGTGTGTGCGCCATCTCGCCGACTGGGGCGCCAATATCATCCGCATCGAACCGGCGGAAGTCACCGGCGAAGACATCGCCGGCAAGCGCGAAGGCTTTGACTTTCAGAACCTCCATCGCAACAAAAAAATGGTGCGCCTGAATCTGAAATCACCCGCAGGCCATGCCGCGTTCATGAAGCTCGTCGCGAAAGCCGACGTGATCATCGAGAACATGCGCGCCGAGGTGAAGCACCGGTTGAAGGTCTCGTACGACGACGTGAAGACGGTCAATCCGCGCATCGTCTACGGCAGCATCAGCGGATTCGGCCAGAGCGGCCCGTATGGCAAGCGCGCCGGCGTCGACCAGATCGTGCAGGGCATGGGCGGACTCATGTCGATCACCGGCTTGCCGGGGCAGGGCCCGGTGCGCGTGGGCATCGCGATCGCCGACCTGACCGCAGGCAACCTGCTCGCGTTTGCGGTGATGACCGCGCTGTTCGAACGCGAAACAACCGGGGTGGGCCGCTGGGTGCACACAAGTCTGCTTGAAGCGCAGATATTCATGCTCGACTTCCAGGCGTCGCGCTATCTGATGAAAGGCGAAGTCGCGGGCCAGGCGGGCAACGATCATCCGACGGGCGTGCCCACGGGCGTATTCCCCTCGAGCGACGGATTATTCAATATCGCGGCGGCGTCGGCGCGCGTGTTTGCGCGCTGCTGCGACGCCTTGGGCAAGCCGGAATGGAAGGACCGCGAAGACTGGAACACGCAGCAAAAACGCAGCAAACTGCGCTCGGACATCAACGGCGCGATTGCGGAAATCACCAGGCACAAGCCGACCCAGCACTGGGTCGAATTGTTCGAGGCGAACGGCGTGCCGTGCGGCCCGATCAACACCATCGACAAGGTCTTCGCGGATCCGCAAGTCCAGCATCTGGGCATCGCTACGCCGGTGAAGAGCGAGAAACTGGGCGACATCAAGCTTGTCGCGTCGCCGATCAACATGCCCGGCGTGAGCAAGAAAATACGCAACGCCACCGCCGACGCCGGCGCGCATACCGACGAGGTTCTGGCGTCCGTCGGTTACACCATAGAACAATTGCAGGACATGCGCGCCAAAGGCGTCATCTAAAAAAGGGTAGACCATGGATACGGTAGAGACGGACGAAAAAGACAAGATCCTCGGTACCAAGAACGGGCCGATCGGAACGCTGACGTTCAACTATCCGGAAAAGCTCAACGCGATTTCGCCGGAGATGTCGCAAGCGGCCGGCAACGTGCTCGATGATTTTACGAACGATCCGGCGATCCGCGTCGTGATCCTGCGCGGCGCGGGCAGCAAGGCGTTCGTGTCGGGCGGCGACATTTCCAAGTACGAAGGCAATCGCTCGACGCCCGAGCAGATCGCCGCCTATACCAGGATGACCGCCGGCTTCCGCGCGTCGCTGCGCGGCATCGGCAAGCCGACGATCGCGATGATCCGCGGCTGGTGCCTGGGGGGCGGCCTGGCGATCGCGCTGAACTGCGATCTCAGGATCTGCTCGGAAGACGCGCAATTCGGCATCCCCGCCGCCCGTTTGAGCATCGGCTACAGCGCCGAATCGCTGGCCCAACTGATCGATCTCGTGGGCCCGTCGCTCGCCAAGGAAATCCTGTTCACGGCGCGCCGCTATCCCGCTTACGAAGCGCACCGCATCGGCCTCGTCAATCACGTATGCCAGGCTTCTATGCTCGAATCGTTTGTGAATTCGTATGCCGAAACCATGGCCGGGAATGCGCCGCTCTCGATCGTCGCGGCCAAGCGCGTGATCGACGAATACGTGAAAGATCCCGCGAACCGCAATCAGAAACTCGCCGACGACGCGGTCGCCGCGTGCTTCGCGAGCAGCGACTACAAAGAAGGTCGCCAGGCTTTCATGGAGAAGCGCAAGCCGGTGTGGACGGGAAAGTAATTTCGCCGCCGGCGCCGGTCGGAGGATGGTTTCATGCCTGCTGATCTGAATCTTAGCGAATTGCGGCCATGGCTCGACGAGCAGGAGAGCTATGCAAAATCGATCCCGCCCGGCGATCTGCGCAACGACCTGGCGCGGCAAATGCTTGCGGTCATCGCGGTCGCGCGCAGCGATTTGGCGCCATCGCCCGATTCGACGGCCAATTTCGTGCCGAACAAAGAGATCATCGGCGAATTAAGCGTCTTGCGCGACCAAGCGGAGCACCTCGCGCGCGGCCAGGCAAAATAAGCGGGCGCGGCCGCGATGAATGACTGGAGCAAAGTAACGCGGCCGATCCCCGTCCCGAACGAATGGACGCAACCGTTCTGGGACGCGGCAAAGCAAGGCGTGCTCGCGCTGCAGCGGTGCCAAGCGTGCCACCATTTTCAGCAGCCGCCGTATGCAACGTGCGTGAACTGCATGAGCATCGATCTGAAGTTCGAGCCGGTCGCCGGCCACGGTGCGATCTACGCGTACACGATCATGTATCACACCGGCGACCAGCGCTTCGCCGCGGCCGTGCCGTACGCCAGCATCATCGTCGAACTCGATGCGGCGCCCGGCGCGCTGCTCATCGGCAATCTGCTCGACGCGCCCCCTACGGAAGCGAAAGTCGGGCGCCGCGTCGAGGTGGTGTTCCAGAAGCTGAACGACGAGATCACGCTGCCGCAGTTCCGGCTCGCGCGCACCGGGGTGCCCGCCTGATGTGGGAAAACCGCTGCAGGATCGCCGTGAGCGGCGTGGGTTTTTCGCCGGCTACGCGATCGGCCGAAACGCCGCTCGCCGCGCACGCGCTGCAGGCGGTGAAGGCCGCGGTCGCAGATTCGGGGCTCATGCTGGCGGACATCGACGGGCTCGCGACGTATCCGGAGCTGCCGGCAACCGGGCACACGACGGTGGACGGCATCAGCATCGTTTCGGTCAACTGCATGATGACGATGCTGAAGCTGCCGCATCTCACGTGGCACATCCAGACCGGCTCGGTAAACATCGGCGGCGCGGTGCAGCAGGCGACCAACGCGCTGCTCGCGGGCGTGTGCAAATACGCGGTGGTGTGGCGCGCGATGCACAATCCGCGCGGCACTTACCAGAACCTCCCTGGCGCGCAGGCGCATGGCCCGCTGCAATTCACCGCGCCGTACGGATTCGGCGGTCCGGGTCAGTTCCACGCGGTCGCCTATGCGCGCTGGCTCGAGCGGCACAACCAGCAGCGCGAGAAGATGGCGACTCTCACCGTGACCCAGCGCAAACACGGGCTCAAAAATCCGCATGCGTATTTCAAAGTGCCGCTCACGCGCGAGGAGTATCTGAATTCGCGCATGGTCGCGCATCCGTTGTGCCTCTACGATTGCGACATCCCCGTGCAGGGCGCGGTCGCGATCGTGCTCACGACTGCCGCGCGCGCGCGCGACCTGAAGCCGCCGCCT
>JBKJMN010000147.1:0-2953 GCA_046596405.1 Burkholderiales bacterium
CGCAATTGCCCAGCCGAGACCGGCGCCGACCATCGCCATCAGCGCATCGGTCGCATCGACTTCGAGCAGGCGCGGCGCTTTGACGCCCAAGCGCCGCAAATGGCGTTCGATCTGCGCGCCGATTTGCGAACGCGCCGAGAAGCGGATCAGCGAATGGCCGGTCGCCAGCGCCTTCAGGTCGGGCCGCGGGTTGGCAGCCGCGAGTGGTTCGGGCAGCAACAGCACAAAGGGCTCGGTCAGAATGCGATAGCGGTCGAGGCCGTCGACGTCATCCATCGCGTCGCTGCTGATGATGAGATCGAGGTTACGGCTCAAAAGCCCTTCGGCCTGGTCATGCGCGAGTCCGGACCGGAAAGACAGGCGCTCGACCTGTTCGAGCAGCGAGCGAATCAGGCTGGGCCCGACGGTAGACGCGAACGAATCGATGATGCCGATGCGCAACTCCTGCACTTTGGACGTGCCGGCCTGACGCACCACGGTCGCCAGCGCGGATGCGTCCTCGACGAGCGGCACGGCGTGCCGCTGCAACACGATGCCCGCCGCGGTGAGCGTGAGCGGGCGTTGCGCGCGGTCGAGCAGGACGGTGCCCAGATTGTCTTCCAGTTGACGGATGCTTTGCGAAACCGCGGATTGCGTCAGTCCCAGCCGCTTGGCGGCGCTCGTCATGTTGCCGCACGTGCTCACTGCGAGAAAAACCTTGAGCGCATCTAGAGCCGGTAACATGATGAAACGCGCGATGCGCTGTCACGATTTTGGCTCAGGGCTAGAAGAAAGTCCCGCGGCTTAGTCATTCTAAGCAAGGGATCTTTTGACAACGCCATGTGCCAAAACTCGTGCCAGCCCGAAGGGTTGCAGCCAGAATCGGCGATGGCCGCGTTGCTCGTCTTGGCAATAGAATAACTATTGCCTTCACCGGGCGCCTTGCCCTCACCAATTCTGACTGCAACGCACACGTGTTTCATCATGTTACCGGCTCCTGGATCTTCGATCATCGGATGGGATTGAAATCAGAGTGTATTGAATCGCCAGTGCCGTCACAACGGCGCAGCAATGTACAAGGCATAACATTAGCAGATCTTATTGTATTGCGTAAGCTTGCTAATGCTCCCTCATGGGGCACGCCCGCCCGTTGACAAGGCATCATCAAAACTGATTCCATCCCGGACTTATGCCGGCCGCGCCCAACGCATGAAATACTCGATATTCAGCCTCGCCCGCAATGCGCTGACCCATCACGAGCGCTGGCCGCGCGCATGGCGCAGTCCCGAGCCACGCACCGAGTACGACATCGTTATCATCGGCGGCGGCGGTCACGGTCTGGCCACCGCCTACTATCTCGCTAAAAACCACGGCATCACCAACGTCGCGGTCATCGAAAAGGGCTGGCTGGGCGGCGGCAACACCGGCCGCAACACGACGATCGTGCGCTCGAACTACTACTTGGAGCCGAACGCGCACTTTTACGAGCATTCGCTGAAATTGTGGGAAGGCCTGTCAGCCGACCTCAATTACAACGTGATGTTCAGTCAACGCGGCGTGGTGAATCTCGCGCACAGCTATGCCGATCTTGATGCTTACGCGCGGCGCGGCAATGCGATGCGCTTAAACGGCATCGACGCCGAACTGCTCACGCGCGACGAGGTTGCGGCCCTGGTGCCTTTGCTCGACTGCTCGCCGAACGCCCGCTACCCCGTCATGGGCGGACTCCTGCAGCGCCGCGGCGGCGTGGCGCGGCACGACGCGGTGGCGTGGGGTTATGCGCGCGGCGCCGACGCGCGCGGCGTTGACCTCATCCAGCAGTGCGAAGTCACCGGCTTTCAGCGCGACGGCAATCGCCTGACGGCCGTCGAGACGACGCGCGGCATCATCCGGGCGAAAAAAATCGGGCTCGCGGTCGCCGGTCACTCGGGCCACGTCGCCGCCATGGCCGGGTTCAGGCTGCCGATCGAAACCCACGTGCTGCAGGCGCTCGTCTCCGAGCCGCTTAAGCCCGTGCTCGATACCGTCGTTACTTCCGGCGCGGTGCACTTCTACATCAGCCAGTCCGACAAGGGCGAGCTCGTGATGGGTGGGGACATCGACGGCTACAACTCCTACGGACAACGCAGCAATCTGCCGGCAATCGAGCACTCGGTGCAATCGATGGTCGCGCTGTTCCCGTCATTCAGCCGGCTGCGCATGATGCGCACCTGGGGCGGCGTGATGGACATGAGCATGGACGGCAGTCCCGTCATCGGCAAGTCCCCGCTCGACAATTTGTATCTCGATTGCGGCTGGTGCTACGGCGGCTTCAAGGCGACGCCCGCGTCGGGCTGGTGCTTCGCGCACACTATCGCGAACGATGCGCCGCACGAGCTCAACGCGGCGTTCACGCTTGACCGCTTTGCGCTCGGTAAAACCATCGACGAACGTGGCGGGGGGCCTTACCCATGGGTGCATTGATGAAGCGTGAGGAGTCAGGCGTGAGGCGTGAGGCGAAACCCGTTTTCATGCCCCAATTCTTGGTCTTTCCTCCTCACCCCTCACGCCTCACGCCTCACGCCTTTCTCTTATGCTTCTAATCCCCTGCCCGCATTGCGGACCGCGCGACGTCACCGAGTTTACCTACGGCGGCGATGCGAACGTGCGCCGCCCCGCGACGCCCGGGTCGCTGACGGACGAGCAATGGGCCGCATATGTGTACTTGCGCGACAATCCGCGCGGTGAGCATGACGAGCTGTGGCAGCACTCGTCCGGCTGCCGGCGCTGGATCGAAGTCCGGCGCAACACCTACACGCACGACGTCATCGCGTCGGGGCTGCCGAAATGATCTTAACCGCCGATACGCCTGAAAAAGCAATGCTAGCCACAGAGGGCACAGAGTTCACAGAGGAAAAGCCAACCAGAACGACGCTATTCATTTTTTCTTTTTTGAATTTCTCTGTGCCCTCTGTGTCCTCTGTGGCGAATTTCG
>JBKJMN010000462.1:0-4207 GCA_046596405.1 Burkholderiales bacterium
TTTATCGAGCGGTGAATTGCGTGTTATAAAGCCAACATACACAATCGAAAAATAACGCGCAACCATCGACGGACAATAATGGGTAAGGAGCAGACAGCGGCGGGCTTGCGCGTGATGGCCACCGCGACGGCGGACGATTATCAACGCGATCCGACGCGGTGGGGCAGCGCCGAAGTCGCTGCGCATTTTCCGGATTTCGCGCACCTCGACGTGCGCACCCGGGGCGCGGTCATCCGCTTGCGTCACGGCGGCTCAGGCCCGCCGCTGCTGCTCGTGCACGGCAATCCGCAAAATCACACGTGCTGGTACAAGATCGCGGCGCGTCTCGCCAAAAATTATCACGTGATTCTGCCCGACCTGCGCGGCTACGGCGACAGCTCGCTGCCCGAGCCGGGCGCCGACCATCTCAATTACAGCTTTCGCGCGATGTCCGAAGATTTGCTCGAAATCATGGATCAGCTCGGCTACGAGAAATTTTTCGTCGCGGGCCACGACCGCGGCGCGCGCACGACGCACCGCATGTGCATGGACCATCCGGCGCGCATCCTCAAGGTGTGCCTGATGGATATTGTGCCTAATCATTACGTGTGGACGCACACCACCAAGAACTGGGCGATCGGCACCTGGCACTGGGGCTTCATGGCGCAGCCGGAACCATTTCCGGAACGCCTGATCAGCGCGGTGCCGGCCGAGTATTTCCTGAAGACGCGCATGGTGATCCGCGGCGGCACCGGGCTGGGCTTTCTCACCGATGCGGCGCTGGCCGAATACGTGCGCTGCTATACGCTGAAGACGATTACCGGCTCGTGCCGCGACTATCGCGCCACCGCGACCTGCGATTTCACGCTGGACACGGCCGACAAGGACAAGAAGCTCGCCATGCCGCTCATGCTGCTGTGGGGCGCGCGCGGCCATCCGCCCGAACGCGCGAAGGAATTTCTCGATATCTGGAAGCAGTACGCGATCAACATCGTGACGTGGGAACCGCTGCCTGCCGGTCATTACATGCAGGAAGAGATGCCGGACAATATTTACGATCACTACATGAAGTTTTTCGTCGCCTAACCGTTATCGAGGAGATCACATGGCGCAATTCAAGCTGTGCAGTTTCAAGACGTGCCCGTGGGTGCAGCGCGCCGCGATCGTATTGCGCGCAAAAAACGTGCCCTACGAAATCACCTACATCGATCGCGACCACCGGCCCGACTGGTTTCGCGCGATTTCGCCGCATTCGAAAGTCCCGGTGCTGCAGATCGACGGCAAAGAGGCGTTGTTCGAATCGAATGCGATCGCCGAATTCCTCGACGAAACCGTCGCGCCGCGCCTGCATCCTGAAGATCCGCTCGCGCGCGCGCGCAACCGGGCATGGACCGACTACGTAACGACGTTCGCTTCGGCCATCTCCAATACGGCCTATGCCGATTCGGAGGAAGAGTTCGCCGCGCGCGCCGCGAAAATCGCCGATCCGTTTGCGAAACTCGACGAAGCACTCGGTAAGCGCGGCAATGCCGGACCGTATTTCAACGGGCCCGGGTTCTCGCTGGTCGATGCCGCGTATGCACCGTTTTTACAGCGTTACACATTTATGGACGCGGTGAAGCCGCTCGGCATGATCGAAAAATATCCGCGACTCGCCGCCTGGCGCGATGCGCTGCTCGCCGCGCCCGCTGTGAAAGCGTCCACCGTGCCGAATATCGAAGCGGTATGGCAGGAGGGCCTGATTCTGCGCAAACGCTGGCTGAAAAAATACGTGGCCGAAAGTGTGCTCGGCGCGGATGCGGCTGCTTAACGTTCCGCGTTACTCTAAAGCCACTCAAGCAGGCATGTTGCGGCGATGAGCTCGACACGTCTGGCTCATCGCGACGACGAGGCGCAGATCAGTCGGCGTGCAGTCCCAGCTTCTGAATGATTGCCGCCCACCGCGTGATATCGGCAGCGAGCAGGCGCGCGAATTCGTCCGGCGTGGACGAGCGCGTATCGAGTCCCTGGCTCGCGAGCTTTTCGCGCGTGTCCGGGAGCGCCAGCACCGCGGCGATTTCAGCGTTGAGCCGCTGCACGATGTCGGGCGGCATATTCGCGGGCCCGACAAAGCCGTACCACAGGCCTGCTTCGTAACCCGGGACACCGGCTTCGGCGACGGTCGGCAGGTCCGGCAAAGCGGGCGAGCGTTGTGCCCCGGTGGTGGCGAGCGCGCGCAAGCGGCCCGTGCGCACATGCGGAATAACCGACAGACTCGTGCCGAACGTCATCGACACCTGGCCGCCCATCAGGTCTGACACGGCGAGCGACATACCCTTGTACGGCACGTGCGCCATCGACGTGCCGGTCATCGTCTCGAATAACACGCCGGCGAGGTGTCCCGAAGCGCCGACGCCTGAGGTCACATAAGTGAGTTGTCCGGGCCGGGCCTTCGCGAGCGCAATAAGCTCTTTTACATTGCGCGCCGGCAGCGAAGGATGCACTGCGAGCACCAGCGGGCTCGAGCCGGCGAGCGTGATCGTCGTGAAATCCTTAAGCGAATCGAACGGCAGTTTGCGGTACATGCTCGCGTTGACGGCATGACCGCTCGGGATCAGCGTAATCGTGTAGCCGTCGGGCGCCGACCGCGCGGCCGCTTCGCTGCCGATGATGCCATTGGCGCCGACGCGATTCTCGACATACACCTGCTGTTTCAAACGCTCGGCCAGTTTCTGCGCCACCAGCCGGCAGATCACGTCGTTGCCCCCGCCCGGCGCGAAGATCGAAATGATGCGCACCGGCTTGGACGGGTAGGCGGGCTGCGCCGATGCGGGCGCGCAAGGGATCGAGAAAATCAGCGTGGCAATTGCAAAGCGTGGCGGTGTTTTTTTCATAGAAAATTTATTCGTTGGCCTTGATGCCGGCCGCTTTGATGACTTTCTGCCAGCGCTCGATGTCGGTTTTTAACGCCTCGCGAAATTCCGCCGGCGGCCCACCCGCGGCATCGATGCCCGCGCTCGTCAGGCGCTCTTTCATGTCGGCGGTGCGCAGCAGTTTGGCGACCTCGGTGTTCCACAGGGTCACCACGTCTTGCGGCAATCCGCGCGGTCCCCACAAACCGTACAGCAATGGCGCGTAATAGCCGGGCACCGTATCCGCGATCGGCGGCACGTCGGGAAATGCGCTCGAGCGCACCTTCGAAGTGACGCCCAGCGCGCGCAACTTGCCGGATTTCGCATGCGGCGCGGTCGATGGCGTGCTGCCGAAGATGACCTGCAATTGACCGCCGAGCAGGTCGGTCAGCGCGGGACCCGTGCCTTTATACGGGATGTGTGTCATGCGCACATCGGCCATCAACTCGAACAGCGCCGTGATGAGGTGGGAGAACCCGCCGGTGCCGCCGCTGCCGTAATTGAGCTTGCCGGGGTTTGTTTTCGCGTAATCGATGAGCTCGCGCACGCTTTTGATCGGCACGCCGGGATGGACGACCGCGAGCGAGCTCGCTTCGCCGACCATCACGATCGGCGTCACGTCGTTGACCGGATCGTACGGCGGCTTGATCAGCGCAACGCCGGTCGTATACGAGCCCGACACGAACGCGAGCGTATAGCCGTCCGGCGCCGCGCGCACCGCCATTTCCGAGCCGATCGCGCCGCCCGCGCCGGCACGGTTGTCGATGACAACCGACTGCTTGAAGATTTCCGACATTTTCTGCGCAACGACGCGCGCCACGATATCGGCGCCGCCGCCGGGCGCATACGGCACGATGACGCGGATCGGCTTGTCCGGGTATTTCGCGGCCTGTGCCAGTGCGTCGCCGGGCGGGACAATCGACGCGAACAAAGAAACCACTAGAACGCGCATGCGCATAGTTGACGCCTACATCACCGAGCGCACGAGCCCGCCGTCGACGCGGATGGTGGTGCCGGTCATATAGCTCGCCTTGCCCGACGCGAGAAAGGCAACGAGGTGCGCGAGCTCTTTGGGGTCGCCGATACGGCCGAGTGAAGTTTCTTCGGCGCGCTGCGCCAACGCGGCTTCGAGCGAAATGCCGAGCTCTTTCGCGCGCGCGGTCACGTTACCGAGCATGCGTTCGCTCAATAACGAGCCCGGACACACATTGTTGACCAGAATGCCGTCGCGGCCGACTTCATCGGCGAGGCTTTTGGCGAACGCCACCACGCCCGCGCGCGTCGCGCCGGACAGCGCGAGATTGGGAATCGGCTGGTACACCGTGCTCGCCAGAATA